>JBAYFS010000079.1:0-9605 GCA_041667045.1 Elusimicrobiaceae bacterium | reverse complement strand
ATAGCTCAAGGGATAGATCGCCAGCCTGCGAAGCTGGAAATACAGGTTCGATTCCTGTTGGGCGCACCATTTTCCTTTTAAAAGAACCTCCTATTTTTTCGGAGGTTTTTTAATTTCCGACAAAAAAAATCCGTCCGGAAGTTTTACCTTCCGGACGGAAATCCGTAACTCACCCTGCTTATTTAAGATGCTTCGCAATATACTTGTTCATGTCGAACATGCTGACTTGTTTCTTGCCGTCGAACAGGACTTTGAGCTTCTCGTCGCTGTTGATCATTCTTTTGTTCTTCTCGTCCTGGAGTTTATTTTTCTTGATATAAACCCAGATTTTCTTCACCACTTCCGTGCGGGCAAGGGGTTTGTCACCGACAACAGCCGCCAGAATAGCGCTGGGCTGAAGCGGTTTCATGAACTTCTCATTTGCTTTTGCCATGTATCCTCCGAACCGACTATGTTATATATTTTAAACGCTATGCCGGAAAAAATCAACCGGCAATAGTTTTTTCGCAAACGGGACCGGCGTCGCAGATCTCCCGCGAACAGCCGTTTTTGAACCGTTCGAAATTTTTCACGAACATAAAAGCGAGTTCGCGGTATTTCCGGTAATACTCGGCCTGATCCTTCCAGAAACCGGCGGGACGCAATATTTCGGGCGGCACGCCTTCGCAGGAAGTGGGAATATCGAAACCGAAAACGCTGTCTTTCTCATACTTCACAGAATTAAGCTTTCCGTCCAGCGCGGCGTTGAGCAGGGCGCGGGTGTGCTTTATGCTGATCCGGTTCCCCGTCCCGTAAGCCCCGCCGATCCAGCCGGTGTTGACCAGCCAGCATTTCGCGCCGTGCTTGAGCATTTTCTTTTTCAGAAGCTCGGCGTAAAAAGAAGGGTGCAGCACCATGAACGGCGCGCCGAAACACGCGCTGAACGTGGCCTGCGGCTCTTTAAGGCCCACTTCCGTGCCCGCCACCTTGGCGGTATAACCGGAAATGAAGTGATACATCGCCTGCTCAACCGACAGCCGCGCTATGGGCGGCATGACGCCGAATGCGTCGCAGGTCAGCATAACGATGTTTTCGGGATGCCCGCCCGCGGCGCCCTCAACCGCGTTGTCAATGAACTCCAGCGGATAACAGGCGCGGGTGTTCTCGGTAACCGAACCGTCGAACAGATCCAGCACTCCGGTTTCCTTGTTATAGACCGCGTTCTCTATTATCGTGCCGAACCGTTTGGTACAGGCGTAAATCTGGGGTTCCGCTTCCTTGGAGAGATTGATGATTTTGGCGTAGCAGCCGCCTTCATAATTGAAAACGCCCTTATCGCTCCAGCCGTGCTCGTCATCGCCTATAAGCCCGCGCTGGGGATCGGCTGACAGCGTGGTTTTGCCCGTGCCGGACAAACCGAAAAACAGCGCCGTATCGCCTTTTTTGCCGATATTGGCCGAGCAGTGCATGCTCATTATGCCTTTAAGGGGGAGCAGGTAATTCATAACGGTGAAAATGGCTTTTTTCATTTCCCCGCCGTACGCGCTGGCGGCGACCAGCACCATTTTCCGCTCAAAACTGACGTAAATCGCTATTTCCCCGCCGCTGCCGTCCCGCTGGGGATCCGCCTTGAAATTCGGCAGGCTGATGACCGTGAAATCCGGATTGAAAGTTTTCAGGGCTTCCGCGTCCGGCCTGATGAACATGTTGCGGACAAACAGATTATGCCACGCGGCTTCGTTAACCACGCGCACGGACAGACGGCTTTCCTTATCGGCGCCCACATAACAGTCGCGCACAAAAACATCGCGGTTTTCAAGATAAGCCTGGAAACGGGAGAACAGCCGTTCGAATTTTTCTTCGGAAACCGGCGTATTGTCCTTATTCCAGTAAATTTTGTCTTTTGTGCCGGCTTCTTCAACGAAAAACCGGTATTTCGGGCTGCGGCCCGTGGTTTTGCCGGTAAAAACAGCAAAAGCCCCGCCTTCCGCCAAAACACCTTCCCCGCGTTTAACCGCTTCCTCTATCAAGGAAGGAACGGAAAGATTCCAGTACTGCCTGCCGGTATTGGCTATGCCTAAATTTTCTAGTCCCGTTGTCATTACCATGTCCTCGTATGCTTTTCGGCGCCGATGACTATTTCCGCCGGCGACTGAGGGTCCAGCGCCCAGCGTATCCGCCGCGCCCCCTCTATAATATCATTTTCCGGGCCGCAATAACTTATCCGCAAATGGCCCTCAACGCCGCTGTGCACTCCGGGAATGGTGACCACTTTGGCTTTTTCCAGCAGGAATTTCGACAGTTCCTCCGACCCTTTTCCCGTAAACCGGAAGTCCGGCAGGCTGTAAAAAGTTCCCTGCGGAACGTTAACTTTCAATCCGTTTATGAGTTTTAGTTCCGCCATCAAAACATCGCGCTTATGCTTGAGACTATGGTTGAGGTTCGTTATAAATTCCTGATTCCCCTCTATCGCGCCCACCGCCGCCGCCTGCGACAGGTCCGACGGACAGGATGTGGTCTGCCCCTGCACTTTCGCCATGACTTTTATAAGCGCGGGATTGGCGACCGCCCAGCCGATGCGAAAACCCGTCATGCCATAGCTTTTGGAAATGCCGTTTATAACAACCAGATTCGAATTGTCCCTGGAATAAGCGAAAGCGGACACGGGCGAACTGTCGCCGAAAGCGAGTTCGCGGTAGATATCGTCCATCATGAGATAAACACCGCGGTTCTCGCAAATGGAAACCAGTTCGCCTATAAAATCGTTCGAATACACGGTCCCGGACGGATTATTGGGACTGTTAAGCATCACCACCCTGGTTTTACCCGTGATAGCGGCCGACATATCCTCAATTTTCGGCTCAAAACCGCCGTCCGGCGCCTTGACGACAACCGGCGTGCCTCCGCAAAGCTTCACCATATCCGGATAGCTGACCCAGTAGGGCGCGGGAAAAACCACTTCGTCACCGGGATTTAAAACGGAAACAAGAAAATTATATATGGCCTGCTTCGCTCCGCCGCAAACCAGCACGCCGTCGGCGGTGATTTCTTTTCCGTAAACGCGCGCGGTATGCGTTACAACCGCTTTCTTCATCGCCCAGGTGCCGCTTACGGGGGTATATTTGACAAGGCCGGACTTTATTTTTTCAAGCGCGGCTTTTGCCGCGTCGTCGGGCATGGCTCCGGCGGGTTCGCCGCCGCCCAGATGAATTACAGGTTCGCCCGCCGCTTTGAGCTGTTTAGCCTGCGCGTCGAGCGCCAGTGTGGGCGAACTCGCCAGTTTTGACGCTATTTCACTGATGTGTAACATTGCATTCTCCTTAAATTTCCTCGTCCCGGCTGCGCTTTGCTTCATCCGTAAGTTTAGAAATTTCCCGACTCACGAACAGTATGCGTCCGCTGGCTTTCTCTATGTCCGCGACGCAGACTTCCAGCGGCCACCAGTTTATCTCCTGGCGGTTTAACGGCGCGCACTGCCGTTTGACATATTTGAAAACGGACGAAAATTCTTCCATGGCGGTGTTCATGGCACGGGCTCGGTTGGCGAAACTGCGGGCGGAAAGACCGCTGTCCGGCGCGATTCCCGCCCCGGTCAGGCCGCGCAAAAGAGTGCCCGCCTCCTGCCAGAACGCAGAACTTTTTTTAGAAAACCCGCACATTTCGCCGGACAGCGCGTCGAAATCGGCGGAAAAATCCCCGTCCCGCACAGCCATGCCGCGTTTGTTCTGCTTCACTATGGTTTCCGCGCGGCCGCCCAGCGCCTCAAGCCTTCCGGTGAGTGAAAGAAGCTCGCTTTTCATTTTGTCGAGCTCCTGCGCCATTTTTTCGAAATCCGCTTTTTCCATGTTCACATCATCTCTTTGAGCAGTTCCTGCCGTGGCTGGGCGATAACCACTTTTTCCACCAGCAGGCCTTTTTTACCGGCTTCCTTCGCGCCGGCGGAAACGGCGCTTTCAACCGCGCCGACAGTGCCGGTCATCGTCACAAAAGCCTTGCCGCCAAGCGCCATAGCAAGCCGCACTTCCAGCAGTTTGACGGGCGCGGTTTTCGCCGCCGCGTCAGCGGCCTCGATAAGGGCAGAAACGGAAAAAGCCTCGATAATGCCCAAAGCCTCCAGCTCCTCGGCGACCACAGAACCGCAAAGCGCGGGAAACACGTCCGGATGAACGTTCGGAATAATAAAACTGTCCACCGCGGCCTGGGCGGCTTTCGCCACGCCGGCGTTAACGGCGGCGTTCACGTCGGCCACCTCGCCCGCGACCAAAACGATGTATTTTCCAGGACAGATGGTCCGCGACAGAACCAAAATAACCCGCGCCGTTTTTAGCATGATGTCGGCTGTTTCAAAACCTTTCGCTATGCTGTTAAGCTCCACCCCGCCGATCGCATTGTTCATATAATCCTCTAAGCCTGCAGTTCAATATAAAGTTCGGTGACTTTAGTCACAGTCCCGTTTATGGACGCGTGCACCGCGACGCCCAGTTTATCCGCGGGGACATCGGCGATCTTCTGCCCGGCGCGAACACGGTCCCCCGCCGCGACGAGAGGCGCGGCCGGCACGCCGATATGCTGCGCCAGCATAAGGCGCGCGTTTTTGATTTCAAACGGCAGTTCCGTGAGCGGAGCATGTTTTTTGTAATCCGCCAGGCCCAGTTTTTTCACAAGGCTGGAAACCGGAGTTTTCCTGTATTCCCGCAAAGGATGCACCCCGAAAGATTTTCCCTTAACCACCGGGGAATTTTTAACGCCTATCCCCTTAGCCCGCAATTCCTGCTTGGCGGTCACGCACATATTGCGCGGATCCAGCCCTTCCGGGCAGGAATACAGGCTGCACAGCGAGCACTCGCAGCACAGCAGGGCGCTTTCGCTCGCCGCGGCCCGGCCTCCCGCGTCAGAAAACAGGAGCGTCCGCATAACCTTGTGCGGCTCGACATTGTAACCCAACAAGTTGCGCGGACACAGCATGGTACAGAACGAACACTGGTCGCACGCGCTTTTGCCCATTCTGGAATAAGCGGCGTAACCGGCGGCTTTTTTATATATAAGAGGATGGCTTTTCGGCAGCACTATAAGGCCGGAAGTGGTTTTAACTATCGGCGCGTCGGCGTCAAAAAATACACGGCCCATCATGGGTCCGCCGTCTATATAGGCCGGCTCGGAAACAGTAACGCCTCCCGCTGCCCGCAATAAATCGGAAAACCGCGCGCCCACCGGCACGTGGAAAGTGGCGGGCTTTTTAACCGCGCCTGTTACAGTCACAAAAGTGTGGGTCACGGGCGTTTTTGCAGCGCGGGCAATGTTCAAACACGTTTCGACATTGCAGACCACTACACCGACATCCAAAGGAATCCCGCCAGCGGGAATCACTCTGCCCGTAAGTTCATAAACGAGACAATATTCGTCGCCCGCCGGATAGAAATCACCCATAGGCGCCACTTTGATTTTCGGATATTTTTTTACGGCCTTCGTTAAATTCGCGACAGTGTCGGCATGTTTGCGCTTTATGCCTATCAAGCCTTCCGTCGCGCCGGTATTGTCCACCAGCGCGGAAAAACCTTCGAGTATTTCGTCCTGGAAGTGGTTTAAAAGCTCTATATCCTTAGCTAACAGCGGCTCGCATTCGGCTGCGTTCATCAGCACCTGCCCCGCTTTGGCGCCCGCCTTAATATAGGTTGGGAAGCCCGCGCCGCCCGCGCCCACCACTCCGGCCGAGCGGATAAGTTGTGAAAAAGTGGTCATATAGTCTCATATTACAATTTTTAACTATGGCAATAACAGTGTAAATACAAACGAAAAGCCCCTGGCAAGTCCGGGGCTTTTCATTAAGCCAAGAAACTATTCGATACCTTAATCGGTCCTTACATCACTGAATTCCGCAAGGATTCATGTAATCGTTGCGATAAGCAAGGCCACCGCCTGCGGTCCGCATCGTCACCACCTCAATTTTTGTCGCTGTACACTCGTTCCTATAACCAGCGACATGCGCGCCTTCGTGAATTATAGTCTGAATTATTGCGTCAGGGTCGCCGTTGTCAAGAAGGACAGCGCAAAGATAAATATTTCCTCCGGGATACGCATACGCCAGTGTGGACCCTCCGCATTTGTTGTAATCGTAGCCTTCATGCGGAAAATTAACGCGGGCATCATACACGGCATCGGCGGTATTGCTTATTTCGGTATATTCGGAAGCTTGCCGGAGATAAGATACCGCGGCGTTCCAGCAGCGCTGCACCACCGCTCCATAATTCGCCATATGCCGGGTTTTCTTGAAGTTTTTGCGCGGTATTTCTTTTGGAGCCGCGTTTTTTTTCAGAATATCCTTTGCTTCAATAACCGGCAATTGCGGCAAATGTTTTGCGGCTTTTTTACTCTCCGCCCCGCATACGACAGGCATCAAAGCTATTCCTGCAAAAATGCTCAACACGAAGTATTTCCCCATAAATATCCTCTGATTATACTTACAATTGCACCAAGCTAAAGCAATTAACAACATGTCGCGAGCATTCGTTTTAACTGTAAAAAGTCCTAATCAATGAAGCCCGCAATCTGCCATATAGTCGTTTTCGTAAGCCAGGGAACCGGTAGCGTCACGCATGACCATAATCTCCACGGCCGTAGCTACACATTCGTTGCGGTAACCGGCGACGTGGGCGGCTTCGTGAATAATGTTTTGGGCAATGGCTTTTTCGTCAAAGGAATCAAGCATTATGGCACAAACTTGTATCACGGAAGAACCCATATAAACATAGCCCAGCACGCCTTCGCGGCAAAACAGGAAATCCTTGCCTTCCTTTGGATAGTCAACCCTGGCGTGATAAATCATATTGGCGGTGGCTGTTATCTCGGGAATTTTATTGAAATTGGAGGAATAGCGAAGATATTTCTGCGCCGCCTTTATGCTTCGCGCCATGGCTTTGTCATAATCAGGCATATGCCTTGAGGTTTTGCCGTTAGCGCGGGGAATCTCTTTTGTTGCGCCATCCGTTTTTTGGAAAATATCCGGTGCTTTGATAAATGGCAGGCTTTTCATATTTATCGTTGCCGCGGCTTTTCCAAAATTGATGTTTCCCGACTTTTTAACATCTGCGCCGCAAACAACGGGCGATAACGCAAACCATGCGAGCGCGACGAACATGACATGTTTTACCATAGCTTCTCCTTTTAATTACAGCCTCTGCCAAGATTATACAACAGGAGCCCTACCCGCCGCATGGGCCTAAAGGGCAAAGCTTGGGATATTTTTTACTTTCTTAAAACTTGCTATATTCTTAACATCACCTTTGTTTCCCGCGCGTATGCGCTGGATAAGGAAATATTCACGGAGAAAAAGCATGAAAAAAGTATTAAGAATTTTCGCGTTCGGCGGAAATGAAGTTTCGCCGACCGGCATTACCGATCCCAAAACAGGAAAATCAATCGTTCCCGATATTCCCATGCAGTGGCAGAAAACCGCCGACACCACCAAGCTGGTAGCCGACATTCTGGAAAAACACCCGCAGGACCTGTTCGTGCTGACGCACGGCAACGGCCCGCAGGTGGGCAATATACTGCTCCGCTCGGAAAATTCGCGCGACATCCTCCACCCTATTCCGCTCGACATCTGCGGTGCGGACACCCAGGGCGCGATGGCCTACATGCTCGCCCAGCTTAACAACGAACTGGCGGTGCGCGGCATAAGCAAAAAAGCCGCTGGCATCGTCACGCAGGTGGTTGTGAACAAAGACGACAAGGGCTTTAAAGACCCCACAAAGTACGTCGGCCCAGCCTATTCCAAAGCCGAGGCCATGGAACGCCATGAGAAAAACGGCTGGGACGTGAAATGTTATAAGAAAAACGACAAAGGCGAAGAGGTTTGGCGCAAAGTGGTCCCCTCGCCGGACCCTATTGATATCGTGGAAATTGAAGCCGTGGAAGCGCTCCTTAACGCCGGCATGGTGCCCATCACGGTGGGCGGCGGCGGGATTCCCGTGGTTGAAACGGAAGGCAAAAACGGCGAATATAAAACGAATTATGATATCACGTTCAAAGGCAAATCCGGCGCGAAGGTTTACCGGGGCGTTGAAGCGGTGATAGACAAGGATCTGGCGTCCGCCCTGCTGGGCACCATGCTGCTTAAACGCGCGAAAGAGAACGGGCAGACTCTGGACGTGAGCCTCACCATTTTTACCGGAGAAGACGGCGCGAAACTCAACTACCAAAAGCCCAACCAGGTGGATCTGCGCAAGCTTACGGTAGCCGAAGCGCAGGACCTTTACGACAAGGGCAATTTCCCCGCCGGGTCCATGGGACCGAAAATCAAAGCCGCAATCGAGTTCGTGAGAAACGGCGGCAGCGTGGCTTACATTTCCAAAACCGAGCTTTTCGAAGAAACCCTTAAAGGCAAAGCCGGCACCACGATAGTTCCCTAACGCTATGAGCAAACACTCAGGTTTTGAATGCGTGGAATGCGGCCAGGCTTATGATGAGTCTTTCCGCGCCTACGTCTGTGAAAAATGCGGCGGCAATTTAAACGTGATTTACGATTACACCGCAATAGCCAAAACGTTAAACCGCAAAACGCTGGCGGAAAACCGCGAGAACTCGGTGCTTAGATACGCCCCCGTCCTTCCGGTGCGCGACGGTGCGCATTTCCCGCCCGTAAAAGTGGGCATGACTCCGCTTTACAAAGCGGACAAAACGGCCCGCAAGTTCGGCGTGAAGAACCTTTATATAAAGGACGACGGGCGCAACCCATCCTGCTCGTTTAAGGACCGGGCGAGCTTCGTGGTTTCCGCCGTGGCGCTGGAGCGCGGCGAAAAAGTGATATGCGGCGCGTCAACCGGCAACGCGGCGTCCTCCATGGCGTGCATGACCTCAACCATGCCGGTGCGCACCATAATCTTCGTCCCGCAAACCGCGCCGAAGGCGAAAATAGCGCAGCTGCTGGTTTTCGGAGCCGAAGTTATCACCGTAAAAGGCACTTATGACGACGCTTTCGATTTGTGCATAAAAGCGTCAAATCACTACGGCTGGTACAACCGCAACACGGGCTACAATCCGTTCACGCGTGAAGGGAAAAAAACCTGCGCCTTTGAAATCTGCGAACAACTGGGCTGGGCCGTGCCGGACAAGGTTTTCGTGTCGGTCGGCGACGGAAACATCATAAGCGGCCTGCACAAAGGCTTCAAAGAACTTAAAGAACTGGGTCTGACCGACAGGCTGCCCCAGCTTATCGGTGTTCAGGCCGAACACAGCAACGCCGTGGCGCTGGCTTTTGAAAGCGGCGGCAAAATTATGCCCGTCAGCGGCGAAACCGTGGCGGACAGCATTTCCGTTTCCCTCCCGCGCGACGGACGGGCGGCGGTGCGCGCGCTTAAGGAAACGGGCGGCTTTCCCGTTATAGTGAGCGACGCGGAGATAATCGCCGCCATTCCCGAACTGGCGCGCGAGACCGGCGTGTTCGCCGAACCGGCTGGCGCGACGGCTTACGCCGGAATAAAAAAAGCGCGCGAAAAAGGACTGCTAAAGCCAACCGACACGGTGGCGGCGGTAATCACCGGCAACGGACTTAAGGACGTAGCCTCAGCCATGAAAGCGGTGGGCGAGCCCTACCTTATCAGTCCGGATATGGCAAGTTTGGAAAAACT
>JBAYFS010000078.1:0-9681 GCA_041667045.1 Elusimicrobiaceae bacterium | reverse complement strand
ATCTGGAGAAAATTGATATCACTACCGCTATTGAAAAAACGGCATATTTTGCAAATACATTATAGGGGAACTTCCGTGCATACAATAGAGAAAACTTCAGTTCCAGAAGAAACAGCAGTCAATCCTGAAATAAAGGCCGCTATGGAAAAGTATCCGGCGGGCGAGCGAAGCATGCTTATTCCGCTGCTTCAGGAATTTCAGGGAAAATTCGGCTATGTGTCCCGCGAGGCGATCATAGCGGCGTCCCGGTACCTGCAAATTCCGGTGAGCAAGATCTATGGCGTGGCGACTTTTTATAACCAGTTCCGTTTCGCGCCGATCGGCAAATACCACATTGTGCTGTGCAGGGGAACGGCCTGCCACGTTAAAGGCTCGCTGGGCGTGCTGGAGAAACTGGAACAGCTTTTGGGCATAAGCGCGGGAAGCACCTCCGCGGACGGCTTGTTCAGCATTGAAGTTGTTGCCTGCATAGGCGCCTGCGGACTGGCGCCCGTAATCAGCATTAACGGCGAATTCCACGCGAAAATGACTCCTGCCGCGATGGAAAAGCTTATCGCTGAATATAAAAAGAGGGAGAGTGTAAAATGACTTCCGCTATAGAACAGATTTGTAAAAATGACCTTGCAAAGCTTCCTTCCGGGATCCGGGATTCTTTTCTCAAGCGCGTCGGCGCGGAAAACGCGGACGCCGTGTTCACGGAGAAGCTGCCCAAAACGCCCGTGATTTACCTGGGCGCCGGCACCTGCGGCCTTGCCGCCGGAGCGGGGATAACTCTTGACGCCATAAAGAAATATCTAGCCGAGAAGAACGTCGCCGCGGAAATAGTTGAAGTGGGCTGCGTAGGGTTTTGCGCCATGGAGCCTATCGTTGATATCCGGCTGCCGGGCAAAAACCGCGTGTCCTTTAAAAAAGTCACCGCCGACACGGTGCCCGCGCTTTTTGACGCCGTGTTCGCTGACAAGATTCCGCAGGACATGCTGCTGGGCCAGTACCGCGAAACCCATGAAAAGTGGGATGCCGCGTATATAGACGAACATCCCTTTTTCGTTAAGCAGAGCAAGCACGTGCTCGTCAACTGCGGCGTTATCAATCCCGTGGACATTCACGAGTATATCGCGCGGGGCGGCTACACCGCCATGCTTAAAGCCATCCACACCATGACGCCGGAAGACGTTTGCGACAGCGTTGAAAAAAGCGGACTGCGCGGACGCGGCGGCGGCGGTTTCCCCACCGGCAAGAAATGGAAACTCGCCCGCAACACCAACGCCGAGCAGAAATATTTGATTTGTAACGCCGACGAGGGCGATCCGGGCGCGTTCATGGACCGCGCGGTTATCGAGGGCGATCCTCACCGCCTTATCGAAGGCATGGCCATAGCGGCTTACGGCATACACGCCACCAAGGCTTACGTTTACATCCGCGCGGAATATCCGCTCGCAATAAAAAACCTTAAAATCGCGATCGCGCAGGCCACTTCTATGGGCCTGCTCGGCAAGAATATTTATGACAGCGGTTTTGATTTGGAGATTATTATAAAGATGGGCGCCGGCGCTTTTGTGTGCGGCGAAGAAACCGCCCTGATGAACAGCATCGAAGGCAAACGCGGCATGCCCCGGCCCCGTCCACCGTATCCGGCGGTAAGAGGGCTGTTCGGCAAGCCGTCCATCATAAACAACGTGGAAACCTTGGCGAACGTGCCGGAGATAATATCGCGCGGGCACGAATGGTTCTCCTCAATAGGCACGCGCGGCAGCAAAGGCACGAAAGTGTTCGCGCTGTCCGGAAAAATAAAGTACACCGGCCTCGTGGAAGTGCCGATGGGTGTTAAAATCCGCGAGATTATTTACGATATCGGCGGCGGCATCGAGAACGATTACGATTTCAAAGGCGTGCAGATCGGCGGACCCTCCGGCGGCTGCATACCTAAATCGCACATGGATATAGAGATTGATTACGAGTCCCTCAAAACCGTGGGCGCGATGATGGGCTCCGGCGGTTTGGTCGTCATGGACGAAAAGACTTGCATGGTGGATATCGCCCGCTTTTTCATGAATTTCATCCAGAGCGAGAGCTGCGGAAAATGCACGCCGTGCCGTGAAGGCACCAGCCACATGCTGCGTATGCTTGAGGAAATAACGTCCGGCAAAGTGGCGAATCCGAACGGTTATCTGGAAAAACTGGAAGCCCTGTCGAAAGTGGTCAAGGCGGCGAGCCTGTGCGGCCTGGGTCAGACCGCGCCCAATCCGATCCTGAGTTCCCTGCACTGGTTCCGGCACGAATACGAAGCGCATATCAACGAGCGCAAATGCCCGGCGGGAGTCTGCAAAGCGCTGATGGCGTATTCCATAAACCAGTCCAAATGCGTGGGCTGCACCCTGTGCGCGCGCAATTGTCCCGTGGGCGCGATAACGGGCGAAGTTAAAAAACCGCATGAGATTGACGCTAAAAAGTGCGTTTCGTGCGGAAACTGCGAAAAAGTCTGCCGCTTCGGCGCGGTTGAAGTGAAGTGAGGGAGAAAACCATGGTCAACATCGAGATAAACGGCAAACAAATCCAGGCTCAGGCGGGCGAAACCATTCTTTCCGCCTTGCGGCGCGAAGGCTTCAAAGTGCCGGCGCTTTGTTATATGGAAGGCATGGAACCGTTCGGCGCGTGCCGCCTGTGCATCGTGGAAGTGGAAGGCAACAGCGGGCTGGTGCCCAGCTGTTCCCAGCCTGTGGCGGAGGGGATGAAAATCCAGACCCACTCGCCCCGCATAATCGAGGCCAGAAAAACCATTATAGAGTTAATGCTAGCCAGCCACTGCGACGATTGCCTTTACTGCTCCCGCAACGGCAACTGCGAGCTGGCTAAACTGGCCGAGGAATACGGCGTTAACAAACGCCGGTTCGAAAAAACCAAAAAAGTCTGCACCGTGGACGAAACCAGCGACGCCATCGTGCGCGATCCGGGCAAGTGCATTCTGTGCGGCAAATGCATAAGGGTGTGCGAAAACGTGCAGAGCGTGTCGGCAATTGATTACATCCTGCGTGGCTCGAAAAGCGTGGTGGGCTGCGCGTTTAACTGCGGACTTGGCGCCAGCGCCTGCGTGAACTGCGGCCAATGCATAAGAGTGTGCCCTACCGGTGCGCTGAGCGAGAAAAGTTCTGTTGACGACGTTATAAAAGCGCTGTCGGACCCGAACAAATATGTCGTCGTCCAGCACGCGCCGGCCGTTTCCATAACCATAGCCGAGGAGTTCGGCGTCGCTCCGGGCCAGGATTTCTGCGGCAAGATGACAGCCGCCATGCGGAAAATGGGCTTTAAAAAGGTTTTCGACACCTCTTTCTCCGCCGACCTGACCATTATGGAAGAGGGCAGCGAACTGGTGGAGCGGATAAAACACGGCGGAAAATTCCCGATGATGACTTCCTGCTCTCCCGGCTGGATACGCTTTGTGGAGGAATTTTATCCCGATATGATGGATAACCTTTCCACCTGCAAGAGCCCCCAGCAGATGCTGGGCGCGGTTATCAAGACCTATTTCGCGCAGAAAAACAACATAGACCCCAAGAATATCGTCAGCGTTTCCATCATGCCGTGCACGGCGAAGAAAGCCGAGGCGCGCCGCCCCGAAATGGGACGCAACAGCATACCGGACATCGATTATGTCCTTACCACGCGCGAACTGGCTAAACTGATAAAAACCTTCGGGCTTGATTTAAACAGCCTTGAACCGTCCGACAATGACATTCCGTTCGGCGAAAGAAGCACGGCGGGAAAACTGTTCGGCGCTACGGGCGGCGTTATGGAAGCGGCGGTCAGAAGCGCCTATTTCCTGGTCACCGGCAACGAACTGGAAAATCTCAAGCTTACGCCCGTGCGCGGGCTTGACGGCATAAAGGAAGCCAAGGTGAAGGTGGGCGACTTGACTGTCGGCATAGCCGTAGCAAGCGGGCTCGGCAACGCCAGGAAACTGCTGGAGGAAATCCGCGCCGGCCGGAAAACCGACCTGCATTTCATCGAGATCATGACCTGCCCCGGCGGCTGCATCAACGGCGGCGGCCAGCCTTTGGCGACGGATATGGAAGCGGTCAAGGCGCGTATGAACGCTTTGTACCAGATTGACCGCAAGGGCGAGCTTCGTGTTTCGCATAAAAACGAGCAGGTGGCGCAGCTGTATAAGGAGTTTCTGGGCGCGCCGCTCGGTGAAAAGAGCCACGCTCTGCTGCACACGCACTATACTAAGAAGGTTCCCGAGGATATGACAACCAGCTAAGACACCAGGGAACTGACTAAGATAACGCGCCTGAGGTAATTCTCAGGCGCGTTTTTTCAGTAATATTTTAATTTCGTTTCGTGATTTCCGCTGTTTCACGGTATCCGTCATTGAAGGCAAAATGATTAAAATGATATAAGATTATATGAGTGATTTATGGTTTTTGATTCTGGCGCTATCGGCTTGCGTAATTCTTATTATCGTATGGGCCGCTTATTACCAAAGCAAAGCGCTCATCAATCCGCCTAACCGCAGGAAACCGCTTACCGCTTTTCCCGATCAGTACCGTCTTATCCACGAAAATATTATGTTCCGCACCGCGGACGGACTGATTCTGCGCGGCTGGTTTATTCCCGCTCAGGAGGAGTCGGAAAAAACCATCATCGTTCTGCACGGGCGCGGCCAGACCAAAAGCGACGTCCTGGCGACAACGCATTTCCTGCGCGATTACGGCTTCAATCTGATGTATTTCGATTTCCGCGATTCGGGTGAAAGCGGCGGCGCCAACCTTTCCACCATCGAGTATCTTGAACTGCGCGACTTTGACGCCGCGTTTGAATTCCTTAAGAAAAACAAGGAAAGCGAGGCGCGCAATATAGGAGTATACGGCTTATCCATGGGCGGAGCCGTGGCGATTTACGAAGCGGCGCACAGGACGGAGATAAAGTGCGTTGTTTCTGAATCTTCTTTTGATTCCTACAGAAATGTCGTGGCGCGCTACGCATGGCTGCACATGAGAACTTTTTATTTCCCGGTGGTTTCGCTAGGTCTTTTCTTCGTGAAACTGCGGCTGGGCGTTGATCCTGAGCCGTTCAGTCCGATCTACCACATAGCGAAAATAAGCCCGAGGCCGGTGTTCATGGTGGTGGGAAGCCATGATGAACTGGTGCCGTTAAAAAACAGCCAGGGCATGTTCAAAACCGCCAAAAACCCGAAAGAACTCTGGATAGTGCCCGGCGCGGCGCACGGGAAATGCGCGGAAGTGGGCGGGGACGAATACAAAAAACGCCTCTCGGAATTTTTCCTCAAATTCCTCTAAAACATCCCGGTTTACTTGTACTTTTTTATATACTCGGTCAGGCCGCGCGTGAACGCTTGGCCCAGATAAAGCGCGGGTTTTCCCATAGACAGTTTTTCCTCAATCCCCAAATCGTCCACAACGCTTACCGCCATGGTTATTCCGTGTTTTGCAAGCGTTCGCTGAGGCAGATTCTCTCTTCGTCCTGCTATCAGCAGCACGGGTTTTGAATGTTTAGCGGCAAGCCGGGCTATGGCGCAGGGCGCTTTGCCGAAAAAAGTCTGATAATCGAAACTGCCTTCGCCGGTAATCACAAGGTCGCAGGTTTTTATCCGTCTTTCAGCTTCAAGCAAATCAAGAACGAATTCCGCGCCGGGCACGATTTCCGCGCCGCAGAAGGCCAGCAGTCCGGCGGCGAGTCCGCCCGCCGCGCCCGCGCCGGGCACGGAGCCTACGCTGACGCCGGTGTCTTTTTTTGCAATTCTGGCGAAACGCTCCAGCGCGTGCTCTAATTCCCCGACCTGAACGGGAGTCGCGCCTTTTTGCGGTCCGTAAACGCGCGCCGATCCGTTTGCGCCCAAGAGCGGGTTGAGGACATCCGATATCGCGTAAATCTTCACTGTTTTAAGCTTCGTATGCGCGTTGGAGGAATCAATGCGCGCCAGTCCGTTAAGGGCTCCCGCGCCTTCGGCCAATTCATGGCCCGCCGAATTAAGAAATTTAAAGCCCAGCGCGCCCGCCATGCCCGCGCCGGCGTCGTTTGACGCGCTGCCGCCCAAACCGATATAGATTCGTCTGGCCCCTTTCTCAAGCGCGTGCGCGATAAGCTGGCCCGTGCCGCGGGAGGATGCGGTCATGGGATTGAGTTTTTTCTTTTTTAAAAGGGCCAGTCCGCTTGCGCGGGCCATTTCGATTATCGCGACATGTTCCCTGGACGCGGCATAGGAAGCTATGATGCTGCGGCCCTGCGGGTCGGACACGCGGGTTTTCACCGTCCTGGCGAAAAATTTGCCGGCCAGCACGTCAATAAGCCCGTCGCCGCCGTCGGCTACGGGCATGAGGTCTGATTCCATGCCGAAATCTTTGCCCGCGATTTTCGCGAAAAGCCGCGCGGTTTCAGCCGCGCTTATGGCGCCTTTGTAAGCGTTGGGCGCTATTAATAATTTCATAATATAAATGATAGAATAAAAACATGGACAAATCATCCGTAAGCGTATACCGTTTTAACGGGGCGCTTTATTTCAATATCACCAACGAGTGTCCCAACGCCTGCGTTTTCTGCATAAAGAACAAGTGGAATATGCAGTTTATGGGCTTTAACCTTAAACTGGATGAAAAACCCGAGGCGGACAGTATTATCGCTCAGATGCGTGAGCAATACCGCGCGGAACCTTTTGCGTCGGCTGTTTTCTGCGGCTATGGCGAATCCACCTGCCGCTTTTTGGACATGATGAAAATCGCGCGTGCCGCCAAGGAGCTGGGCGTCAGGCTGAGGCTTAATACCATCGGGCTCGGCAATCTGGTGAACGGGCGGGACATAACGCCGGAACTGGCGGAAGTTTTTGACGCGGTGAACGTCAGCCTTAACGCCTGCAGCGAGGAAAAGTGGAAAAAACTTGTGCGGCCCGCCAAGAAATACGAGAAGGACGGCTTCCGTTCCGTGCTGGAGTTCATAAAACTGTGCGCCGCCAAAATTCCTGACACCACGGTAAGCGCCGTGGCGGACACCCACGCCGATTGCCGGAAGATAGAGGAAACGGCCCGGAGTCTCGGCGCGAAATTCAGGCTGCGTCCGCATCTCGACCAGGAAGGGAAATAAAGAGTCCGGAGTTGACATGATTGAACGAAGGCCTATAGTGTATCTGCTGATAACGGTTTTATTCCTGACGCTTCTGTCGGTGCCCTCATTTTTTCTCGCTGACGTGTTTAACAGTTATTTCAGTTTTCTCAGCTCGTGGAGTTCTGGGATTTTAAGGGCCGATTCAATACGCGCCATGGAAAGGGTGTCCCACCTGCCGCGGTATAAACCTAAAACCAGGCCGGAAATAAAGCTTGTAGATTTCCGTCTGCGCGCGCCCAAGGCCGGGTCGGTGCGGCTGTCAGCCGATTTCAACCGCTGGAATCCGCAGTTCGCTGCTCTGGAAAAAGACCCCGACGGGTCCTGGCAGCTCTCGGTTCCGCTTCCGCCGGGAAAATACCTATATCTTTTTGAAGAAGACGGGCGGCTTATTCCCGACCCGCGCAATCCCCTGAAGGAAATTTCCAAGGACAGGGAAGTGTCCGTTCTGGAGGTAAGATGAAAAAACTCTTTTTTGTTTTGTGTTCCTCCGCAATTTTTTTCTCCGGCCCGGTGTGGGCAGGGAAAGTCGCGCTGCTATGGATTCCCGCGAACAATTCATCCTGGGCTAATACTTTGCAGGAGGTAGGCAAAACCGGGTTTCGCGTCACTGTTTCGCTGGCGCCGGAAATGCTGACGGAAAACGCGGGCGGGCTGATTTCGTCTTTAAACGACGCCGGGCAGGCGGAGTCCGCGCTTAGAATTTACGGCGATCCCCTGCTGGCTCTTCTGTTCGCTCCGGCAAGCCCGGAGGTGAAGTGGGAGGGAAAAGATTCCGACCTGTGGTCAACGCGGCTGGATGAAATGGCTTCGCGGATTTTCGACGCTCGTTCTATGTTCGACGAAAAGCTGAAGCTGGAGCCCGCCGGGTTCGTGCCCGAAGCGGGGGGAACGGTTCCTGAAATGATCTCGCTGGCCAAAGCAGGCAGCATGCGCTGGATTGCGAGCGGCGAGCCCGCCGGAGCCAACGGCGCGGTTTTAGACAGCGACGAGACTCTTGTTGTGCCTTTCAAGCAGGTCCGCAATTTAGACGAGTTCCGCGCTTTGCTGGGCGGCGTTTCGGGCGACGACGTTGTTTTCGCCGTGATAGACGAAACCCTGCCCTGGACTGAGCCGGACAATCCGAGAAAATTTATTACCGATCTGGCGGGCCTGTTTTCCGAATCCGATATCCAGTGGCTTACCGTTTCCCAGGCGCTTGACGGGCAAACGCGTGTGCAGCCGCTGGACCTTGCCGATTATCCCGCGCCTTGGAGCGGGGACTATTCGCCCTGGGCTGGCAAGCAGCGCCAGCAAAACGCTTTGCGCAACATAGACGCCGCGATAAAGAGTTTGGGCATTTCGCAGAATTCCGTGGCCCGGCAGAGCGGGTCTGACCGGAAGCTTATGTATGATTTTTACGCCGCCGAAGGTTCGGCGGAACTTCTGGCTTTGGGCAGTTCTGTTCCGCGCGAAGCCGCCGCGGCGGAAGAACGGTTTAAAAAACGCCTTAAGGCCATTTATCGGAAAATTCTCCGTCCCATTCCGCCCATGCTCACCAAGCCTTTTTCCCAGGAGGCTGAGGATAAAGGCGAACCAGAAAAAGAGGATGCCGGCGCCGCGCAGTTCGCGTCCATCAAAAGCGGACAGGGCTGGATCATGATGGAAAATCAGAAGCACGAAAATAAGGTGCCGGAAGCGGCGGCTGTCAGCACCAAAACGGCTTCCCCCGCGGACAGTTACAGGATTGATTCGGTCTATGTTTCCTGGGACGACAGCACCCTGACCTTTGAATTTCGCAATCCGGAATTTTCTCCGGAAATGAAGAAAAACGTTTTGCTCGACCTGTATGTGGATATGAACCACCGCGCCCGGTCCGGCCTGACGGAACTGCTGCCGGAACGCGGCCTGCGTGCCTCGGCGGAAGACGCGTGGGAGTTCGCCATGTCGGTCTCAAACGGCGAAGTCCGTCTGTACCGGGCGACTCCCCAAAAAGGAGAATTCCAGAAAGCCTATCCCGCGGCATATAAAACCGGTGCGATATCTTTTTCCGTTCCGCGCAGCGTCATCCGGGGCAATCCGGAAAACTGGGGCTACTGCGCGCTCAGCATGGCGCGGGCTTCGGTGAATTCTGAAGGCGATGTCCTGCCGGGCAGGAACGAAGGCGGCGGCGCGGTGACGGATTACGCCGCTCTGGATAAACTGGACAATGTGCTGTATTTCTTCCGTCTGTCCAAGTAATTAAGGCCGGCCGGTGAAACCGCCGGAATTTTTTTCGTCATTACGGTTTAAGACTTTAAGAAAAATCCATAGGAACACAAGTTCGATGGAAAAAAGCACCAGAAGCGGGATTACCCATTGCATGGGTATTATTCCGAACGGTAGAATCATTATAAAAAGCGCGTATATGAAAACCGTGGCCACAATAACTACGCGAAATACCTTTATTTTTTGCTTTTTAAGCGCTATCTGAGCGTCTAGGGCGGCGTCTTTTTCCGCAGCTATTTGCATAGGATTTTTTGAATCGGTATCGAAACCCATAACCTGTCCCCTTTTTTAAGAACATAGAGGGCGGCGCATGCGCCCGTT
>JBAYFS010000077.1:0-9807 GCA_041667045.1 Elusimicrobiaceae bacterium | reverse complement strand
CCCAGCGTGTCGCCCGCTTTAAGCAGGTCATAGGTTTTCGCGTCGTCGAGCCGGATTTTGCTGATGTCTAAGGGGATATTATGCTGCTTCTTGACCATTTCAACGGCCTTGTCAATAACCGTCAGCGTGCGCAGGCCCAGAAAGTCCATTTTAAGAAGGCCCAGCTTTTCCAAAATAACGCCTTCGTACTGGGTGGTGACTATTTTTTTCGCGCCCACGGAGAGCGGCGCATACTTCGGCAGTTCTTCCCTGGTTACCACCACGCCCGCGGCGTGCACGCCGGTATGGCGTTTCAGGCCTTCGATTTTCTGGGCGTAGTCCAGCAGCTGTTTGATTTTGGGGTCGCGCGCTGATTCCTGTGAAAGTTCCGGCACGGATTCAAGCGCGCTCGCTATGGTGGCATCCAGCGCGTTGGGAATGAGTTTGGACAGGCGGTTCGCGTCCGCCGGAGGGAGCCCCATGACACGCGCCACGTCTTTTATCGCCAGCTTGGCTTTAATGGTTCCGAAGGTGATGATGTTAGCCACGTTGTTCGCGCCGTATTTCGAGCGCACGTATTCGATAACGCGCGTGCGGCCTTCGTCTGAAAAGTCTATGTCCAGGTCAGGCATGGAAATGCGGTCCGGGTTAAGGAACCGCTCAAACAGCAGGCCGTTAATAATGGGATCTACCCGCGTGATATCAAGCGAATAGGAAACCAGAGAACCGGCGCCGGATCCGCGGCCCGGTCCGACGGGAATTCCCATTTTGCGCGACTCGTTTATAAAGTCGCTCACAATCAAAAAGTAATCCGGGAACCCCATTTTTTTGATAATGCCGAGTTCGAATTCCAGCCGGTCCATGTAATTTTGAGGGATGTCGCTTTCGAGTTTTTCTTTAAGACCGACAAGGCATTTGCCCCGCAGATATTCGGATGGGTCCGCCGTGCCGGCGTCGGACGGCAGTGGGAAAACGGGCAGAATGGATTTGCCGTACGGTATTTCCACATGGCATTTGTTCGCTATCTCGACGGTGTTTTTTATGGCTTCAGGACAGAACGAAAAAAGCTGTTTCATTTCGTCGGCGGATTTGAAATACAGTTCATGAGTCGTCATACGGAAGCGATTCGGGTCTTCCAGCGTGGAGCCGGTGGCTATGCACAGGTGGATATCGTGGGCCTGCCAGTCCTCTTTATGATGGTAGTGGCAGTCGTTGGTGGCGACCAGCGGGATGCCAGTGCGTTTAGCCACTTCCAGCGTTTTTTCTAGAATGGTTTTTTCTTCTGGAATGCCATGGTCCATTATTTCCAGGTAGAAATTGCCTTCCCCCACAATGTCGCGGTACTGGACGGCGAGTTTAACCGCTTCCTCGATATTCCCTTTAAGGCAGGCCTGCGCCACCTGGGACTGCATGCAGCCGGATAAAATTATTATCCCGGAACTGTGCTTGGCCAAAAGCTCCTTGTCTATGCGGGGGCGGTTGTAAAAACCGTTTATATACGCTTCCGACATCATGGACATCATATTCTGATATCCCGTGTGGTCTTTGGCGAGAATGGTGATGTGGGCGTTGGAAACGCCGTCTTTGTTTTTCTCCAGCCTGCTTTCCGGCGCCTCGTACATTTCGCAGCCGATTATGGGGAGAATGCCCACGTCTTTGGCGGCGAAATAGAAATCTACCGCGCCGAACATATTGCCGTGGTCGGTCAGCGCCATGGCGCGCACGCCCTGGGCCGCGGATGTCTTGAGAAATTCGGAAGGTTTCCCCTTGCCGCTGGTAATTTTGAGCATGCCGTCCAGAAGGGAATATTCGGAGTGATTGTGCAGGTGTACGAATTCCATGAGGAGCCTCTTTGGCCTTTTTCGCGCGCGAAAAAAACTTCCAAAGCGCGGGTCCGCGAAATAGCCTATACTATTACTATACGAAATCGGCTCAAATTTTCATAAAATTATCTCGTAAGGTGTTTTTGATAAAGGAGATTTTATGGCGGCTCGCAAACCAAAGCGGTATGTGGAGAAACCGGTTCGCAAAAACCGGATTTACAAAGGCGGCGCGATTGACTTTTACGCGGACACCATTGAAATGCACAATAAAAAGCATGCGGTCCGCGAGTATATAGGCCATCCGGGCGCGGTCGCGGTTTTGCCAGTTACGGACGAAGGCGAGATTGTGTTCGTGGAGCAGTACCGCTATCCGGTAGGGAAGTCAACGCTGGAGATTCCGGCCGGGAAGATGCATCGCGGGCACGACAATTATTTGAAGCGGGCCCGCGCCGAACTGAAAGAGGAAACCGGCTACACCGCCAAAAAAATCGAGCGGCTGAGGATTTTCTGGCCCTGCTGCGCTTTTTCAAACGAAGAACTGCACATTTATCTGGCCACCGGCCTTGTGCCCGGCGAATCCAAACCGGACGCGGACGAGTTTTTAAACGTATACCACATTCCTTTCGCCAAGGCTCTGAAAATGGCCGAGAGCGGCAAGCTGAAAGATTCCAAAACGATAATCGCGCTTATGGCTTACGCGCTTAAAAAAAGGAGCGTTTAAGGTTATGCCGGCAACCGGGATAAAGAAGCGTGCTAAAAAAATAAAACTTGTCCTTATGGACGTGGACGGCGTGCTTACCGACGGCAGGCTCTATTTCCTGCCCGCGCCGGACGGTTCCCTGCAAGAGGTAAAGGGGTTTAACGCGGTTGACGGCATCGGCATCCGCCTGCTCGGCATCTTCGGCATCCCTTCTGGCGTGATAACGGGCCGCAACGCCGGCACTACCGGCGCGCGCGCCAGAATGCTCGGCATGAAATACGCCTATATGGGCTTTGTTTCCAAGCTTAAACCGCTAGCGGATATTTTAAAACGGGAAGGCATCGCGCCCGGCGAAGTATGCTATATCGGCGACGATCTGACCGATATCCCGCTGATGCGCCGTGTCGGGCTGGCCTGCGCGGTTAAAAACGCCACCGGCGAAACGAAAAAAGCCGCGCATTATGTGACCGCGGCTCGCGGCGGAGAGGGCGCAGTCCGCGAAGTGTGTGACCTGATTTTAAAAAGCCAGGGCCGCTGGCCCGCGGTTATGGAAAACGTGGAGCAGGCCCGCTGGCCCAGGCTTGACGGCGCGAAAATAGTGACCGTCACGTCCACCGACGAGCATTGATAAAATAATGAGGCATACATGAGATTTCTTTCGGCTTTTCTGGGCGGGTTCGCGGCGTTCTTTTCGCCCTGCATCCTGCCGCTTTTGCCAGGGTATATTTCGCTTATGAGCGGGGTGTCCTTCTCGGAAATAAAATCCGGCGCGCACCACAGCAAAACCATGTGGCGCACGGGGATAACTTCCATCTTCTTCACGCTGGGTTTTACCATAGTGTTCACGGCTTTGGGCGCGTCCGCGTCCGGGCTGGGCCGGTTCATATTTAAAAACAGTTCGGCCATCTCGGTCATTTCGGGGATACTGCTCGTGATTCTGGGTATACACCTGACAGGTCTTATCAACCTGCGTATTCTTCAGCATGAAAAGCGGGTTCACCTTAACAAATTCCATCCGGGCTATCTGGGCGCGCTTTTTATGGGCATGGCTTTTGCGGCGGGCTGGAGCCCGTGCATAGGGCCCATTCTGGCCGGTTTTCTGGCTATGGCGGCCACCCAGAAAACATCGCTTGCCGGGATGGCTTTGCTGGCGGTGTTTTCAGCCGGGCTGGCGGTGCCGTTTATCATCGCCGGATTCGCGTCCGCCAGAACGCTGACTTTCCTGTCCCGGCACAAACAGTTCATTCATTACAGCTGTTTGGGCGCGGGGATGCTGCTGGTGGTGATAGGCATAGCGCTTATTTTCCGTAACAGTTTCGTTTCTCTTAAGAGTTTTGTTCCGATATCCGCGATTTTCTGAACATTTATCCAGACAGCAAAACGCCCGGGTATTAACATACCCGGGCGTTTTCTTTGCGCGCAAATATATTTACTTTGAAGGCTGCTGAGGGGGCGCTACATTTTCCTGTTTGTTTTCAACCGGCACCGGTTCGGAAGGAACTGGTTTCGGTTTGTAAACGCTGTTGTTATTGTCGTACATGCTGAAATATCCGCCGTAGACCATATGGTCCAGTTTTTCTTTCTGGGTATCGTCCAGAAGCGGGCGTATATCCTCATACATATCGGCTTTCAGCATGAACATCTGCATATTGTAGTCGTTAAGCGCGTGGCGGATACGGCGCGTGTGACCGCGGACTTTTTCGTATTCTCCGGCGAGGTCCATTATCTCATTGTCAATATCATGGGCAACGGCTTTTGTCACCCGCTTGCGCTGGTTTTGGCTGAAATGCAGCGGCACGCTCAGCTGGCTGGAAAGCTGTTCGGCGATGGGTGAATAGGGCGGAAGAGGCACTTCTTCTATAACCGGTTTGGCGCGTTCGCGTTCTTTTTGCGCGACGGGCACAAGCGCGGCCGACACGGAAGGAGCCGGCTGGGCCGCGGCGGGGTCCTGTGCCAAAACCGCCGGACAAAGAATAACTGAAACCAGAAAACCAAAAACTATTTTTCGCATAAGCAAACTCCTGCTGTTCATAACATAAGTAATTATATATTATTCCGGCGCGCGCAACCGCCGCGCCGGTTTTCACGGCTGACTGTTCTGCCAAAAAACTTCCAGTCATGCCAGGGTCCAACGTCGTTATTGCCGTCCGGCAAGAATGACGGCCGAATACGCCCTCAAATTCAAACAAACGGTTCCCCGTGAATCCGGAACAAATTTTTCCCCGCTTAACAGGTCGGTTACGTTTCCCGCCTTTATTTCAACCTGCCCGGTTTCCGCGCCATTGTTAAGAGCGACGATAAGTCTTTCCTCTTTATAG
This sequence comes from Elusimicrobiaceae bacterium, assembly GCA_041667045.1. GTDB lineage: Bacteria > Elusimicrobiota > Elusimicrobia > Elusimicrobiales > Elusimicrobiaceae > JAQVSV01. The sequence goes on along the minus strand of JBAYFS010000077.1, from coordinate 4,987 downwards.
GCGCGGGCGAAAACAAACATTGCGTCATCGGCCGCAAGGGTTTCAACCGAGCCCCGGCGCAGGCAGATTTCGCTTTTCCGTATCTTTATCAGCGTTTTGTAAAAATTAAAAATTTCGCTGTCCGGTTCGTTTGCTTCACACGGGCCGGTTTTGCCCGGTATGGGGTGCGCGGTTTCCCGCGCATAACCGATATCGGGCCAAAGCATGGGCTTGCGGCAATCGGGATCGTTGGCGCCGGTCATACCCAGTTCGTCGCCGTAATAAATCATTGGCGCGCCCACATAGCACATTTGAAAAAGCATAAACAGCAGCTGCGCTTTTTTTTGTTCGGCGGTGCCGCGGTCAAGTTGGTAGTCATGGCTGTCATAAACGCGCGAGTTGGCGGCTGATTTCTGGTCCAACCCGTGATAGTTGCGGTCGGGGTTGGCGAACAGGGTTCTCATGCGGGGCGTGTCGTGCGAGGAAAGCAGATTCATCATCGCCTGACAGGTTTCGGGCGCGTAGTCTTTTCTTAAAACATCGAGTTTCTCATCAAACTGCGCGGCGTTTATTTTATTTTTCTTGTTGGCGAAAAAGTCAACGCAGGTGAAGGCCCATTGGTAATTCATACAGGCGTCAAACTCATCCCCGGCCATATATTCGGGACGGTGGGTGGAAATTTCGGCCGCGATATAAGCGTCCGGGTTTTCGGCTTTAACACATTTGCGCCAGTCTTTCCAGAATCCGTCCGGCATGCAGGGCGCCACGTCAAGCCGCCAGCCGTCAACGCCGTTTTCAACAATTCCGTCGGGCTTGAGCCAGCGGCGGGTTATGTTGAAAACATAGTTTTTATAGCTGTCATCAACATTGTTTTGGTCGCGCCGGAATTCGGGCAGATAATGGTAATTTTCCCAGCCTTTGTATTCAAACCCGTCGGGCAGGCTGTCGGTCCAGGCGGTTATGTTGTACCAGCTTTTATAGCCGGATTTTTGCCTGTTTTTAAGCAAGTCCTCGAAAGCGAAAAAATCACGCCCGCAGTGGTTGAACACACCGTCAATTATTACCTTAAGGTTGCGGCAGTGCGCTTCGGTTATAAGTTTCAAAAACAAACGGTCTGCGGAAGTCCACAGCCAGGTGGCGGGGTCGTCCGTTTCATTGGCGGAAGCCAGAAGTCGCCGGTCGCCTTCCGGGTCCGGCCCGAAGGTTTCCTCTATGTGGTGAAAACATTTCCCGTCGTATTTATGTGCCGAGCCGGAGCGGAAAACAGGATTTAAATACAGCGCGGTAACACCTAAATCCGCCAGATAATCCAGCTTGTCAATAATGCCCTGCAAATCGCCCCCGTAGCGGCGCAACCCTACGGAGCGGAAGAATCCGCCCGCTTTTTCTTCCCACTCGTCCACGGCGTACCAGTCGCCGCCCCAGTCTTTAATCCGCCAGCATTCGGCCGAACCTTCGCTTAAATGTTGGGAATCCGGATCGTTGTTTCGGTCTCCGTTGCGGAAGCGTTCTGGGAAAATCTGATACCAAACCGCGTCTTTCGCCCAATCCGGCGTTGAAATATGTTCTTTCATGCTAAAATTCTAACATTTTCGACAACCTTTCCGTCTGTGAACCGTCGCTTTTGGGGTAAAATATATGTATGAGGACTTTCCACGCGCGTGACAGCCTGCGTTTCTCGCTCAAGGACGGATTCTGCTGGTCTCTCATGACCGGTTTCACGGATTCCTATTATCTGCCCTTCGCCATTTTTCTTGGCGCCGGCGTGCTGGAACAGGGGTTTTTAAAGGCGTTTCCCGTTCTGCTGGGTTCGTTTCTTCTTTTTTTCGTTGATTACCTTTTACGCCGCTGGAAAAACCGCAGAAAAATAGTTCTGCTGGCGATTTACATGCAGGCGTTTGTTCTGCTTGCCGCGTCGGCCTGCGCGTTCATGAGGCGCGATGCCGGGTTGTATCTCCTTATCGCGGCGATATCCATTTACATAGCGGCCGGGCTGATGGGGCTGCCGGCCTGGTCCAGCCTGATGGCGGAATATCTGCCGGTGCGCAGGCGCGGCGGCTATATAGGCTGGCGCGAAAGCCTGCTGGGTGTCGCTCTGGTGTTTTTCGGGCTGGTGGCGGGCGGAATTTTGCAGCTTAATTCGCAAAACGCGGGCATAGGGTTTGCGGCTTTGCTTCTGGCGGCGGCTGTCGCGCGGTTCGGGTCGGTTTACTATGTCGCCCAGATGTACGAGCCGCCTTACCGGGAGGACAAGCGGGAGGACGTGGATTATTTCGATTTCATAAGCGGCGAAGCGAAAGGGAATATATGGCGGTTTGCGGCTGGCTGCTCGGTGTTGATGGCCTTTACGTTTGTGTCCGCGCCGTTTTTTTCCGTTTACATGCTGGAGCGGCTGAATTTCAATTACTGGCAGTATACGGCTGTCATAATGTCGGGCCAGCTTACCACTTACGCGTTCTCCGGCTTCTGGGGCAGAATGGCCGACGAGCACGGCTCTCGCAACGTCATGGCGGTAACTGCGGTGGTGCTGCCGGTGGTACCGCTTTTGTGGGCTCTTTTTACGGACTGGTATTTTTTATGCCTGGTGGAATTTATCGCGGGCGTGTCGTGGGCCGCTTACGCGCGCGGGGTGAGCAATTTCATGTATGACAGCGCGGCCCCGTCTTTACGGACGAAATATCTGGCTTTTTTCGGCATGACTATCGGCGTGGCGCAATTCGCCGGCAGTATCGCCGGCGGGCTGTTCTACAAGCACCTGCCCCGGTTTTTCCCGAATGCCGAGCCGTTTGTGTGGCTGCTTATTATTTCGATGATCGGGCGGATGTCCGCCGGATTTCTGTTTCTGAAGGTTAAGGAGCCCGTGAACCGCAGCTTGGGCGCGCGCGGCTTCCTGCTCAAGGTTTTTGATTTACGAAGTCTGCTTATCCAGCGCTGACAGGATAGCCCTGATTATCGCTGCCGGTTCCGGGGGGCATCCCGGTATTTTTATGTCCACCGGGATAACGGAGTCAACCGGCCCCGCTACGGCGTAATTATTCTTGAAAACGCCGCAGTTGCCGGCGCATTCTCCGCAGGCTATCACGATACGCGGGTCCGGCGTGGCTTCATAAGTTTTTTGCAGGGCGAGTTTCATCTGTTTTGTGACGGGTCCGGCGACAAGCAGAACGTCGGCGTGGCGCGGCGAGGCCACGAAGTGGACGCCGAACCGCTCGATATCGTAAACAGGATTGCTTAAACCGGTTATTTCCAGCTCGCAGCCGTTGCAGGAGCCAGCGTCCACTTCCCTGATATGCAGGGAGCGGCCCAGTTTTTTCAGTTTGGCCCGCAGTTCCGCGCCAAGGGCTTCAAATTCCCGGGCGTCAGGTTTTATCTCAACGGTCGGACTGCCTGTTTTAATATTGCGTTTTATTATTGACAACATAGCTCACCTGTCATTGCCGGAATAAGAGAGATTAAAACTTTTGTTCACCAGCGGGAAATCGGGCACGATGTCGCCCCGCACGGCCCAGGGCAGCAGCGTCCAGTTGACGAACGACGGGGATTTGATTTTAAGCCGCTCTATTCTTCCGTCCGCGCCGCAGGTCAGGCGGTGCACTATTTCGCCGCGCGAAGATTCCGCCCAGCCCATTGCCGAGCCTTGTTTGATAACAGGTTTCCCGGCGGAGCAGATCGGGCCGTCCGGCAGATTTACTATCAGGGGGCTTATTATCCCGATGGATTCGTAAACCTCGGCTATTTTAACGGCCATTCTGCACGCCACGTCGCCGCCGGACTTGAGCGGCACTTTAAATTTTATCTCATCATAGGAACAATACGGAAAATCGCGCCTTAAATCGGTGTTGATGCCGCAGGCCCGCGCCGCCGGGCCCACCGCGCCGAGCGCGGAGGCGGTTTTCTTTTTAACCGTGCCTGTTTTTTCGATACGGTCTATCAGCGTGTCCGTGTGCACGAGCAGGTCCTCGGTTTCCTTATATTCAGAAATGAGCGCGAACAGGAAAGCTTCCAGTCCTTCCAGACCCACTTCATCAATATCCTTAGCCACGCCGCCTACGGTGTTTACGCCGCGCAAAAGCCGGTGCCCGTAAAGCGTTTTATTCTGCTGCAGAACCAGTTCGCGCAGACGGAGCATCTGCGCCGCGCCGAACACGAAGCCCACGTCCGTCGCTATGCCCGCGATATCGCCGAAATGAGTGTAAAGCCGCTCCATCTCCGCGAAGATAACGCGCAGGGCGCTGCCCCGGGCAGGAACGGAGATTCCGCCGAGTTTCTCGGCCGCCTGGCAGAAAGCTAGGCTGTGCGCGAACGATGCGTCGCCCGAAATCCGTTCGGCGAGTTTCACGCCTTCGGCGGCGGTAAGCGTTTCGGCCTGTTTTTCAATGCCCTTGTGGACGTAGCCAAGTTTTATTTCCAGATTGATTATCGGCTCGCCCGCCACGCTGAACCGGAAGTGCCCCGGCTCAATTATTCCCGCGTGAACGGGTCCTACGGGAATTTCAAAAATCCCCTCGCCTTCGACTTTTAAAAACCGGAACGGTTCGGGTTTGGGGCCTTTGCGTTCTACGGCGTCTTTGCGGAGCGGAAAGAAGTCCGCCGGCCAGTCGTCGTGCAGGAGAAGCCTGCGCGCGTCGGGACTGCCGGTGAAGCGGATGCCGAAAAATTCCGCCGCCTCCCGCTCGAAAACATTTGCCGCGGGGACAACGGAGGAGATGGACGCCGTTTCCGGATTATCCTGCGGCAGCGCGGAGGAAAGCGTAACGAACAGGCCGGCCCGGTCGAGCGAAAAAACGTAGTCCAGGTTGAAAGAGCCGTTTTTTTGCCTGTTGTCCGAAGCCGCTATGCAGACCAGCCGCGCGGCTTTGCTCTCGTGCAGGAACGCCGCCGTGCGCGCGATGTCCCGCTCCGCCATGTAAAGAACGGCTTCCCTGTCGCGTTCTTCCGTGCGTGTCGGGTTCGCCAAAGCTGAAATTTCAGTTATTAAAGAGCGGTGTTGGTCGTTCATACCGGGCTT
>JBAYFS010000076.1:0-9808 GCA_041667045.1 Elusimicrobiaceae bacterium | reverse complement strand
GAAGGCCAGGTTTCGATGTACGCCTGCGGGCCGACGGTTTACGACTACGCGCACATAGGCAATCTGCGCACCTATATTTTCGAAGATATTTTAAAACGCGTGCTGCTGTTTTCCGGTTTCAAGGTAAAGCACGTTATGAAAGTGACCGACGTGGGGCACCTCCAGTCCGACGCGGACGAAGGCGAGGACAAAATGGAGCTGGGCGTCCTGCGCGAAGGAAAAACAGCGTGGGAAATAGCGGATTTCTACAGTAAAGCTTTCTTCTCGGATTTCAATGCGCTAAACTGCCTGCCACCCGATGTAACCTGCAAAGCCACGGACCATATCAGCGAAATGATAGAACTGGTGAAGACACTGGAAACAAAAGGCTTCACTTATAAAACGGAAGACGGAATCTATTTCGACACGGCGAAATTCCCCTCCTACGACAGGCTGGCCGGGAAAAGCCATATCGAAGGGCTCCGGTCCGGCGCGCGGGTGGAATTTTCAGCCGAAAAGCGGAACCCCTCCGATTTCGCGCTCTGGAAATTCTCGCCGAAAGACAAAAAACGCCAGATGGAATGGCCCTCCCCGTGGGGAACCGGCTTCCCCGGCTGGCATATAGAATGCTCGGCCATGGCGATGAAATACCTCGGCGAAACGTTCGACATTCACTGCGGCGGAATTGACCACATCGCCGTACATCACACCAACGAAATAGCGCAGAGCGAATGCGCCACGGGCAAACCGTATGTAAACTACTGGGTCCACGCGGAATTTCTGACCACCAAGGATTCGGAAAAAATGGCGAAATCATCCGGCGAATTCCTGACCGTTTCCCTGCTCGGGGAGAAAGGCTACTCGCCGCTGGATTACCGCTACCTTTGCCTCGGCGCGCATTACAAAACCCAGATTGTCTTCTCCTGGGAAGCGCTGGCTTTCGCGCAAAAAAGCCTTTCCAACCTGCGCGACATTATCGGGCCGCATCTGGAAAAGCATTCCCCCGCAACAGACACGAAAAACATCCGGGCGCAGCTCGCCCGGTTCGCCGACGCCGCGACAGACGACCTTAACATGCCCAAGGCGCTTTCAATACTCTGGGAAACCGCGCGCGACAAAACGCTCGCGCCGGAGGATATTCTTGCTTTTGTTAGGGAAACAGACCGCGTTTTCGGGCTGGACTTAATGGTTCCGCGCAAGAAAGAACGCGCCGCGCTGCCTCCTGAAACAATGGCTCTTATCACGGAACGAGAGCAGGCGCGCAAAGCGAAAAATTTCGCCCGCTCGGACGAATTGCGCAATGAATTAAAGAAGCACGGAGTCGCCGTTAAAGACGTGCCCGGCGGCACCGAATGGACGATCGATAAATAAATTTTCGGAAAACTTTTTTAAGGAGAACAAATATGACCACAAAAAAAACTAATGCAGCAAAACCGCTTTGGCTGATTACCGGCGGCGCGGGCTTCATCGGCTCCAATATAGCGGAAGAACTGGTAAAACGCGGCGAACGGGTGCGCGTTTTCGATAACCTCTCAACCGGCAAAAAAGAGCATATGGCCTCTTTTATCGGCAAGATAGAATTCGTGAAAGGCGACCTCAAAAACGTCGCGGATCTGAAAAAAGCGCTTAAAGGCGTTACCTATGTGCTCCATCAGGCGGCGCTGCGCTCGGTTCCCAAATCCATGGACGCGCCCCAGCCCACCAACGAAAATAACGTGACCGGCACGCTGAACCTTTTAGTGGAAGCCAAAAACGCGGGCGTCAAACGCCTGGTGTACGCCTCATCCAGCTCCGCTTACGGCGAATGCAAGATTTTCCCCCAGCATGAGGGAATCCTGCCCGCGCCAGTTTCTCCTTACGCGGTGAGCAAACTGGCGGCGGAACATTACTGCCTGTGCTGGGCTAAATCCTTCGGCCTGGAAACAGTGGCTCTGCGGTATTTCAACGTCTTCGGACCCAGACAGGACCCTGAAAGCAAATATTCGGCCGTTATCCCGAAATTCATGGAACTGGCGAAAAACGGCAAACCGCTTGAAATCCACTGGGACGGCAGACAGTCGCGCGATTTCACCTATGTCGGCAACGTAGTGCAGGCGAACATCAAAGCGGCGACCGCGCCGAAAGCGTCGGGCAATTATTACAATATCGCCTGCGGCACCAGCAATTCTCTTTTAGACCTGGCGAAAATAATAGAAAAACTGAACGGCAAAAAACTGGTCAGAAATTTCCAGCCCAAACGGAAAGGCGACGTACGCAAAACCTACGCCGACATTTCCCGCGCCAAACGCGACCTCAAATACAAACCGGAAGTGGGTTTTGAGGAAGGGCTTAAGCTCACCTGGGAATATTTCCAGGATAAGTTCTAACACGACGGAACACAATCCTATGAAAATTGTCATAACCGGCGGGCTTGGCTTTATCGGATCGAACTTCGTGCGGCATATTCTAACCGCGCGCCCGGAGTTCACGGAAGTTATCAACCTGGATAAGATGACCTATGCGGGCAATCCGGAGAATCTCTCAGATGTTTCCTCCCTGCCGGCATACCGGCTGGCAAAAGTCGATATTTGCGACAGGGCCGAAGTCAAAAAATGCCTGGAAGGGGCCGATATCGTCGTCCACTTCGCCGCGGAAACCCACGTTGACCGCTCCATACTCAATCCCGACGAGTTCATCAAAACCAACGTGCTGGGCACGCAGATTATGCTTGATACCGCCCGGAAATGCGGCGTCAAGCGGTTTATCCACATCTGCACGGACGAAGTGTACGGTTCCGTGGAAAATGGCGACAGCGTGGAAACAGACCCGCTTATGCCCAACAGCCCGTATTCCGCGTCAAAAGCCGCGTCGGACATGCTTGCCCGGTCCTATTACATCACTTACGGCTTCCCCGTGATGATTACCCGCTGTTCGAACAACTTCGGGCCGCGCCAGCACCCGGAAAAAGCGATTCCGCTTCTCATTTCCAACGCCCTGGAAAACAAACCCTTCCCCCTTTACGGCGACGGGAAAAATGTGCGGGACTGGCTGTACGTCGAAGACCACGTAACCGCCATTGAAGCCGTTATGGATAAAGGAAAAGCGGGAGAGGCATACAATATCGGCGGCGGAACCTCGCTGGCGAATATTGACCTCATCAAAACCGTGCTGGACGTTATGAACAAGCCGCACAGCCTTATCAATCACGTGAAAGACCGGCCGGGCCATGACCGGCGCTACGCGCTGGACTGTTCCAAAATAGAACGGGAGCTCGGCTGGAAAGCCGCCCACACTTTCGAACAGGCGATCGCGCGCACGGTGGAATGGTACGCAAACAATCCGGACTGGATAAAACACGCCAAGAACGGCTCCAAAGAGTTCTACGACAAGCAGTACGCCGAGCGCGGGGGCAATAAATGATAATGATGCCTTATAGCCCAAAAACGGGCTGGATAGAAGTGGTTTGCGGAAGCATGTTTTCAGGCAAGACGCAGGAACTGATAAGACGCATAAGACTGGCCCAGATAGCGCGCCAGAAGGTGCAGATTTTCAATTCCGCGCTGGATACGCGCTACGGCGAAAACCATATCATATCGCACGACAACGTGAAAGTGGCCTGTGTGGCGGTGAAAGACTCGCTGGAACTTTTAAAGGCCGTCAATGACGACACCGACATGGTGGGGGTTGACGAAATCCACTTTTTCGACTCCGGCATAGTTGACGTCTGCCAGAAACTTGCCAACTCCGGCAAGCGCGTTATCGCGGCAGGCCTTGACCAGGATTACCGCGGCCAGCCGTTTGACAATACCGCCCGCATGATGGCGGTGGCGGAATCGGTAACGAAGAATTTGGCCATCTGCGTGGTATGCGGCGCGCCGGCCAACCACAGCCAGAAAATTTCCGCCGGCGGCGACCGGATAGACGTGGGCGCGGCTGACAAATATGAAGCGCGCTGCCGCAAGTGCTTCGTGCCCGAACCCATAATCCGCACGGATCCGCCAGCCAAAACCGGGACCACCGACTCCCGGTAAAACGCGCCGTACACGATTGGACAAAAAAGGCCGCTCCCTAAAGAGCGGCCTTTGCTTTAAAACATTCGCCAGCTATGGCGACCAGTGCGGGGTATATGATTTCCCCGCCAGCCGCTCGACCAAATGCGGTGCGGAGCCGTCGGCATCCATCACATAGATCTGGCGCCCGTTGTCGCGGGTGGAGGTGAAAGCTATGAAACGCCCGTCGGGCGACCATGAGGGGTCTTCGTTGGACCCGGCGTTATTCGTAAGTTTCCGGAGCTGGGAACCGGTCGGGTCTATAAGGTAAATATCCATCGGCGAATTGCGGTCCTCGCGCCCGGCGAAAACTATCCACTCGCCAGTGGGGGACCATTCGGGCGAGTCGCACCAGTTAAGCCGCGTCAGCCGTTTGACTTCGCCGGTGGCAAGCTCGGTTATATAAATCTGGGGATTGCCGCTCCGATCAGACACAAAAGCCACATAGTTGTTATCGGGCGAAAAAGTGGCTGAACTGTCAACACTGGAGCCCTTGGTGAGCTGGCGCAGTTTCTTGCTTTCCAGATTCATGATATAAATATTCGGAGTGCGCCCGCGCGAAAGGGTGATCGCCAGATCCTTGCCGTCCGGCGAAACGCCGCCCGGCAGATTGACGCCCTGATAAAGGGAGATGGGCCGTATTTTCTGGTCTTTTAAATCTATTTCGAAAGTGTCCGGGTTCTGGTAGCGGTAAGTCGTGTAATAAATGCTTTCCCCGTCGGGCGCCCAGCGCGGCAGCAGCGCGATAGACTTATCGCGGGTAAGCCGGACAATCCCTTTCCCGTCATAATCCGTCACGTAGATTTCCTTGTTGCCGCTGGAATCGTTGGCGAAAGCTATTCTGGTGTGGGCAATGCCGTCTTTACCAGTGAGCTGCTTGACCACCAGGTCGGCGTAAAGGTGCGCGCCGCGCCGCAAGGCTGCGGGCTGGCCGCGGTAATATTTGCTCACAATGTTTGTCCCGCCGGAAAGATCGTACAAATGGACCGTAAGCGTCCACAGTTTTCCCGGCACATTGGCGGCTTTGCCGGTTATGAGATACTGCGCCCCGGTTTTAGACCACGCCGCCAGTTCCGCCTTTGTGGCTTCATCGCCAGCCAGAACCGGGCCATTTTCGCTGATATCGAAATATCTGGAATATAGCAGGTCGGCGCGGATAATCTCCCGAAACGTGTCCGCCGCGGGCGCGTCGTCCTTGTTGCCCGCGCGCTCGCCGATGAACGGGGCGATGGCAACCATGATTTTGGCACCTTTTTTATCTCCGCCCGTAACGCCGATGTATATTTCTCCCTGTTCGGCGAAAACGGCGAACGGCAGGCAGGCCGCCGCAAAGACAAACGACAGCGCTAGGCAAAAAGTTTTTTTCATTATTTTTTCCGCTTGACTGGCTGTTTCGAAGCCGGAACCGTTTTGGACACCGGCGTCAAGACCGCTTTAGCCGGGGACACGGCTTTAGCCGCCGGAGCGGCGGTTCTCGCCGGGGAAGCCGGAGAGCTTATTTTAACCGGCGTTTCGTCCACCGCACCGCTTTCCTGAACTTTCACCGGCGCGGACGAGATTTGCGGTTCTTCCTTCGGGGCGGGCGGCTCCAGTTTTTCCAGTTCCGCTTTCGCTATCGCGGCCTGATTGCTGTAGGGAAAATCCTTGATGACGTATTTCAGGTAGATTTTCGCTTCCTCATTCTTGCCGCCCAGTTTCAAAAGCATCTGCGCGTATTTAAGGCGCGCCGCGGCGGTATATTCGCTGCCCGTGTATTTGCTCAAAACCTTCGCGTAGGACAAGCCGGCATTTTTCCAGTCCCCTTTCCCCTCGTAGGCGTTGCCGAGATAGTAAAGGCAGGTGTCGCTCAGCTCGCCGCCGGGGAACTTGTCGAGATACAGCTGGAAACCCTCTATGGCGCGGTCGTAATTGCGGTACATCAGATGGGAATAGGCCTGCGCGTAAATCTGGCTCGGCAAAACAATGGCCGACTTGGTTTTGCTGTCGGACACAACTTCGTTGAACATTAGATTGACATCGTCGAGCCGGGCGGACAGTTTTGACATCTGCTGCTGTAAATCCTTGAAATTGTCCGCCTGGGTGCCGTAGCTTTTCGACATTTCCTCAAGCTGCTGGCTCATCTGCGCCTGATTTTTCGTAACGCGCGCCAGGGACGTGTTTATGGCGTTAAGCTGATGATGCACCAGATCCATGTCCTCCTGTGTGGCAAGGCAGCCGCCCATGCTCAGCAGGCCCGCGCCCAGCGCGGTTATTTTCACAAATGGTTTCATTTAAACCCTTCTTATTTGCCGTTTCTCGTCTTGGTTTCGGCGCGGCGGTTCTGCGCCCAGCACGCCTCGTTCTGCTCGGGGCAGACCGGCTTTTCCTTGCCGTAGGAAATGGTGGTAAGCTTTTCGGCGGGAACGCCGAGCGTGGCGTAATAATCGCGCACCGTTTTGGCGCGTTTCTGGCCGAGCGCGATATTGTATTCTATCGTGCCGCGGTCGTCGCAGTGGCCTTCCACCAGCACATCGCTGTTTTTGTAGGACTTGAGCGTTTCCGCGTTTTTCGTGGCGGTTTCGCGCGCCGAGTCGGTCAGCGCGAATTTGTCGAACGCAAACAGCACAGGCGCGAAATCTTCCTTCGCGGCGAACTCGCCGCCGCGGATATTGGCTTCCGGTTCGGCGGCTTCGATAATCTGGTCTTCTTCCATCCCGGGCAGAACCGGAATTTCCGTGCTCTTGTCGGAAACCACAAGGTCATCGTTGGAACCGGGGATATTCTGTTCGCCGATCTGCTCCGCGCGGGCTTTTGCTTCGTCTTCCGGAGTCTTAATATTTTTTTTCGGTGCGCAGGCCGTCATCGAGACCGCCAGCGTAATAAGGGCCGACAAAACAATTTTCCTTTTCATTTCTTTAGCCTCCACGCTATTAATAAAAAAATCCGCCTGTCTGTACATATAAATATTACCAGAGTATTAATACCCAGTCAAACCGGCTTTGCCTAAAACCGGAAAAACCGCCGCCAGCAAAACAACAGCGCCGTTAGAACGGATTGGACTGGACCGCCGGATTAACTTCCGGCCGGGGATTCGGATTCTCGCCCTGTTCGCGCCAGGGATACCAGAAACGCTGGGCCTCGCGGTCGGACACCACGCGTTCCTTGGTCGTGTTAAACCGCAGCCCCACATTAAACGAGAACGACTGCACGCCCGGGCGGAACCGCACCAGCCACTCGGTGTGGAAATCGTGGAAATCCTTGATCAAAGTCAGTTCCTTGGAGAAAAGCTGCAAGTTCTTGAAATCCAGCCCGCTAAACGTGAATTTGTAGCCGATGCCGGCTTTTATGCCCCAGCTGGCGCCTTCGGGAAAATAATTGAAAGTGTGGTTTAAAATGTAAGCCGTGGGCGTGCTTTTGTAATTTGAAAACCCGATGCCCATCCGGTTGCCTTCCAGTTTCCCGAAATCAGCCTGCACGACAAAGGCGCGGTTCCCGTCGCCCAGCGCGTAGGTGTCGTTAAAAAATACGTTAAGTTCAGGCTTGGGCGTGTAGGCGAACTGGGCCACCAGCGGCTGCACGCGGTCCGAAAACGCCATTTGTTTATTGCGGAAATCGCGGAGATCGTAACCGGTTGAAAAAATGAAATAGGTCTTCTGGTTGGGCCGGAAGAAATTGGAATAGGAGAACATATTGGTTTCAGTGCCGTAATCCTCCGCGCCCAGATCTCGGGAAAAACTGTTGGTGGAAAGCCGGCGCACGAAAGTCTGCCGGAAATCCGCCGTGCCGCCCCAAAAAATATCGCGCCGCACCGCCAGCGCGCCGCCCACGCGGCCCACCCACTGGTTCTCCAGCCGCGCGCTGTAATCGGAATTATAAGGGTTCATCTGCACGCTCTGGTCGTAAAACAAAGTGGGTACTATGCTGATGCCGCCCACGTAAAAACTTTTATCCATATTCCATTTAAAGTCCGCCTGGGAAAGGTAGTACCCGGTGGTATTGGTCATCGCGCTTTCGTAAAAAGCGGTCACGGTGTTAAGCACCGGCAGGCCCAGCACGCCGAACGGCGCGGTATTAAAATCAAGGCGAGGACGCGCCTCGTAGGTTTTTATGAAGGTGGTGCCGTCCATGACTTCTTTTTTGCTGTAGCTCACACGCGTGGAGGTTTTCGCGGTCTGGCGCACCACGGCGAAACTGGCGTTCGCGTCCGGACTGACGGCGTAGGGGTTCGAGCGGAAAAAGTCGTTATTGAAATACGGATCCGAAACCAACCGGAACTGCGACTGGCTGTAGTAAAGCGCGCCGCCTTTGTCTTTGCGTGTGTCAAACATCTCGCTCAAATTCCACCAGTAGCCGCCGGTGAGGCCCCAGCGTTTGTTATCGGTTCCATTTTCCTTGATGTAATAACCGGCGACACTGCCGTTGAATTTCTTGGGATCGTTATACCCGAATTCCGAGCCGAGGCCCACGCCGAGCTTGGTGAAATAGTCCAGAAACAGCTTGCCCCGCGTGCGGGGATTAAAATTGTAAACCGTGGTGGTTTTAGCGCTGGCGCCGCTGCGCTCGTCATACCCGACGGCGACATAGGTTACATATTTGTTTTCCGTGCCCAGCGGCTTATAAAAAATCGGCATATACATTACCGGCACTCTGTCCAGATACAAAACGGCGTTGGTTCCGAAAATGCGCCGTTTCGGAATAACGCTTAAACTGCCCAGGCTTATTTTGTAATGCTCCTCTTTCTCGTTACAGCTGGTGATGGAAACCTTGCGGTATTTCTGTTCGCCGTCGCGCATGAGCGACAGTTCCTCCCCGTCCAGAACGCGCCACTGGCTGTACTGCGCAGAAACGTGGCTCATGGTCCCCGTTTTCAGCTCCCAGTTGAAACTGCCGTCTTCCCCGTAAAAAGCGTCCGCCCCTTCCTTTACCAGCACCGCGCCCGACGAAACCGCGACGGAGCTTGACGGATACATCGTGAAATCCTCTCCGAAAATTTCGCGCGCGGGTAAGCCGTCCGGCCTGCCTTTTTCCTCGATGCGGACATGGCCGGTAAGATGCATTTTATCTTCCACGCGGTTATATTCGCCCTTGTCCGCCTCAAGCCAGACGTACGGCTTGGTGGACGGGACGGGCAGCTCAAAAGCCGCCGCGACGCCGGATGCGAAGGGAAGCAATAGGGAGAGGAGGAGCGCCGCTTTTTTCACTTTTTTCTGCCGAAATGATGTTGCGCGTACATCGCCGCGCCGATACTGCCCAGGTTGGGAGACCGGGAAACCTTTATTTTCATGTGCTCGAAAGCTGTGTTCATCCTCCAGGAAGCGAACACGCGCTTCATGGCGGGCAGGAAATAGTCTTTGGCGCGCGACAGGCCGCCCGTGAGAATCAGGACATCGGGACTCAGCAGAACGCAGATATTGCCCAGCCCCTCGCCCAGATATTCGCCCATTTTCTCCCACAGTTCCAGAGCTACTTTGTCGCCCTTTTCCGCCGCCTCGTAAAGCCACTGGGGAGTCGCGTCCGGGGGCAGTTCGCGGCCCGCTTTTCTGTAAGCCGTTCTGGCGTGGTTGATAAGCCCGTACCGCCCGGCGTAAGCTTCAAGGCAGCCGCGGTTTCCGCAGGCGCATTTCGCGCCACCGAGCCTTAAAATCATATGCCCTATTTCCGCGGCCGCGCCGGTTGAACCGCGGAACATCTCGCCGTTCAAAATAAATCCGCCGCCCACGCCGGTGCCCAGCGTCACGGCCACAACATTCGCGTATTTCTTTTTAAGCTCGAAATCGTAGGCGCCCCAGGCCGCCATGTTCGCGTCATTGTCTATAACGCAG
>JBAYFS010000075.1:0-9808 GCA_041667045.1 Elusimicrobiaceae bacterium | reverse complement strand
CGGCAAGGTTTACGGCAGGCTGGACGACGATTACACCACCGTGCTGCTCATAGGTACGGGACATAATGACATTTCAACCTGCGCCGTAGTTACTGGCGCAGGTTTTCAAACGCCACTGGGCGTGGTTGAAACTGATTCTGCGGCGGTGGCGGAACTGCTTAAGAATCCGCTGTTCGTCGAATCCGAAAAAGCGCACGCCGAAGAGCATTCCATAGAGGTACAGCTGCCATTTTTGCAGGTTCAGCTTAAGGGAAAATTCAAAATAGTGCCGGTGCTTTTAAATAACGCGTCTTTGGTTACGGCACGGGAAGTCGGCTCGGCGCTGGCCAGGACTTTGAAGAATCGCAAAACATTGTGCGTGATATCTTCCGATCTGTCCCATTATCCGGACAAGGCTTCCGCGGAACTTGTTGATAAAACGATTTTAAAATCCCTGGAATTCATTAATCCGGAATATTTTGACAAAACCGATTCCCTGCTGATGCAGAAAAATATGGACGGCGTTGTCTGCGCCGTCTGCGGTAAGGCGGCGGTCGAGGCGGGCCTGGCTTTTGCGCTCGCCAAAGGCGCCAACAGGACCGAAAGCGCCGGCTACGCCAATTCCGCGGATTCCGTGCACGGCGACAGCCGCCGGACCGTGGGCTACGGCGGCATGTTTTTCTTCGGTGGAATGAGATCTTCCGTGCCGTCTAAAATCAGGCTTGATAAACAGGGCAAACTTTTCCTTCTCGAAACGGCGCGCAAAGCCATTGCTACGTATATGGACAGGAATGCCTTAACACTGCAGCTTTCCCCTCTGCCTGAATTGAATCTGCCTGCGCCGGTTTTTGTCACGCTTACCTTGGACGGGAAGCTCCGGGGCTGTGTCGGTGATACCGAGGCTCAGGATACGCTTTTAAATTCCGTGGCGTATTTCGCCAGAGCCGCGGCTTTTTCCGATTCTAGGTTCCCGCCGCTTGAAAAAAGCGAACTGGAGAAAATTAAAATTGAAATTTCGGTTCTTTCCAACTTCAGGCCGGTTAAATCGTGGAAGGCCATTCGGGCGGGCAAGGAAGGCGTTATCATAACCAAAGAGGGGAAAACGGGGCTTTTCCTTCCTCAGGTCTGGAAAGAAATTCCGGCCATGGGCGATTTTTTAAGCGAGTTGTGCGAGCAAAAGGCTCACTTAAAACGCGACTGCTATCTGGATCCGGACGCCGACATCAGCGTGTTCACCGTTGATAAGTTCAAAGAAAAAGGCAAATAAAAAGGAGCGGCTTGAACCGCCATTTCAATTTTTCGCAAATAGCGTTTGACTGGGCCCAAGGGCCTACGGGTTGTCTAGGGCTAAAGGCCCTTTTTGCTTACCTTTTAAACTATAATACTAGGTATAGCAATTACTATCAGGAGCCTTGATGACAAAGATTCTTCTTGCCCTCGTGTTGTTTTCAGCCCAGGCATACTGCCTGCCGGGCGGCGCGTTAAAAAGCCCGCTTTTAGATCAACTTTCCGAATCGTCGGGACTAAAGGCGGAGATCGTAACGCCTGAGATAACTGAACCTGCGGATGACCGCCTTGCTGACCGGTATTGGATAACCGTTGAAGCACCTACGGCGGCGGACCGCGCTCTCCTGTCAAAAACCGGACTCGCTTTCGAAAATTTCGACGGCAATTATGTGAACGGAACCATCGGCACGCAATCTTTGCAGCAGGTTCGCCGTCTGGGTTTTAAAATCACTTATCAGGCCACTCTCAGTGATTTTAACCTGCAGTTCCTGAAAGATTTTCCCCAGCAGGACACCCGCTATCACAATTATAAGGAAACTTATGACGCGCTCAAGGCCATTCAGGCCAGACTGCCAGCGCAAACATCTTTATTTTCGCTCGGCAAAACGGCGCAGGGCCGGGATTTGTGGGCGTTGCGTTTTAACAACACGGAAAAAGGCGCCGCACTGAGCAAAAAGCCGGGTCTTGCGCTGATCGGGGCGCATCACGCGCGGGAACATCTGAGCGTTGAAATACCCCTTGCCATTGCGCAATGGCTGGCGGACAATATCGCCAGGCCGGAAGTCGCCAAGCTTATGGCCGAGCGCGACGTTTTTGTGATTCCCATGGTGAACGCTGACGGCGCTGAATATGATATCGCCACAGGCAAATACGCATGGTGGCGCAAAAACATGAATAAGGTTCCAGGCAGTTCCGCCGTGGGCGTGGACTTAAACCGCAATTACGGCTGGTCCTGGGGCGGGGATTCCGCCGATCCCGATTCTGAAACCTATCAGGGGCCCAAAGCTTTTTCCGAGCCGGAAACCCAGGTTATAAAGGCATTCTTTGACCGCTACACCAACATGAAAATCATGATTTCATACCACAGCTACGGACAGCTTGTCCTCTATCCGTGGGGCGATGCCGATCACCTGATAACCGACCAGAAGGATTTAAAAGCCCACCAGAACATTGCCGCGAAAATGGCGGGCGTGATGCCCGGTTACAGAGCCATGCAGTCCAGCGACCTTTATCCGGCGACCGGCGACACCTGCGACTGGTCCTACGGAGCGCACAAGGTTTTATCGTTCACGATCGAACTTGATCCGGGCCGCTATGGTTACGGCGGGTTTTACCCCGGTTCGGCGATTGTGGACGGGGCGGCTAAAGTCAATATAAGCGCGGCTTATTACGCGCTGCAAATGGCCGGCAATCCTTATCAGTAATAAAATCAGTTTCCAATAAAAAACGCCCGCTTTCTGCGGGCGTTTTTTTCATAGGAATGGATTTACCGAGCGCAATCGGCTATGAAAGCGAAAGCTTCCAGCTTTTTTCGATGCGGCAGGGGTGGTAGGACAGTTTGGCTTTTTTCAGGCCTGGATCGCCCATATCGCTTTCCCTGTTTATGTAGGCTACCCCGTCGAACAGTTTTTTCGCGGCTTCGCGGTTTATATACTGGTACAGTCCTTTAATGTCCGGGTTTGCTTTTTCGAAATTCAGCACGCCGGTGTCTTTTGTGAGTTCCGAGGAAATAGCCAATCCTTCAATAACCCCGTCAATTTTAACCGCCAGTCCCTTTAAATCAAGCAGGGCGTAGTTTTCCAGCGACTGGTATATGGCTTTCCGTTCGCAGCCGAATTCGTCGGGCCACATGGAGAATTTTTCCGCGCGCAGGCGATACCAGTCTTCCAGAAATTTACGGCATTGCGGCAGCAGATCTTCCGCCACGTCGGAAACTTCAAGTCGTCCGTGTTCCGCGTATTCCCGCTCGAACTGGTGGATCAAATTGCGTTTGGCGGAGTATTTCCTGCCGGACAGGCCGGCAAGGTCTTCCTTATTGTAAATATAGTCGTCATACTCCGGCTCATGCTCCACCTTAAAGTGCTTTTCCAAGTCTTTGCCGGCGGTATTCATATAGGCTTCCGGAACGAACCGATACTGTTTCAGTTCGGATTCTCGCAGAATATCCAGGAGTTTTTCTGGTTCGGTGGGACCGTTCGGACTTATGGGCAGGATAAGCCAGCGCTCATTTGGATCGTCGGTATGCTGTTCGCTGATGACGAGGCCGCTGTCCGTCTCGGCGAAAAAATTGTTATAGGCGCAATTGTTCCAGACTGTCATTACGGCGGCGGAATAGGAACTTAACAGGTAGTTTTGTCCGGAATAATACTTCAGAAGCAGGCGGCGGTCCGCCGGAGTTAAGGGCACGAAGGAAAAAGACATGTGTTTCTCCTATGTCTTTAATATATCAAAAGCGCGGTTCCGTGTAAAAAAAACCGCGGGTTTTTGTTGAAAAAAGATAATTATAAATAGTTATTCGTAGATTGAGGTAAAGACTAGTTGACTGAGTATTAGAGCCGATAACGCCTGGAATCGGGGGTTAATATACGCCGTCCCCATATATCATAGGGATAACTTTTTGCATTTCGGAAAATCCGTTCGCGCTATAGAGAGGGCCGCTTCCACCGGAGGCGAAAAGCGCTATCCATGTGATGCCGCGTTTTTTAAGGTCGGACAGAATGCGTTTGACCATGTTTGACGCTAGGCCGCGGTGCCGGAATTCCGGCAGGACAAAAACGTCCTGGATGTAGGCGTCATTGGCTCCGTCGCCTATCGCGCGGGCCATGCCTACAATGTTCTTGTTGTGCAGAGCGATAACAAAACAAGTCGAACCTGATACCATTCTTTCATACAAATCAGCCGGGTCGTTTTGGTCCCAGCCGGCTGACTTGAACAGGTGTATGATCCCTTCCAGATTGCGTTCATCCGGATTCCTGACGATCTTGTATTCGGTATCGGTCATAGCGCCGCCTTGGCCAGCGGGATTCTGACCGTAATGTAAAATCCCCCGTCGCAGTTCTTGGCTATGGTTTTTACGCTAAGCGCGGCGGCCAGCAACTTGCAGTAGTAGGTGTTAAGGGCGGCGGAATAGCGGTGGCGCGAGCAGTCAATTTTACTGCCGCGCGGATTTTTTTCGAAAACATAAGGGACGCAGGCGTCCGTCACATGCCGGGTCGGGCTTACAACGGATATCTGGACATCGCTGTCGTCCTGATGCACGCAGACCTTTATCGTCCCGCTTGAGGGACAGTATTTTGCCGCGCTTAAAATGAAATTAACGACTATTTCCTGCAACAGGATATCGTCGGTGTATACCACGGAGTCCTGCGGCAGGTCTATGCAGACCTGGTGTTTTCGCCCGAAGAAAAAGAAAGGCAGGGCTTCCGTAATGCTTTTGTTTAAGATGGTGCGGATGTTGTGCTGCGCGAATTTAGGTGTTATGCCTGAAACCTCTATGCGGCGCATATTGTCCAGGTTTTTCATCAGCTTTTCCTGTAGCGCGGCGGATTTTTCCGCGATGTCTATCAGCGGTGCGCCCGCGGGATAAGCTTCCTTGCTTAAGGACGAAAGGGCCATTATGATCGCAGTTAAGGGGTTTCTCAGGTCATGAAAAATGAATTCCCAGGTTTCATTTTCGTCCAGTTCTTTCCTTTTCATGACTTCCGAAAGCACCCGCATGCAGCCGACGGCGAGTCCCGTCACCGCCAGCGAGCAGAAAAGGAGAACCAGCAGGGCGGTTTTTCCGCCGGACATAAGCGCGACGGCTGTTCCGCACGCGGTTATCAGCAGCAGAAGCGCCGTCATTTCCGCAACAAACCTGTTTCTGCTTTTTGTGCAGTTGAAATCGTACATCAGTCACCGCTCCTTGTGCGGGTGTCGGGCCTTATCAGGTCCATGAAACCTGCCAATCCTGCCACCATATCGGGGAAAGGCGACCGCAAAAGCGCTTTTTGGGCTGCAACCAAAATTACCGCGCTCGCCAGGCTTATCCCTACGCTGCCCCAGGAGAAAGGATTAGTGTTCCGTATGGCGGAGAATCCCGCTTCCGCCATGGATATGATAATGATACAAATAAAAACCTTGCCCACGATAGCCGCGAATCTGAGTATCCGCCGCGGATCGCTAAGCCCTGCGATCCTCAGAATGAGCGGCGCGAATAATGAATGCCACAGCACAAAGAAACCGCCGAAACACGCGCCCAGCGCGTAATCGCCGTTATAAATCTGGCCCGCGCCCGGCGCCGTCAGGGAAAACAGCAGGGCTAGGAAAATATTCATACCATTGTAATGATAGCATTTTTATATTATTCTATTGCTTTACTGCTCTCCTCAAGGTGGTTATGAATGAGTCTTCCGCAATTTGATATCTCGGGTGATAAAGCGCTACTGGATTCCATACGCGCGGCTTTTCCGCGCATGAAAGGCGATCCCAATGATGACGCCTCCATAATTGCCGACTTGATTCTGGAGTATTGCGGCAGGGAGGGCGCCAGCGATATCCATTTGGAGCCCAAAAGCGATTATGTGACCGCGCGCATGCGCGTTGACGGCATTTTGCGGGACGTTCTCCGCTATGCCAAAACGGAGTTTCCCATCGGAGCCAAGTTCCGGGTGCTTGCCGGATTTTCTCCGCAGTCCGCCGTAGCGTATACTCCGGAAGACGGGCGTTTTCAGTTGCAGATAGAGGGCAGATCCATTCAGGTCCGCGTTTCCACGTTCCCGACGCTGCACGGCGAAAAACTTGTGATGCGGATACTGGATATGGGCAGCGGGGCCGGCAATCTTGAAACGCTCGGTTTTTCCGATGGGATGCTGCCCCGGGTGCGCAAGCTGATCTCGTCGCCGAGCGGACTTTTTATCGTGTCAGGCATGACCGGCTGCGGCAAAACCACCACGCTGGCCGGCGTTTTGCAGGAATTGAGTTCCCCTGAACGCAATATCATGACTATCGAGGATCCGGTGGAATACGAATTGCCGCTCGTGACGCATTCCCAGGTCAACACGCGCGCGGGTTTCGGTTTCGCAGAGGCTTTGCGCAATATCCTGCGGCAGGACCCTAACATCATCATGCTGGGTGAAATACGCGACCGCGAAACCGCCGAAATAGCCTTGCGCGCCGCCACCAGCGGGCATATGATTTTCAGCACCGTGCATGCGCCCACGACGACTGGGGTTATACACCGCCTGCTGAGCATGGAGGTGGAACCGTACATGATCGCATCATCCCTTACCGGCGTCCTGGCGCAAAGGCTTGCGCGCCGGGTTTGCCCGGCCTGCGCTTTGCCGTCCAGCTCGGATATGAATTTTTTTCAGGAAATATTCCGCACGCTGGATTCGTCCCAGGTGCCGGTTGTGGCGGAACTGGTTAAAAGCCGTGACGCCCGGTTCCTTAAAGCTAAGGGATGCCCGCAGTGCGGTTTCACCGGGTATAAGGGCCGCATCGGGATTTTTGAGCTGTTTGAAGTGGGGCCGGATACGAGGCAGATGATTTTTGAAAACAGCAAATCCGGCATCAAGGAAATACAGGCCGCGGCCATTGCCTCCGGCATGAAGCCGCTTATCGTGGACGCGATTGAAAAAATCAGGCTGGGGATAACCACGCAGGAAGAAGTTTCACGGATAGTGATATGACCATAAAAATACTCAAAGTCGGTGTGGATCTTGGCGGAACGAAAATAACCGCGTCCATATTAGACGAAAAAAATAAAGTGCTGGCCACGGTGAAAGCGCAGACTCTGCCGGAGGAAGGGCGGCGGTATCTGCTGGAAACCATCGCGGGCGTTTTGGAGCGGGCGCTGGAATCAATAAATCTTCCGCGCAAAAAACTGGCGGTAGCGGGCATCGCCTGTCCGGGGATTGTGGACGAGAAGCTTAACACCGTGTCGGCTTCGCCGAATCTGCCGTTTTTAACCGGGTATCCTCTCGCCAGAGAATTTACTAAGATGACCGGCATTCCCGCGCTGATTGAAAACGACGTGAATATGGGTCTTTACGGGGAGCACCAGTTCGGCGCGGCTAAGGGATACACGCACGCCGTAGGGATTTTTCTTGAAACCGGAATAGGCGGAG
Organism: Elusimicrobiaceae bacterium; assembly: GCA_041667045.1. Lineage (GTDB taxonomy): Bacteria > Elusimicrobiota > Elusimicrobia > Elusimicrobiales > Elusimicrobiaceae > JAQVSV01. The sequence goes on along the minus strand of JBAYFS010000075.1, from coordinate 2,435 downwards.
CGCTTATTTTAAACGGCCAGCTTTACCGCGGCGCGTTCGGCGCGGCGGGCGAGCTGGGCCATATCCATATGGGCGAGATGACTCCCGAATGCGGCTGCGGGAGCCTGGGCTGCCTGGAAGCCGTCGCCGGGCGGCTGGCGATTTCAGCTGAAGCCGCTCTTTACGCGGCGCGCGGAAACGCGCCCGCGCTTCTGGAAATAGCCGGGACGGATTTGCGCAAAATCACAAGCGCAACTCTGCGCGAAGCCGCGGAATCGGGCGATAAAAAAATTACGGAACTGATCGCCAGAAAAGCCGGGCTGGTGGGCGTGGCGCTAGCCAGCGTCGTAAATATTCTGGATCCCGAAATCATCGTGGTCGGCGGTCGGCTGGCGGACGCTTTTCCTGAAATTATTTTCGACGGGATAAAAGGCTCCATCGCGAAATATACCTACGCCGCTTTGCCCAAACGGAAAGTAAAAATCGTGCGCGCCAGTCTTGGTGCCATGGCGCCCATTATGGGGGTTGCCAAACTGGCCGAAGACCGGCTGCTTTAAGGTTCGGCGGTATTGAAAGCGCCGCCAAAAATGCTAAATTATACCTTGTAGTACTAATCGTAACTTACTAAAGGGGAATCTCGAAAGATGAAGAAGATTTTTTTACTCGCGGCCGCCTGCGTTCTGCTTGCCGGCTGTTCTGGTGACGACGCGTCAACCGTGAAAATAGGACTTATCGCGGAATTGACGGGGGATATGCCGGCCATCGGCGCGTCCTGCAAAAACGGGGCGGAAATGGCTGTCAAAGCCTTAAACGACGCCGGCGGAATAGAACTGGGCGGAAAGAAGTACAAAGTAAAGCTGATCGTGGAGGACAACGCCGGAAAACCGGAACAGTCCGCCGCCGCGGCGCAGAAACTTATTTCCCGGGACAAGGTCGTGGCTATAATCGGCCCCAACGCTACGCGTTACGCGATACCGGCAAGCGAAATCGCTGAGTCGTCGAAAGTGCCGTTAATCACGCCGTGGTCCACAAACCCAAAAACCACGCTCGATTCCGTGACCGGCGCGTCTAAAAAGTATGTTTTCCGGGCCTGCTTCAGCGACTCGTTCCAGGGAGAAGTGCTCGCCAATTTCATCTTCACCAACATGAAATTAAGGAAAGTGGCGGTGCTCTATGACGTGGCGTCAGACGCGAACAAAGGTATCGCCGAAGTGTTTAAAAATTCGTTTGAAAGTAAGGGCGGTAAAATAACCGCGTTTGAAACCTATACCACCAGCGACAAGGATTTTACGTCCCAGCTGACTAAAATCAAACAGTCCAAGCCGGAAATAGTTTTCCTGCCGAATTATTACAGCGAAGTGCCGTTGCAGGTTCAGCAGGCGCACCGGCTGGGAATAAACGTTCCGTTCTTCGGAGGCGACTCGTGGGGCACGCCTGAACTCATAAAACTTTGCGGCGACGACTGCGAAGGTTTTCATTTCAGCACCCATTATGCCGCCGATATGGCCACTCCCGCCGCCACGAAGTTCATCGCCGACTATAAGGCCGCTTACGGCACCGTGCCCGACGACGTTGCGGCGCTTACTTACGATTCGTTTGAAATCCTGTTCTCGGCGTTGCGGACCGCCCAGTCAAACGACCGGGAAGCGGTTCGCGGCGCGATCGCCGAGCTTCGCGGACACAGCGGCGTGACCGGCGAGATGAAGTTTGTGCCCGGTTCCGGCGATCCTATTAAAAGCGCGGTCATTCTGCAGATATCCAGCGGCACTGCCCGCTGGTTCGCCAACGTGGCGCCATAGCTGAATGTACGCGTTACAGCAGATCGTAAATATACTGCAACTTGGCAGCATATACGGGCTGATAGCGCTCGGCTATTCAATGGTTTACGGTGTGCTGGCCATGATTAATTTCGCTCACGGCGATTTATTCATGGCCGGCGCTTTTTTCTGTCTTATCGGCTCGGTGTGGCTAAAGCTACCGTTCGGCGCGACGCTCGTGTTTTCCATGTGCGCGGTGGCGGTTCTGGGTGTTGTTATCGAGCGGCTGGCTTACAAACCGTTGCGCAAGGCGCCGCGCGTGTCCGCCATCATAACAGCGCTCGGCGTGGGGGTTTTCCTTGAAAGCCTTACGCTTGCCTTATGTCCTTATCCTCAGACGATACCGGAACTTATTCCAGACCGCGCTTTCTTCCTTCCGGGCGGCGTTTCCGTAACACTGCTGCAATTCATAATAATTTCCGTTTCATTGGCGCTCATGGCGGGGCTGGATTTTCTGGTTAGAAAAACCAAAGCCGGCATGGCTATGCGGGCTATCTCGTGGAACGCCGGCATTGTTCCGCTGCTGGGCATTCCGTCGGAGCTGGTGATTTCGCTTACCTTCGCGCTGGGCGCGGGGCTTGGCGGCGCGGCGGGCATGATGTACGCGCTGGCTTATCCGGTAATTGACCCGTATATCGG
>JBAYFS010000074.1:0-10406 GCA_041667045.1 Elusimicrobiaceae bacterium | reverse complement strand
TCTGGCGGGTTCTTCCGGCGGAGACGTTGACTTCAGCGCGGCGCTAAGCGACGCGCAGGTTAAACTTATCGCCAATCCTGCCAATGTTGACGCTTATCTCGAACGCGCCGGAGGCAGTTTCGCTGTGAAGCGGTATCCTGATGTCGTTCGCGATTGCCAAACGGTGCTGAAGCTTTCGCCCGGAAACGTAAAAGCCCTTGTTCTTCTGGCACAGGCTTATGCGGGGATGGGCGAGTTTGAAAAAGCCCGCACTGCCATTAACAGTGCGCTGTCCGATGAGCCGAAAAACGAGAATCTGCTTGTGCTTCACAGCCTTATCGCGGAAAAACTGGGCAAGTATTCCGAAATGCTTGCAGATTTGAAACAGCTGACCGAGCTGAATAAAGAGAAATTTAATCCCCGATTCCAGAAAGCCATAGCGCTTTACGGCGCGCAGGCTCCGGAATTTCTGGCTTCGGCTGACGGGTCTTATACCGCGGCAAAAGCCGGTTCTTCGCTGTTCGCCAGAGTTTCTCCGGTTATTAAACTGATCGTGGCAGCTATCCTTTTGGGTGGAGTGGCTTTGCTTGTGGCGTTTGCCTTGCCGAAAGTTCCGTTGCGCAGGCCTGTGCAGCTTGCGGCGGCTTCATTCGGCATGCCAGGCTGTGCGGTTTTGGAAAATGTGCCCGCTGGTACGCTGACTTTTCCGGATGAGGAGATTGAAACGTTTTCTGTGGGCGGGCAGTATACTGTGACTTCCCTTGTTTACGAGGGATATGACGGTACTCTTTACCGGGGCGTAAATAAAACCGAACTGCCTGTTATGATAAGAGAAATATCCGGGCTCCCGGCTGAAAACCTTCCTAAAGCGGAAGAGTTATTTGGAAAATTCAAAGGTGTGCGCCATATAAATCTGGTCGAAATGTTTAACGTGCTGTCTGAAAACGGGAAACTGTATATCGTGTCGGAAAATGTGGACGCGGCATTGTTGCCGGATGAACTGGAGGGGGGGCGCGTCCTTGCCTTGGCTGAAGCTATGCCTGTTTTCCGCAATGTCTGCGCCGCTATGGATTATCTGCATCACAGGAACCTGTCTAACGGCGGACTGATTCCTGCTGATATTATGCTTGATGGCTCCGACGGTTTCTGCCGGGTGGCAAATATGGGTCTTGGCACCGTTATTCTTCGCAATAACGGTAGCAGCAAGCATTATATCGCTCCCGAAGGAGTCAAGCACGGATTTACCGTTCAGTTTGACATATACGCGCTTGGCGCGGTGTTCTATAGGACGGTAACAGGAGTTCCTCCGGAAGCAGGAAAAATTAAGGCGCCCAGCGAAATAAACCCCGATATCCCAAAGGCGGTGGACGCGGTGCTGGCGCAGGCTTTAAACTCTGACCCGGAAGAGCGGTTTGACTCGGTTGATGAGTTCCTTGCGGTGTTGGAAACCGCCGTAAAAATTCCGGAGCCGCCTGTTGTTGTTGAGGAAGCGGCGGTTGTGCAGACTCCGGAGTCGGTAAAGCAGGAAGAGGCGCGGAATTTCGGAAAACGGAGCGAGTCTTCTGATATCCTTTTTGAAGGCATGCGGAAAGAGGAAACTCCGGTAAAACCTGTGTGTAAAGAGGATACTCCGTCCGCGCCGATCGCTTTGTCAGATAATTCGGATCCTGGAAAACCCCAGCTTAAAATAAAGACAATCAAGATCGGGAAACTCCCGGATACGGACACCGGACAGACGAACGGAAAAACGGTTTAAGAAAAAGGCCCGCGAGAAAGCGGGCCTTTTTTCGGTCTGCGAATTATGTTGAACAGGTATTGCCTGCGATTAAAACTTTAATAGTGTTGTGTCCGGCATTGTCCGGTAAAGGGCGTGGTAAAGCGCTATGGCGGCCGAAGCGGAAAGATTGAGTGAGCGGACATCATCCGAAACGGGGATCCGGAACAGCCTGTCCTGATAGGTTTCGTAGATCTGAGCCGGAAGTCCTGCCGATTCACAGCCGAAAACCAGACAGCTGTCCGGATGATATTCTGCCTGCCAGAAATTTTGTTTCCCTTTTGTCGAGAAAAATATAAGCTGCTTACTGTCCGGCTGGTTTAATGACAGAAATTCCTCAAAGTCCTGGTAACGTTTATATTTGAGTTTCGGCCAATAATCAAGGCCGGACCGCCGTATCTCTTTATCTTCAATCTTAAATCCCAGCTTGCCAACCAGATGCAGTGTACTGCCCGTCGCCACGCAGCTACGGCCTATGTTGCCCGTATTGAAAGGGATTTCAGGATTGATCAGCACGATGTTCATACTTGTATTCTATAAAACCTTAGGCGCTGAGGGGAATGAGCCGCGCCGCCGATTATCAAAATTGCGCGCCGTGCCATCACCCGATCGGTCCTTTTTATCTATTGCGCAATCCGGGTTAAACATTCTTCACTCTGCGGCGTTGTTGCTTATGATAACATTAACCGCGCTGTTTGGAATATCCGACTCCACCGCATTTTTAATTTTTCCGGTTACCGCCAGCGCCTCCCTCACCGTTGTGCACGGGTCAAAACCTAGTGCTATTTCGATAAAGATTTTGGGCCCGGATTTGCGCGACCGAATATGATAAAACCGTTGATATCCTTCTTCTGCCGTCACGACATGCTTGAGTATCTTAAACTGCAGTTCTTCCTCAAGCGTCTTGTCCAGCAGATCCGACATGGAATTTTTGATAAGTCTTATAAAAGCCGTACCGCTAAAGACAGCCAGCACAAACACAAAAGCCGGATCCACCAGCCTCGCCCAGGAATGATTGCTGTATAGCAGCCCTAATGCCAATGAAATAATCGTAATAATGTTGCCTATGGCATATGTCATATTGGCCTTGAATTGTGCTTCCATTATCGGGGAAGGTGATAGCTTGCCGACTTTATAGCAGGAAAAGGCGAAATAACCGTTCATGAAGAAAAAAATTATTTTAACGGCTATGCCGACCACGGCAAAAAATGGGTTCACTGCGACAGGTGAAAAAAATCTGTGTACTGCCGTGCCTAATAACAGTAGCAGTCCCACTAGCATGATAGCTGCGATAACCGAAGATGTCAGGCTTTCGAACTTCCCCATTCCGTAATCATATATGCCCGAATGGCTTTTGCGGCTTTTCCGCAGAACAACTATAGCTATGGCATAAGACGACATGGCGAGCGCATAATCCAGTATATCCAGCATCAGCACCAATGAATTGGAACGCACCGCTATCACTATTGATGGAATTACGGTTATACAATCCGATATCAGGATTTTAGTGATGACTTTTTCTTGCTTTAGCAGATTATCGTAGTTCATGTTTAGTTCCGAATCATTTGGTCCAACCATGCTGCCAAACAAAAAGCCGCGGCATGCAACCGCGGCTTTTTTGCAAGGTGCTTGAATTACTTCGATGGCGGAAGGCTGCCCGTTTCAAGGTCGTAATTTACCTCATTCGTGCCATCGGGCAAAGTGTCCACGTCAACATTCACTGTTATTGTCGTTTCGCCTGTTTTGAAGGTGCATTTTCCTGACTCCACTTTCGCGCTCGGCAGTGACCATTCAAGCTGTTTTTGCGCCATGCAGTATTCAATATATGTTTTGGCTTCCACGCTGTTGCGGGATCTTACCACGTCCGATCTGCGGGAAAGCGTCCATTTCAGCGTCAGTACCGCAATCATCGCCATGATAACGGACAGGACTATCGCCTGCAACAGTACACTTCCTTTATTACTCTTGAAACTAATCATTGAATAGCTCCCGCCTAAGGCGCGCATGTGCCGTTGGGTAAAAGGACACAATCCCCGCCGTTTACGCTAATGTTAAACAGTCTGTTGAACTGATACCTGAGCGGTTTCCCGGTCCAGCAGGAGGTGTCGCCTTCCGCGCAGATATTAGTCCCAGCACGGTATATTTCGCCCGAAAACTGCACTTCCGTGTCTTTGACGTATGTGAAAGTGAAATTGGGTGAGGTAAGCCCTTCCAGCAGTTTGGTTCCGCCTGTGCCCGTGCCGCACTGGGCGGGAAGCACGCCATAATCGTTGAACGTTGCCTTTCCCCACAATGGTTCAACTCCGGCCGAGGGGCATTGCGGCGCCGCCCGTGTTGTTGTGCCGGTATAGCGGTACAGGTCGTAAAGGCTGCCTTTTGCCGCAAGGCAGTACACCGTCCAATTTACTGCGCCGGAATAAATTGGGAAACAGCCGTCGGAGTCAACATTTTCAGCGATGCCCATCCATTTCGCATGGCGGATGCTTGAGTCGGTCAGATCAACGGAGTCGCTCAGAAAATCTATTCTCGATGCGTAACCCAGGTCAATTTTCATCAGGCGGAACGCGTAATTCACTTTTGCTTTTATCAGGTTTTCCCGGAACGATGAAATCATGTATTTGTGTGTGCTAAGCCATACGCCCACAAGGCTAAGCGAAATCATAAGGAATATAAGCGATGCGACCAGCATTTCCGCCAGCGTGAAGCCCTCCTCGCGCGCAACGCGCGAGGGACGAATAAATCTTCCGCATTTTTTTAGCCCGCTTGCTTGCATTACTGAGTCTCCAATGAAAACTGAACGTCCTTGCACGCCAGGGAGGCCACACTCGCGTCGCTTACTCCGCAGCCCGCCACGGGATCGGACACGGTGTAGGTAAGTTTATTTTTTTCACTGTTCGCGGGGCTGTAGGAAGTGCCGTAAAGCAGGCAGCTTACGTCATGCGTGCCCTTGCTGAACGGAGTGGTGTCAACAATTTTTTTATTTTTATCCGTTCCGCATAGGCCGCTTTTTAGGGAAGCGTCCATATTATCCGGCATTTCGTCATTAGCCGCGATGTAAACTTTCAGCTTGTCCGAAGCCTGCTGAAGAATAAAAGTGGATTCTTCTTTGGAATCCGTTTTCTTGTCCGAGGTGAAGCTCGACAGTATCACGGAAAAAATCGCGGTAACAGCCAGTCCGATTATGACTATGCCGATCAGGCCTTCAACCAAGCTGAAACCTTTATTCTCTTTCAAAAGCATTTTAGTTTCCTGTTTGGGAATTTAATTCACGCAATCCGGCGATCCGGTGGACCCGGTACAAACGCCGTTCGCGTCAATATAATACTTGTAAGGATACTCGGTTGAGCCGGTGCGCTGCGCGCAGGCTATGGAAGTTGCCGTGCAGCATCCTGTACCGGAGCCGGAACAAGTGTAAAACGTATATCTCGATCCTGTTGACACCGGCGTAAGATAACCACAGGCAAGCAGGCCGGAAACTGCCAAAGCGCCTGTAGCCGGACAGGAAGATGATGCCGTAGCGCCGTTCACCGTGCTGTTCGCGACTGTCCGCCTGTCCATTGAGGCCATGCGCACTGCCGAGGCTATCGTATGCAGTGTAGTCTGCGCGTCTTTCGCCGCGGAAACTTCAACCGTTTTCTGGTATTGCGGTAACGCGAAGGCTGTTATGATGCCGACTATCATAACGACAACCAGCACTTCAACTAAAGTGAATCCGTTCTTTCTCATAGAAGACTACTCCCTTTATTTGCCGCTTATCTGTGACAGCTGGAAGATAGGCATGAACACGGACATGACGATAACGGCGATAATTCCTCCGATACCCACGATGAGGATCGGGTCGATCATTGACGAGAACCGGGCGATAAACTGGTTTATCTGCTCATTGTAAAAGCTGGAAAGGGTTTTTATGATATCCGGCAGTTTTCCGGATTCTTCACCCATCCACATCATTTCGGTTACCAGGCCGGGGAACAGGCCGGTGTTTTTAAAAGCCATGGAGATGGATTTTCCTGACGCAACTTCGTTCTTTACATCCTTGAGCGCCTTCTGAACGATCAGGTTTTTCCCGAACGCGCCTTCCAGCACCGTTATCGTGTTAAGAATGCTGACGCCGCTCTGGATAAGCGTGCCCATTGTGGTGAGAAGTCTTTCATACATGACGTTGTTGTAAAACGCGCCGAAAATGGGCATGCTCATGACCATGCGGTTCCAGCTCATTCTGCCGGAATCGGTGGAAACGTAAAACTTGAATCCGAAGACAGCGGCCATGGCCGCCACGATGATGAGGCCGATATTGTTGGCCACACCTTCGGAGAAGATAACCACGACTTCCGTGATAAAAGGAAGCTCCAGCTTGAAATCGCGGAATATGCCGGCGAATACCGGCACGATGTACAAAACGAAATACGCTAGAACGCCTATGGACATCGTAAGCAGCACTGCCGGATACGCGACGGCTGTTATGATTTTGCCCTTCAGCGCTTCCTGCTTCTGCGTGTATTCTGAAATCTGCCTCAGCGCGAGCGGCAGTTGTCCGCCCATTTCACCGGCCTGCACCAGTGAAACCCACAGCGAGTTGAAAACCTTGGGATGTTTTTCAAGGGCTTTATAGAGCGCGCCGCCGGCTGAAACTTCTTTAGCGATTTCGCACACGACGTTCGAGAGCGCTTTGTTTGAATTATGTTCGCCCAGCAGCGAAAGCGCGCGCACCAGAGGTACGCCTCCGGCCAGAAGAGTAGCCAGCTGTTCGCTGAAGAAAGCGAGCGCCTGTCCGCTTACCTTGCCGCCCGTGGACTTTTTAAAGCCTGGCAGGCCGCGTTCCGCGTCAGGCTGGATGGAAAGAATGAAATAGCCTTTGTTTTGTAAAACTAAAACCGCCTGGTCTTCATCACCCGCCTCAATCATTCCCGTTGAAGCGTTTCCCTGCGCATCCTGCACGGTATAAACGTACTTAGGCATTCGCGTCTCCTCTCTTTCGTATTCAAAGATACAATACTAAATTATTCGCATACTGTGGCGGATAAAATTTCCTCCACCGTGGTCACGCCCTGCACAACTTTGCGCCAGCCGCTGGCCCGCAGGTTCCATGCGCCGGCCTTCCATGCGGCTTCCCTCAGTCTCGGCAGGTCCTGCGTCTTATAAATTATCTGCCGCATCTCTTCCGTTATGAGGTAAACTTCGTAAATGGCGCGGCGGCCTTTGTAGCCGGTGCGGGAACACTTGTCGCACCCTTTGGGCAGATAGAACATCCACTTCGAGGTGTCAACCGAGCCTTTGAAATTGCATTCCTTTATAATCTGGTCTATTACTTCCTGTTCTGGTTTATAAACCTGTTTGCAGTGCGGGCAAAGCATTCTGACCAGCCGCTGCGAAGCGACCAACGCAAGGCTGCTTGAAAGCAGAAACGGTTCCATGCCCATATCCAAAAGGCGGGGCACGGCGCCCAAGGCTTCGTTGGTGTGCAGTGTTGACAGCACAAGGTGGCCTGTGAGCGCGGCGCGCAGGCAGGCTTCGGCTGTTTCCTGATCGCGCACCTCACCGACTAAAATTACGTCCGGATCCTGCCGGAGAAACGATCTCAGACCCGCCGCGAAAGTGAGCCCTATCTGCGCGCGGACCTGGACCTGGCTTATTCCGGCCAGCTTGTATTCCACGGGATCTTCCAGGGTCATGTAGTTCATTTCCGGCGATTTGATGGTGCTTAAAACAGCGTTTAATGTTGTTGTTTTTCCGGAGCCGGTGGGGCCGGTAAGGAATATCAGGCCGTGCGGATATTTGGCCGCTTTCAAAAAGTCTTCTTTCTGGCGGGGTTCGAAACCGAGTTTTTCAATATTCAGTTCGGCTGTGCCCTTGTCGAGCACGCGCAGCACGAGCTTTTCGCCGAAAACGGTGGGGCAGACGGATACGCGCACGTCAATGTTGCGGTTTTGGTAGCGCAGTGTGAAATTGCCGTCCTGCGGGAGCCGGCGCTCGGCTATGTCCAGTTTCGAGAGAATTTTTATGCGCGAAATCAGCGCCGCGACGAGTTCTTTCGGCGGCGGCGTGCGTTCGTATAAAACGCCGTCTATGCGGAAGCGCAGGCTGACGCGTTCGTCGAAAATTTCAAGGTGGATATCACTGCTCCGTTCGGAAATGGCCTGTTTCAATATGGCGTTAACGACGCGAATGGACTGCGCGCCTTTGCTGTCGCCCATGACCACTTTATCAAGGTCCAGCAGGCCGTCCATGTTGCCCAGGTCATCGGCAACTCCGGCTTCTCCGGGAGAACTGCTTACCATGGCGGCTTCGATAAGGTCGGAAGTCTGGTAGAACGAGTCTATGACGTTTAGAATCTGCGCTTTCGTGGAGATGAACGGGATGATGTCGAGATTACTCATCAGGCGCAGATTGTCCAGAATCAGCATGTTCGTCGGATCGCCCATGGCGACGGCCATACCGTCGCCTTCCTTGAACAGCGGAACAAGTGTGTGTTCCCGGGCGTATTTTTCTGGAATGGTCTTTTCCAGGTCCTGGCCTTTTTCCGGCGCGAGGATTTTGTTCGAGACCGAGGCGAACGGTATCCCCAGCTGCTTTGACAGTGCCTGCGCCACCTGTTCATCCGTGGCGAAGGTAAGTTTTATCAGCGCTTCACCTATCAGGCAGTTATGCTGGGTCTGGAACCGGAGCGCTTTCTGCACCTGTTCCTCATTTATAATGCCTTCTTCTATAAGAATTTCGCCAAGCCGTTTGTGCGCCATAAAAAGGAACTCTCCGAATTAGTCAACCAAAATAGTCGGAGTGATGAAAAGCACCAGGTCCGTGTTTTGTTTGCGGTTGCTTACGCTGGTGAAAAACCAGCCCACGATCGGGATATAACCCAGAAGGGGAACTTTTCTGACGGTTTTGTCGTCCTTTGTTGACAACAAGCCGCCGATTACGACCGTCTGCCCGTTTTTCACGCGGACAAGAGTGGATACGCCGCGGCTTACCGTGTCGTACATTGTCTGCCCGTTGGAATCCAGCACGCTGGAAGGCGTCAAATCAGTGTAGGAGGGCTGCGCCATCAGTGTTATGTAGCCTTCCTTGTTCACCTGCGGGGTGACTCTGAGCATCAAACCGACTCTGCGGCGTTCCGCGGTGGAGGTCGTTGTCGTCTGGGTAATCTGAGAGCTGGTCGAAACCGCCGCGTCGCGGCTGATGGTTATGATGGCGGTTTTGTTGTTTAAGGTGACGATCTTTGAGTTGCCCAGGTATTTTCCTTCCGAGCGCGAAACTATCGCTTTCAAAAGCGCCGTCAACTGAGCCAGGGACAGGTATCCCAGCGCGCTTGCGCCGGTCAGACTGTCCAGGTTCATATTTGAGTTAAAAAGCTTCCAGTCTCCGCCGGCCACTGTTCTTTCTCCCAGGGGCCAGTCTGTCGCGCGGATGGGGCCTTTAAAGGACGCGAGTTCTCCGTTCGCGCCGCCCCATTCGATACCCAGGTTATTGATCCGGTCGGAATTGATTTCCATTATGCGCGATTCGATAAGCACCTGCGGGGCTTTTCTGTCCAGTTCGGAGATTATTTGTTCTATTTGCGGGAATACCTCGGCCACATCGGTAACGATAAGGCTGTTGGTTCTGGGTTCAACGGCCAGTTTGCCCTGTTTTGTAAGCACGGTTCTCAACACGGATAGGATGGCTATGCCGCTTTCGGCACCGCCTTTATCGCCTCCTCCTGAGGTATTGCCGGACATGCCAGGAATCGAGCCTCCCATGCCGGAATTGGAACTGGAGCCGGACATTTCCACCATGCCCGACGTAGAACTTACGTCAGCCGGGGTGATGGCGCTCAAATCCTGAGATTCCGTAGAGAAAGGAAGCAGCGAGATATAATTCAGCACATAAATCTTGGTTATGAGATTAGGAGAGTCGGCGGACCTCTTGGTTATCATGTAGGTATTGGTGTTGCCGATGCGCTGGTAAGTCAGTCCGCGTACCTCAAACAGCACCTGCAGGGCCTCGCGCACTGTAACCTTGCCCAGAAAGGCGGCTACCACTTTGCCCTGGGCCGAGTCGGTAAGCACGAATCTTATATTGGGGACCTGTGCCTGTATGGTTTCCAGGAAAGCCGCGATGGACATTTCGCGCACGTTGACGTTAACCGTCGCGTTCATCGGATCCTTTGTTTCTTTTTTTGAGTACAGGGGATCTTCACTCGTTTTTCCTGTGCTCTCGTCCATAGGAGTGCCGGGCGGGGCGCCTTGGGGCATGGTAAAGCTGTCGTCGCTGCCGCCGATGGGCGCGTCGCCTCTTAAATCCTGCTGAAACTGCGGATTAAGCTTGGAACCGGTCTGCGCGAACACAACGGCCGTGCCCAGTACTATCTGCTGTAATCCCCAGAAAACAGCCCAAAAAACTCTTAGTTTTAACATACTATACCATCCTCCTAATTGGGAAGTTCCTTGTAGAAATTGCTTCCTTTATATTGAAACCAGACTTTTGTGCCTTTTATAGCCGTAATTTTTGGAAAGGGGGAAAAGCCTTTCATTTTTACATAATCGCCGACACCGTAAACCTTATCGTCAATAATAACCTGTGTTCCCACTATACCCTGCAGTTTTAGCCGGGCCTTAAGCTGGTCTGTCGTGTTTACTTCTTTCACTACGGTTGTTTTGCGCGTGGCCTCGCCAGC
>JBAYFS010000073.1:0-10521 GCA_041667045.1 Elusimicrobiaceae bacterium | reverse complement strand
GGCGAAATTGCTTTGCGCCGCCACTATGAATTCTTCCAGTTCCTGCGGGTTGTAAAGAGAGTCCACCGTGCTCAGAAGAAACTGGTCCGCGCTTTGCGCGATGGTTTGCGCCAGCAGTTGGAAGCTTTCGTAGGACGTGGCGGTATCCTTTATTATAAAAACGAATTTCAAATCAGGGAACGCTTCTTTAAGATGCGCCCGCACCGCTTTGCCCTTGGAGTTTAACAGAATGGTTATTTCCTGAAAACCGGCGGTTTTGAGAATTTTAACGGTCCATTCTATGAGCGGAACGTTCATGATCGGGATCATGGGCTTTATGGTTCCCGGGAATGCCGCCTGAAAGCGCGTGCCGTGTCCGGCGGCGAAAATCCCCGCGTGCTTTTGAAACATCATATGGCGATGCTCCCTGCGGTGTCGCTTAGGGCGGGAAGCCTGTCCGGCAGTTCAGTGAAATTTTTGAGAATTATGACGTTTCCGCGCAGTTCCGGCGGGGCTGAGTGGCGGAACCTGTCGCCCCACAAAAGGGCGGCGGACATGCCGATAGTGACCGCGCCCGCTATATCGCGTTTGACGGAATCGCCGACCATAATGGCATCCTGCGCCGAAACGCCCAGTTCGTCAAGCGCGGCCTGGAAGATTTTCGGGTCCGGCTTGGTTGCGCCCACCACTCCAGAATCGGCAACCGAGCCGAAATATTTCAGCAGGCCCTCCGATTCCAGCATGCTCGCCAGATTGCCATAGTTGTTGGAAACGATGCCGAGCCTGAAGTCTTTGGCCAGCCGTTCCAAAACGGGAATGTTTTTACGGAAGAAATTTCTGCAGTTATCTAGGAAAGCGAAGGTTATCGCGTCCTGCTTCGGCAGTGGATTTTGAATGCCGAGGTTTGCCAAAACGTCTGCGACCTGCAGGCTGACAGTTTGTTCAAGACTCAGGTTTTTCAGGTCGTGTCTTGAGGGAAGATTGTCATCGGCGTCATAGAAAGCGCGGTCGAATTTTTCCGCGGCGACATCTATTCCGCAGCCCCGGTATATGGGCAGGAATTGTTCTTTCCATGCAACGCCGTTGGAATCCAGAGTACCGCCGTGATCGAATAGAAGGGCCTTCATTATCTATCATGATACAATATTACCGTATATGTGTATATATAGCTAACTACTTACTTCAAAAATATGATAACATTAAAAAAACAACCAATGAGGCGGGTTTTATGAGAAAAAATGAAAGTGCGGTTCTTGTCGGCGTGTTCATTGCTTTGTTTGTTTTAGGCGGAACTGGTCACGCTTTCTGGTTTTTTCCGGAATCGGACGGCAAGAAGAAGCAGGATGCCAAAGAGCGTATAACCGCGCCCGAGGTGGAATTTAAATCCTGCGCTGATAAATTTGACAATGGCGTCGCCGCGCCGATCGAACCTCCCAACTATGAAGCTTTGGCAAATAACCTGGCGGATCAGCTGGGGCTTAACCAGGACCAGGAACGCCGTCTACGCGTTGTTTTGGAAAACAACCGCGGCAATTATGAGGAATTGATCAGAAGATACGAACAGGACCGCCAGCGGCTTGAACGCAACCGAGCCCAGCTGGTTGAGCTAAGGGACGCTATCCAGAAAACCATTAACAGCATTCCGTCCGTTGTGATGCAGAAGCTGGAAGACGACCAGAAAAAAGATTATCTGGCAATTATCCAAAAGCAGATGGCGGAAGAAAAAGCGAAGAATCCCGTTTTCCAGACCCAGGCCGCTACGCCGGCGGCGGAACAGCCGGCGGTTTCGTCGGCGACGGTCGCGGCTCCGGTTATAGCGCCCAAGAAGAAACGCGTGAAGAAAGCTCCGGCCGCGGAACAGCCGTCCGCCCTCCAGATGGAGACTGGTGCCAGCGCGGCGCAGACTCCGGCGGATGTCCAGATTAAAACTCCGGTTGCTATTGGGGTTGGCAAACCGGCGGTCATACAGGTCAAACCGGTTGTTCCGGCGGCTCCAGCCGCTCCGGCAAAGACAAAAATCCAAATTATTATTCCGTCTAAAAGCGCAGTGAAAACCGCGGCTCCCTCGGCGGCGGTTGAGCCGCAAAAAACCGAGGTGTCCAAACCTCAGTTTCAAATGCCGGCGCAGGCACAGCAGAAAACAGGAAATTAAATAACGGAATTTAGATATAAAAAAACCGCTCATGAAAGGGCGGTTTTTTTATTTCATTTAAATCCGGTGCGGGCGAAATGACGTGCTGTTTCATGTAGCGGGATAGGCGAACTTTTCGGCGAAATAATCCTTCGGAGTCAAAGGAAGAGTTTTATCGGGCGGAGAGTTTTGTCCGGAAATACTGCACGGTTTTTTCGAGCCCGTCTTCCAGATTTATTTTCGGTTCCCAGTTCAGTATTTTCCGGGCTACGGTTATGTCCGGCCGCCGCACGCGCGGATCATCCTGCGGCAGCGGTTCTTCAATAATCGGGGAAGCGCTTCTTGTTATGTTTTTGATTTTTAGGGCCAGTTCCGCCATGGTTATTTCCTGCGGATTGCCGATGTTCACCGGCTCGTTATAATCAGACATCAGCAGTTTATATATTCCATCCACCAAATCGTCCACATAGCACAGGCTTCTGGTTTGCGAACCGGAACCGTAAACCGTTATGGGTTTGCCTGTTATGGCCTGCGTCATAAAGTTGGGCACGGCGCGCCCGTCTTTTAGGCGCATGCGGGGCCCGTAGGTGTTGAATATCCGCGCTATGCGCACCGGTATGCCGTGATAACGGTGATAGGCCATCACCAGCGCTTCGGCGAAGCGTTTGGCTTCGTCGTACACGCCGCGCGGGCCCAGCGGGTTCACATTGCCCCAGTAGGTTTCCACCTGCGGGTTGATAAGCGGGTCTCCGTAAACTTCGGAGGTGGAGGCTATCATGAAAATCGCGCGTTTTTCTTTCGCCAGGCCCAGCGTTTTATGCGTGCCCAAAGCGCCCACTTTAAGCGTGGGAATGGGGAACTGGAGGTAATCCGCCGGGCTGGCGGGGCTTGCAAAGTGCAAAATGGCGTCAAGGTGCCCTGGAATGTGGTTGTAATTAGTTACGTCGTGGCGGATGAAAAGGAAGTCTGGATTCTGGAACAAATGCCCGATATTGTCAATGCTGCCGGTAAGCAGATTGTCCATGCCGATTACCGTGTGGTTTTTCGCCAGCAGGTAATCGCAGATATGGCTTCCCAGGAAGCCTGCCGCGCCCGTTACTAAAATGCGCACTTAAGGCCTGCCCACGGATTTGTAAATAAAGCCCAGCTTGCGCATCTGCTCGGGCGAAAAAACATTCCGTCCGTCAAGCATAATGGGGTGGCGCATCAGTTTCAGCACTTTTTTCAAATCCATGTTTTTGAATTCGTCCCATTCTGTTAAAAGCATGATGCAGTCGGCGTCTTTCACTGTATCGTAAACGTTTTTGCAGAAAGTTACGTCGTATCCCTTGAGCAGTTCCTTCGCGTTTTCCTGCGCTATGGGGTCGCAGGCGCGTATTATGGCGTGGCGTTCGTGCAGGGATTTTATTATGTCTATGCTGGGCGCGAAGCGCATATCGTCCGTGTCGGGCTTGAATGCCAAGCCCAGCACGGCCACTGTTTTGCCGCCCAGGTTCCAAAGTTCTTCCTCGGCCTTGTGCACGGTCCACATTTTCTGGTCTTCGTTGATTTCCTTCACGTTTCTGAGCAAATCGAAATCGTAGCCTTTTTTACGGGCGATCCAGTAAAAAGCCTCCAGGTCTTTCGGGAAGCAGAAACCGCCGAACCCTATGCCTGCTTTAAGGAAACTCGCGCCGATGCGCTTGTCCATGCCCATGCCGCGCGACACGTCTTCGATGTTCGCTCCGGTCCGTTCGCACAGGGCGGACACCGCGTTAATAAAGGAAATCTTTGCCGCCAGAAACGAGTTTGACGCATGTTTTATCAATTCCGAGCTTTTCGTGTCGGTAAAAAGAATGGGGCTTTTAAGCGGCGCGTATACGTCGTTCATAACCTTCGCCGCGCGTTCGGAACTGGTGCCGATCACAATGCGGTCGGGCTTAAGAAAATCGGTCACCGCCGAGCCTTCCCTTAAAAATTCCGGGTTCGACGCCACGTCGAATTCCACGTTTTTGCGCACGAACCGGGCGGCGGTTTTCGCAATCCATTCGCCCGTTTCAACCGGCACGGTTGATTTTTCCACGATGACGGTATACTGCGTTATCGCCTGCGCTATTTCTTCGGCCACTTTTTCCACGAAAGACAGGTCGGCCGAGCCGTCCGACCGCGGCGGCGTACCTACCGCGATGAACGCCACGTCGGCGTGGTGCCCGTCGTGCATGATGCCTTCGGCTATTCTGCGGGTGAAGAAAAGGCGGCCCGCTTTTTTGTTTTTCAAAACGAGTTTATCAAGTCCCGGTTCGTAAATGGGGATTTTGCCCTTTTCCAGCATGTTGATTTTCCGTATATCTGAATCAACGCATACTACCCGGTGCCCGCTTTCCGCCAGGCAGGTCCCGGTAACCAAACCCACATAACCCGTGCCGACAACGCAAACGTTCATTTTTTTCATGGTAATTTGCCTCGCTGTGTTATGAATATATTACCCTTTTTCACCGGCGCGTGTAAAATCGCCGTTTCCATTTTTGCTAGAATTAAGCATTAGGAGGGCAACATGGATTTAAAGAAACTTATAGCTGAAAGGAAGGCCGCGATAGGAATCATTGGCCAGGGCTACGTGGGACTGCCTCTGGCTGTCGAATTCGCCGGCGCAGGTTTTAATGTTACTGGTTTTGAAATTGACCGGACGAAAGTAGAAAAACTGAACGCCGGGGAATCCTATATAGACGACATTGACTCGGGCGTTCTCGCTTCCATCGTTAAAACCGGGAACCTGAAGGCCACAACCGATTTTTCAAAACTGGCGGAACAGGACGCGATAATAATCTGTGTGCCTACGCCCTTGCGCAAAAGCAAGGATCCTGACGTTTCATATATTATCTCTTCGGCTGAGGAAGTGGTTAAAACCCTGCGCAAAGGCCAGTTGATTATTCTGGAAAGCACAACCTACCCCGGCACCACCGAGGAGTTGGTGCGCCCCATGCTGGAAAAAACCGGCCTTAAAACGGGCAAAGATTTCCACCTGGCTTTTTCGCCCGAAAGGGTTGATCCGGGCAATCCCAAATACGGGATAGCCAACACGCCTAAAGTGGTGGGAGGCGAGACGGCGAAGTGCACCGAGCTTGCCGCCGCGCTTTACGGCACGATAGTAGAGAAGGTGTTTTGCGTGTCGAACACGCGCGCGGCTGAACTGGTAAAACTGCTGGAAAACACTTTTCGAGCTGTGAATATCGCTATGGTGAACGAGTTCGCGCTGATGTGCGACAAGCTGGGCCTAGACGTCTGGGAAGTGCTGGACGCCGCCGCCACAAAACCGTTCGGCTACATGCCTTTTTACCCGGGCCCCGGAATCGGAGGGCATTGCATTCCCCTAGACCCGCATTATCTGGGCTGGAAGATGAAAACGCTGAATTTCGAGCCGCGTTTTATCGAACTTGCGGGCAATGTCAATTCCCACATGCCGGAATACGTTATCAGCAGGTTATACCGGCTGCTGAATGAACGCGGGCTGTGTTTTAGCAAAAGCAGAATTCTCGTGCTGGGTGTGACGTACAAGCCGGATATTTCCGATCCGCGCGAATCGCCCGCCATGGATGTTATCTCCCTGCTTTTGAAAACCGGCGCGCGCGTGGATTACCACGACCCTTATGTGCCGGAGATAAAAGTTGACGGCGCTAAAATAAAAGCGCGTCCGTTATCTGCCGCCATGCTTAAAGGGTACGACTGTGTTTTAATCGTTACCGGGCACAAGTGCGTTGATTATAAAGAGCTGGTTAAACATTCCAAATTCATCTTCGACACCCGCAATGTTACAAAGGGAATAAAATCCCGCAAAATCACGCGGTTGTAACTTTCAAACCAAAGCATACCAACACCCCCGCGAGCCTTTCCGGCCCGCGGGGGTGTTTTACTACGGTCATTTTATACAGAGTTGTCAAAAATACAATCCCAAATAATTCCGCCATCATTCTTCCAAGCAGAATCGGGAATTGGCGTGTTTTCGTGTCGTTGCGGACGAAAGCTGATTTTTTATTTTTCTTCCGTTGCGGCGGGGGAGATTTTCCAGGAATTTAGCAAAGCCAGCAGTATTGCCGCCACTATCGGGCCAAAAATAACGCCCAGCAGGCCGAACATGCGTATCCCGCCGAAAATGGCCACGAGTGCCAGCAACGGGTGCATTTCTCCGCGGCCGTTAAGCACTATGGGGCGCACCACGTTGTCTATCAGGCCGGCGATTATCGCCACCACGCACATCAAGATCGGCATAAACAGCGGGCTGGTAAAATAAAGGTACGCCGCTCCTACCAGGCAAACGGGCAGGCTGCCCAGCAGGGGTATCCACGCGAAAATGAATGTGGTGCCGCCAGCCAGGAAAATTGCGGGCACGTCCAAAACCCAAAAACCGGCCATTACCACCAGCGCCTGCGCCGCTGCGGCCGCCGCGCTGGCCCAGACGGTTGAAACGGCCGTGGCTCGCAATGAGGAAACAAGCCGTTTGCGCAGAGCCGCGTCCAGCGGCACTTTGCTTATCAGCCAGTTGAAAAAATTATCGCCCTGGAAAAGCAGGAAAAACCAGGAGAGCAGAGCAATGACGATTTTTACCGCCATGTCCGGCAATGCCGCCGCGTGAACCAGCATTAACCGGCTCAGCGCGCCGCCCGCGCTTTGCGCGAATTCCAGAATCTTGGTCTGCAAATCAACCGGATGCGCGATGAGCCACTGCGCCGGTTTTAGGGACGCAAAGCGGGCCGTCGCTGTTTTCAGCAGTTCGCCCGCCCGCTCGCCCGAAAAAGTGGCCGATATCGCTATCGCCTGCTTTATGGCTACGCCTGCGAAAACTGCCAGAGGCGTTATTATTGCCAGCAGTATCACCGCCAGCGCTATGCTCGCGGCGGTGCGCGGCCCCAGGCCTTTTTTAAGCAGTATGTTATACAGCGGTCTGCTGAGTATGGCCAGGAGCAGGCCCATCAGCAGCGCTATAAGGTAAGGCCAGATCATGAACAGAAATACCGACAGGAAAATAATCAGCAATGCCGCCAGCGTTATGCCCGAAGCTTTTTTATCTGCAGTTGTCATATCCTTCCTTTGTTATTTCTCCAGTTTTAAAATACACGCCCGTTTTGTCTTTATTTAAAACCACTATCCCCGTTTCGCCTGCATAGTCGCGGAAGAAGGCGGCAATTGTCTTGCTACTCTTATGATTATGGCACAAACGGGTGGTGCGTTCAACAATAACGCCGCATTCCTGATCCCTCGGCTAAAGTTGGTGTTGCTTTTCAGTAAACAATAAAATCACCGCACGACCGGAGTATTTGCCGTGTTAAAAATCCGCGCTGCAGATTTTGCGGCGCACCCCTGTTTTTCGTCACATGTCTGAGGATTATGATTTTGTTTTCATGTGGCGGGGAATTATGAGGGCGGCATTTCCCGTGCAAGGGTTAAGGCGCGCACTTTGCGCGCGCCGGCTTTCTTCAGGGCCGCCGCGCATTGTTCAAGGGTGGAGCCGGTAGTTGCCACGTCGTCTATCAGCAGAATATCCAGTCCATTTACCGCGCCCGTCACGGCGAACGCGTTTTCAAGATTGGCTAGCCGTTCTTTGCGCGACAGTCCAGCCTGCGGGCGGGTGTGAATGATTTTTTCAAGGACATCCGCCGCCGGTATGCCGGTCAGGGCGGACAGTTCCCGCGCCAGCGCCTGCGACTGGTTGAATCCGCGTTCCGCCAGCCTTTTTTTGTGGACCGGAACCGGAACCAGTCTGTCCGGCCCCGCCAGTTCCGGGGCCCTTAAAAAAGCCATATGCAAAAACGGCGCCAGGTATTTCGCCATGTCCGGCTTATAGCGGTATTTGAATGAGTGTATGGCGCTTTGGAGTTCAGGATTGAAGCTGAAAGCGGACCTTATGACCCGGCATTTGAAGCGGTCAGCTTTTGATCCCGCGCAGAAGTGGCAGTGCGCGCCGCCGTAAGGCAGCTCTGTTCCGCACCGCTGGCAGAAAGGCTGTTTTATCGGTTCAAGCCTGCTTTGGCAGTCTCGGCAGAGCAGGGCCGCTTTTCCGAACGGTAAATCCACCGAGCAGTGGGCGCAGGTGTGCGGGGCGATGGCGTGCAGGACAAGCCCGACTAGTTTTTTTATCAGGGGTTTGCCGTTTCCGCCGGAATTTTTTTTGTTGTCCATCGCGTTAGAATTGCAGGGTGAGAGTGGAGCCGGCCTGGTAGGACATGTAGTTTTCCTGTTCCAGATATTTATGCCAAAGCCGCTGGAACGAGCCGTTGAACGCCAGCCGGATGTTTTTCGAGATTTCATAGTCCGCATTGGTCGTCAAGGAGAGTAGGTTCGAATTGTTGTTGATCGTGACAGGCGAGCGTTTTATCGCGTAGCTTAGCGTGGTGGTCCAGACTACGCGGTTGGTGAACATCAGCGGTTTCGCTACAAACGGCAGTTTAAGGCCTTTGGGCAGGTTCATGTCTGCGCGCATCAGCAGGTTCGGCGTTATTGTGGTGTCGTCCACCGAGGGGACGCTGGCGGTTATGGTTTCATCCTGCACATAATCAATCTTCGGCGTGAAACGGAACTTGCCCACCGTGAAGGTGCCCTGCAGGCTTGTGTCTATATGGTTTTTGGTCTGGCTTTCGGTATTGGTGCGCAGGTCGTTGTCTATCACTTTGCTTAAGTTCGCTATAATCGCGGTGTCCAGCGATTTGGCTATAATGAAGCGCAGATCCAAACCGTAATCGTTTTGCAGTTCGCTGGTGGTGCCGATTGTTTCGCTTGTCCGTCTGGAATATTTTATGTTCGCGACGCCGCCGGACATCCAGCTACTTGCCCTGGTGAGAATTTCAAGCTGTGACAGCGTGGCCACCATATTGGGCAGTGTTTTTGTTATCGTTTTGGTGGCGGTGCCGGTCACGTCTTTTTTTTCGGTGGTGTAGTTGAATGTGTTGGATAGGGAAAGAGTTTTGAGCGGCGACAGCTGCTGCGTGAAGCCGTAGCCGGACAAAGGCTGCCAGCGCAGGGTGGAGGTGAACGTGTCGCGCATGGTAAGGTTGGTGCGCTGGGTGAAAATCGAGTTGATGTTGAGCGAACTGCGTATCCACAGCGCGGTTTTGGTGTCAACGCTTTTGTCCACGCCGGTCCAGGAGTCGCCGTCCTGGAGCTGGTAACCCGCGCTTATCGTGAGCGTGCGCATGATATTCCACGAGGGCAGTATCTGGCTGCCGTTTAAATTCAAATTCACCGCTCCCGTCGCGGAACGCGTTATGCTTTTCACCTGTCCTATGTCGAAATAACCGGTTTGCGCGCCTATGGTGATGGTGGAAACCGCCAGGTTGTTGTTCTCAATCGTGTTGATGCTGTAGTTCACTGTGGGATTAAACCAGGCCACCAGCGGGAAATTGCTTGAAAACCCGGCGGTCTGGTTTAGCGACTTGTCATATGAGAGTTCCGGGGCGGCGGTGCTTTCCTGCCTTTTTTCTCTGGACTGCCTGAGCGCGTAGGACGGGTTGAACGTGGCTCCGGACCAGGGCGTGAAGTTCATTTTAAGCGACATGTCATTGGTGGTTTCGTCGGCGTTGTAGAAGTTGCTGTCGTCAAGCACGGCCGCGCTGTCGTAATCCGTTTTGCTGTTGGACTTGGTGTAGGAGGCGTCAATCGCGCCGGGGAGCAGGACGAAGTTTAACGGCACGGCGTATTTCAGGTTCGCGTTATAGCTCTGGTTTTTGTCGTGGCGGGTCAGCAGATCGTAATCCACGGTGGCGTTGCTGTAATTCAAATCTATTTTCGGCAACGCCGCCACGCCGAGCGAGCCTTTGGCGGTCGTTTTCTGGGTGGTGACTTTGCCTTTTGAAATCAGGCTCACCAGGTTTGATGAATTGTTGGAGTCCAGCGGGTTTGGCGTCACCACCACAAGCCGCGAGTAATTGGCTTCCATGGGGAATTCCGTTATTTTCTTGACGCGCAGATAGGCTGTGTCCTCTTCAGTGTCCTGCTTGGTGCTGGAGAGGCCGGGCGTCTGGAAATTGCGGTCCATATATTTGTATTTGCCGCCGAACTCGGCCCAGCCCGGCACCTGGAAATCGGCTTGCAGTTTGCGCGCGTTGCCGACCAGAGTGCGCGGCTGCGCCACATGTATCTCGTCAAGCCATACCGAGCCGGAATGAGTGTTGCCATCCGTTGTTTTTATGCCGGACTGGATAAGGCTTATGGACTGGAAGTTAATCGTTCCGCCCGACGATAGGTTTACTGAGTATTGGCTGGAGTTTTCCCAGCGTTCGGGCACATTGTCGCCGTTTAAGTCCACCAGGTCCAGCGTATAAAGATGCCAGCCCGTGAAAGTGAGGGGGATCTCCACCTGCTGGTAATCGCTGTCGCTCCCCAGGCGCAGGAAGAACACCGTGGCGGAACTTACTTCGTTGCCGGGTGGATTGTTTAGCAGG
>JBAYFS010000072.1:0-10539 GCA_041667045.1 Elusimicrobiaceae bacterium | reverse complement strand
GCGGGCGTTTCGCGCGCGACGCGCTCCACGGCCTGGCTGTCGCAAACCACGATGTCCGGCGGATTTTTAAGGCTTGACAGCAAAACCGCTAGTTCGCTCTCCCGCACGATTGAACACATGCCGCCCGCGTCCAGCACATCGCGGATGGCCTGGACCTGCGGAAGTATAATACGCCCTTTAGGGGCCTGGCTGTCTATCGGAATAACCAGCGCCGCCAGGCCGCCCTTCGGGAATAAATCGCCCAGAATCGGCGGGGAAACCAGAAATTCCTCCGGCACGCAGCCGATTAAAAGCTCTTTAAATACGGTGAGATATTTATCGCGCGCGGCTAAAGAGCCGCTCGCGCAGAAAAACCATTTTTTCCCTTCTAGTTTGCGTTTGACATCGTCGGACAGCGGTATAATGTCGGCTTTGTTGACAGCGATTATGAGCGGCGCGTTCCGCTTTTCCGCCGCCGCGACAACCCTGTCCTCCGTATCGCCCCACGCATTGCCCTCCACGACCAGCACCATCACGTCGGAACGCTCTTCGGCTTTGCGCGTGCGCCCCACGCGCGCGGAACCGAGCGCGGTGGCATCGTCCAGTCCGGCGGTATCAAGAAAAACGACCGGCCCGACCGGCAAAAGCTCCATGGTTTTTTCAACCACGTCGGTGGTGGTGCCGGCAATTTCGGAAACGAGCGCCGCGTCCTGCCCCGCCATAAGATTGAGGAAACTTGATTTCCCGGTGTTCGTCCTGCCGAAAATGCCGATGTGCAGACGCAGTGATTTCGGTGTTGTTTTCATCTTGCCAATCCTTTAGAAACAGAGATCGCGCTCGCCTTTTTCTATGCGCCCGTAATAGCTCATAAGGGTATCGAACATTTCATCGGAAAAATCCGCGGGCATGCGCGCCCTTATTTCCGCTATTTCCTTTTTAATTACCGCCTCACCGGCTTTTTTTGTTTCGGGGCTAGCGAAATCATCCAGCCATTCGCGGAAAGTCAGCACGGCGTTCAGCTTGCAGAACCGCCCTTCGCGGCCCGAACGGAGCATGTTCATAATATGGTCTCCCGTCCGCCCGCAACGATACCCGGCGGTGCAGAACGAGGTTATATAGCCAAGCCCGGCGAGCTCGCGCACAACCTCGTCTAAGGTTCTGGTGTCGCCCAGCATAAACTGCTGGCGTTCGCTCTCCTGCCCGTTATACCGGTCGCTGTACGCGCCAATGCCTATGCGGGTTGACGCGTCCCTCTGGGTGCACATGGGCAGCACCGAGCGGATTATTTCGGGCTTTTCGCGCACCGTCACTATCAGTCCCGCGTAGGGGATGGATAGGCGGATAACCGCCACCAGCTTTTTAAAATCTTCGTCGCTCACGCGGTGCGGCGCGCTTTCGCTCAGCTCGGAACCCTGGGCGGATTCGAGACGCGGCACGGAAACCGTGTGCGGGCCGATACCGAATATTTTTTCCATATCCCGCGCATGTTCCAGCAGGCCGAGGACTTCGAATTTCCAGTCATAAAGCCCGAACAGCGCGCCTATGGCAACATCGTCCACGCCCGCGGCCTGGGCGCGGTGCAGGCCGTAAAGCCGCCAGCGGTAATCACCCTTAACAGTACCGGCGGGGTGCATGGCCGCGTAAGTTTCATGGTGGTACGTTTCCTGAAAAATCTGGAAGGTGCCGATTCCAGCTTCCTTTAAAATTTTGTAGTCGGCCACGCTCATCGGCGCGGCGTTTATATTCACGCGCCGGATTTCGCCGGTCCCGTTTTTCGTTTTGACTTTAACGCCGTAAACCGCGCGCATGGACTGCTCTATATACTCCGCGCCGGTGGACGGGTGTTCGCCGTACACCATAACAAGCCGCTTATGGCCTATCTGCCCGGCCAGCACTTCGGCCTCCCGTTTTATCTCGTCAAAGGTCAGGCATCGGCGTTCCGCAAGTTTATTGTCCGAGCGGAACCCGCAGTAGCGGCAGTTATTCACGCAAAGGCTTGAGCAGTAAAGCGGTGCGAAAGTCACCACGCGGTTATCGTAAACCCTGCGCTTGACGCGCGCCGCCGCGTCGAACATTTCAGCCATCAGTTCCGGCTCGCTTAGGTTTAAAAGAATGGCCGTTTCCACGGGCTCAAGAGTTTCGATGGCGAGCGCTTTGGCGAGAATTTCGCGCACGCGCGCATGGTCTGGCTTCGTGTTTTTAATCAGCGACTCCAGTTTCTCGTCGTCGATAAAATCACGCCCGTCCCGCAGATACCGTTCGTTTTCCTCATGAAGTATTTTCATAGTTCCGCCTTTGCTGAAAGCGCGGGCCGGCCCGCATCAGCCAACCGGCCCGCACAAACAACCGCTGATTATTAAAGACCGCAGCCGCACTTGGCGGTGGTGCATTTCACCGTCACGTCTTCCACCTGCCCGAGCTTGCCCGTCATGGCGCCTATCTGGTCGGTCGTTCCGTCCACGATAAGGGATATGACGTTCATTTTCTTCTCGTGATAGGGGATCCCCATTCTGCCCACAATTAAATCGCCATACTCGGTCAGTATGTTGTTAACCTTGGGCGCGGATTTTTCCCTGTTATGAATGATGATGCCTACGATTCCTACATGTTTTTCCATTTTCCCTCCTCCATTTTCCGGAACACGACTACAAGTGTTCCGGACAAAATAATAGCCCGGTTCACAGTAGAACTGCAGACCGGGCGCGGACTTAAATCCATTTAGCCCCAAGGCTAACCGTCGTGCTGGCTTGCCAGGGGGCCCCTCGGCTTCAGATTATTATCCTGACCTCAGGTCTATAACTAGTTTAATATACTAAACCGCATAATTCAAGAGTTATTATGCCTGAATATGAACCCCCCGGATGATTCCGGGGGGTTCAAAACAGCGCAACTGCCGCAAATACCGCTCAAAAAACTATTTGCCGCAGCACTTTTTATATTTCTTGCCGGAGCCGCAGGGGCAGGCGTCGTTGCGGCCCACGCGCGGCTCTTCCCGGCGGAAAGTGGCGACTTTTTCCGGAGCGCCGCCGTCGTTAACGGCGTCGGGATTGTCCTTTATCCAGGCTTTGACCTGTTTCATGCTTTTCAAATTAACGCCGGCTTCGGACATTTTTTTAGCCAAAGTGACAATCTTCTTTTTTATCTCAGGGTTATCCAGCTGCGAGCGTATCGGGGCTGGCAGTTTCGCCAGCTCGCTTTCCAGCTGTTCCTCGGTGAGTTCCATTTTGCCTTTTGGTTCTTTCACCGCAGCTTTGGGCGCGTCTCCCCCCGCCGCGGGCTGCGCCGTTTCCGATTCGCCTTTCTTAAATACTTTTTTAATAAAATCCCATGCCATATAACTCTCCTTAAATTTTAGGTATTTCCTTTTCCAGGATTTCAATCACTCGGTTGACCTTCACTAGAAAATCAGGTTCTTCCTCTACGATAAATCTGTTTTTGTGGCTTTCCCAGACGCTTTCCATTTTCTTGTCCAGCGAAAGGGACTGCCGGTGCGACTCTATTCTCGTTTTGGAAAGCTGGTAAGCCTCCGCCGTTTTAGGCGAACGCAGATGCAGCACCAGCGAATAGCGGGCGTATTCATTTTCCAGGGTTGAGCCGATGGACTCGAAGAAACTCTCGCCGGTTTTGGGCCAGTAGGCCAGTCCGTCGAGCGTGCCGCGGTCGCACAGGATAACCGAAGCTTCGGGGCTGTTCGCAGCCACGATATCCTCCAGTTCCCGCACGGTATAATAAATGGCGCGCTGGATGTGTTTCATGCTGACATCGCCCGTAAGGCGCGGAAAGCCGCCGCCGTAAAGGATAGTCGCCGCCTCCGGCACCACCACGACTTTTTTACCAAAATGCCTCTGCACCACTTCAATGATTGACGTTTTGCCGCCCGAAGGGCCGCCAGTAAACACCACTTTTCCCGGAATTTTTAACATGCGGTTTATCCGATTAATCACTTTTTCCTGCTCTTTCCGCCGCCCTGCTCGGAAAGAAGCGCGTTTATCTTTTCAGAAACATTGCTGATCTGATTTCTAAACGCGGACAATTTACCGGCCACCATTTTTCCGGCGGCGCGGTTTTTAATTTTAAGAAAATTCAAAAACGATCCGCTCTGTTTTATGCGGAAATCGAGATGCGGACCAGTGGACAGCCCGGTGCTGCCGACATAGCCAACGACTTCTCCCTGTGTAACCCTGACGCCGCTCCTGCCGTATTTGCTGAAGCGGCTCAGATGCCCGTAAGTGGAAACATAGCCGTCGGCATGGCGGATCTCCACGAAATTGCCGAACCCGCCCCGCCTGCCGGCGAAAGTGACCACTCCGTTCGCCACGCTGGAAACTGGCGTGCCGGTCGGCGCGGCGTAATCTATGCCCAGATGGGGGCGCGCGATTCTCAAAACCGGATGCATGCGCCGGTTGGTGAAATAGGAGGAAATGCGGCGGTAAGTCAGGGGCGCGCGCAGGAACATGCGCTTCAGCTCCTCGCCGTCGGCGCCGAAATAGCTTTGCGCGTAATAATATGCCTCTTTCAGGCCGGTTTCCCGCCCGTCATAGGCCGCGGCGATTATCCTCTGCTCGAGGACAGTGCCCTCGTCGGTGCGCCGCTCGTCCCAAATGACGGCGAAACGGTCCCCGTCGCGCGTTTCGGTAAGGAAGTCCACGTTCCAGGCGAACACGTCGGCGAACTCCATGATAATGCGCGGAGAAAAACCTTTTGACGCCAGCGAATTCCAAAGCGAGTCCTTTATCACGCCGCCCACAGCGCGTCTTTCTTCAATAATCTTGATGTCGAATTTGCCGCCCAGATAACGCCCGCCGTTGACTTTGGCGACGTAATAGCGCGTCGCGTTATGCGACACGGACAGCCTGTGGAACACGCCGGAGGTGGAGATATCCAGATCATACCGGTCCGCGGGGCGGAACCGCTCCGCTTTCATCTGTTTCGCCAAAACGCCGAGAACATTGCCGGTGTCGGTTTGGTTTACGCCGTCGCGCTTGAGGATATTGTAAAGGAGTTCGTTTTTGAATCTGCCGGAATAACGCGTCAAAGCCCGCGTCTGGGGATCGGGGCGGCTGGCGGAAGCTTTCAGTTTGGTCCAGGAAAAAAAAGAAATCGCCAGCAAGACCGCGAGCCCGCCCCACACCGCCACGCGGACGGTATCGAATTTCACCGCTTTTTTCGATTCTGCAGCGGAGCTGGCCTTATGGCGGTTCTTATCAGCGGTATTCATTACATATAAAATATCAAATTTATCGGGGCAAAACTATCAGCGCCTGCCCGCAACCCGCTTTCGCGGCCGAAACAGGTCAAATCCGTTTCAGATAAGCCGCTAACGCTATGGCGTTTAACTTCGTGGAGGGCGAATCCGCGCGGGACGGAAGTATCGCCGGGACCTTAGCCCCGATTAGGATAGTGGCCGCCTTGATGCCCGCACCGAAGAAGCAAATGCCTTTGTAAAGAGGATTAGCCGCGTCCAGATCCGGCAGAAGCATAATATCTACGTCGCCCGGCACCACGCCGCCCTTTATGCCTTTTTCGTCGGCCATGGTGCGAGAGAGGGTTATGTACAGGTCATACGGGCCTTCCACCACGGCGTACGGAATTTTTCCGACCCTGTTCATTTCAACAAGAGCCTGCGCGTCAACCGTGCTGGGTATGGCGGGATTAACTTTTTCTACCGGGCAGACAACCGACACTTTCGGCTGTTCAACGCCCAGCCGCCGCATAACACCAACGGCATTGTTTAAAATTTTGGCTTTCTGCTCGACATCGGGGCTTATGAGAATAGCCGCGTCCGTAATGGCGAACAGTTTTTTGTACGCGTCGCCCTTTATAAGCGCGAAATGGCTCAGCAGGGCGCCCGGCTCGACAAGGCCCGCTTCCTTGTTTAAAATTGCCTTCATGTAATACTTGGTATCCACAAGGCCTTTCACCAGAAAATCGGCCTTTCCTTCGGTAACAAGGCGCACGGCGGTGTTGCACATTTCAATACCGTCCCGGCAGTCTATAATCTCGAATTTCCCGAGAGACAGGCCCACGGCGCGGGCCATATCCTTTATAAGCGCGGGGTCGCCGATAAGATAGCCCGAGGCGATAAGGCCTTCCCCGTCCGCCATTTTAAGGGCTTCCAGCGCCTCCGTGTTGTTAGCGCCGGGCACGGCAACGCGATTGGTTTTGCCGCGCACCTGAGCGATAATTTCGTCGAAATCCTTGAACATAAAGCCTCCTCAGCAGTATTGGCGCAGAGTTTCCGGATTTTCCAGCGCGCGCTCCGCCGCGTCGCGCAGGGCGCGTTTTTCGTCGCCGCCCGGATATTCGATAACAGGCGCAAGCCATGAAATGCGCGAGCGCAGTTCGGGCATCAGATGTTTATCATATACTATCCCGCCGGTAAGCACAATGGCGTCCACACGGCCGGCCAGCACGGCCGCCATGGCGCCTATTTCCTTGGCTATCTGGTAAGCCATGGCGCTGACGCACTCATGCGCTTTTTCGCGGGAAACGGTTATCTGCGGGTCCTGCTCACCGCCCGCTATGAATTTTTCCAAAGCGATAAGATCCGACGTGCCGGTATAAGCCACCAGCCCGCCGCTCCCTTTTATTTTAAGTTTCATCTGCCCGTGAGTATACGAACCGCCGAAACACAGCTTCGCCAGCCCGCCCGAAGGCACGCCGCCGCTGCGCTGGGGCGTGAAGGGGCCGTCTCCGTCGAGAGCGTTATTAACGTCAACCACCCGTCCGCCAGCGTGCGCGCCCACCGAGATGCCGCCCCCGCCGTGCATGACTATAAGACGGCAGTCCTCATATTTTTTACCCAGCTTGCCCGCCGCCATGAGAGCCACGCGTTTGTGGTTGAGGGCGTGAAAAATCGAGATGCGCGGATTGTCCGGCATTCCGGAATAGCGCGCCAGAGTGTCAAGCTCATCCACCACAACGGGGTCGGCTATAAAGGCCGGACAGTTGGCGGAAGCCGCTATTTCCCGCGCCAGCAGGCCGCCCAGGTTGGAAGAATGGTCGCCGTAGGTACCCTCGCGCAAATCCGCGCACATCGCGTCGTTAACAGGATAAGTGCCGCTTTCTATGGGTTTAAGCAGGCCGCCGCGCCCGATAACCGCCGAAAGAGATTTAAGTGAAATGCCGTTTTCAGCAAGCATGTCCAGCACGTTCTTTTTGCGGAATTCGTACTGCGCGGTAACGTTCGCGTGCTCGAACCGCTTTAAATCGGCGGGCGTATACCGCACCGTTTTTTTAACCAGTTCGCGCTCGCCCTCGAAAACACCCAGATCGTCGGACGTGGAACCGGGGTTGATAACAAGTATTCTGTAGTTCATGCAAGGCACCTTGGAAGTTATAAATTCGGGTTTTACATTAACATCATATAAATTATTGGAAATCGCGCAAGTCATGGCGGTCAATATGAAAAAAACGCCGCCCGTTAAGGCGGCGTTTTCAAACCCGGAAAAAAGAACGGTTAATCCACTTCGAAATCGCTCTCCGCGCGGTGTATGCGGCCTTCCGCGGGCCCGTCTGAATTCATATCCTCAGGAGCGGGCAGCGTGTTTATGTCCGGCACAAAGGCCTTGGCGTAAATCTGCTCGAACTTATTTTGATACGCCTTTAGATAGCCTGGCGCGGCGGTGTAATACACGTTCTCGAAATCGTTAACGTCCGCATTGCCGGTCCAGTTGTGGGAGCCGGTTTCAAGCAACGCTTTGTCAAATATGGCGAACTTGTGGTGCATGGACCCGCCCGAGCGTCCGCCGGCGAGTTTAACTTCCATGCCGTTTTTCATGAACCAGGAAACGAAGCCGCGTTTTTTAGCCGTGGCCTTGTCCGTCATTATGCGGACTTTAATTCCGCGGCTGTGCGCCGCCTGCAAGGCTTTGGCAAGTTCCTTGTCGGATAAAGTGAAGCTGGCAAGATCTATTGTTTTGCGTGCGCTGGCCACTGCTTTCATAAGAGTTTCCCGGCTTCCGCCAAGCGGCGAGAAACTGTATTCCGGAAACCCCTGCCCGTTAAAATTGATTACAAGCGGTCCGGCAGGAGGCTTGGGATAAGAACCATATTGGATCGGCCCGACCGGCCCCGCGGAATAAGGCCGCGCGACGGACCACATATATTCGAAATAAGACCGGAAGCCAATCACGGCGCCGGGAGTTTTAACGAACGCGATATTCTCGTAATTGTTATAGACCGCGTTGTCGGACCAGTTGAAGGACCCGGCGGAAACGAACTTGCCGTCATAAATGCCGATTTTATTGTGGTTTACCCCGTAATCCCAGGTGCCGCGCAGAGTTTTCAGATTGATGTTCGCGTCAATAAGCATCTGGACCGCCTCGTCGCGGACCTTGGTGAACACATGGTTCTGGTCTATGATAACGCGCACAGCCACGCCGCGGTCCCTGGCGCGGATAAGGGCGGAAGATACTTCCTGCAGCGTCAGGCTGAAAACGGAAACTTCCACCGACTTGACCGACATGTCAACCGCTTTGACAATGAAATTGCCGGTGAGCACCTCGTCGGAAAAAGCGTAATCCGGAAAATTGCGCGGGCTGACGCCGGCCCTGCCTTCGGAAACCACGGGAGTGGTTACCTCGACGTTTGTTTGCAGCGCCAGAGCGAAAATGGCAGGCAGCGCCTTTTCAGCCGGAGCGGACGCCGCAAAACCCGCGGGGCAGCATAGGGCGAGCGCCAAGCATATGGAAAGGAAATTTCTAGAGAACAAGCTTGAAATACGTTTTTTCACAAGTTTTTCCTTTTACAAAGTGACTGTCAATCCCACTTTAGCATAGAAAGACCTTTTTTAAAAGGGACAATAGTCCTATCTTTTTATCTGGGTCCCCGGTTAAAATTAAAAAAATAAGCTATGCCGCTTAAAATGCTAGAATAGGATTTTACTCATTAAATATGAAAATATCAAATATCCTTAAGAATCGGGTATCATTCTCCTTTGAATTTTTCCCGCCTAAAACACCGGAAAGCGCCAAACATCTTTTTGACAACCTCGCGCTTTTGAGCAAACTCCAGCCGGATTTCGTGTCCGTCACGCACTCGCCCGCCAGCGTAGGCTCGCTGCAAACGGCGGCGCTTTCCAAAATAATCAAGGAAAAATTCGGGCTCAACCCGATGGCCCATCTAACCTGCATAGCGCACTCGAAAAGGGAAATAGCGGGCATCGTGTCCGAACTTACCAAAAGCGGAATAGAAAATATTCTCGCGTTAAGAGGCGATTACCCGCCCGGCTTCACAGCCGGTTCCGGGCAGAACCAGGATTACCGCTACGCCAGCGAACTGGTAACCGATTTGAAAAAATTGTCCTCCGCCTCTATAGGTGTCGCAGGTTACCCGCAGAAACATCCACAGGCCGCGTCAATGAAAGAGGATATCCAACATCTTAAAATGAAGGTGGACGCCGGCGCGGAGTTCATAATCACGCAGCTTTTCTTCGTAAATCATTCGTATTTCACTTTTGTAAAAATGTGCCGAGACGAAGGAATAAACATCCCCGTCATACCGGGAATAATGCCAGTTACAAGCTACAGCCAGCTCCAGAAATTTTCCGAGATGTGCTGCGCGGAAATTCCGGCAGCCATGCAGTCGGATATTGAAAAAATCAAGGACGATCCGTCCGCTGTTACCGCCTACGGCGTGAAATTCGCGCTGGAACAGTGCGGCGAACTGCTCGCCAACGGAGCGCCGGGGCTTCATTTTTACACTCTCAACAAATCACACTCTACGGTTGAGATAATGCAAAAGCTGAAAACGGAAAGAACATTACGGCAAAACTCCGTTAAAACCGCGCCCTAAGCCCCTCCGCACGCGAAACACCAGCAAAAAATCCTGCTAATAATCAAAAACCATGACGGGTTTCCGGCATATTTTCTAATATTTACCCGCAAACAATAAATCCAATTAACTAAATACTTCCAAAAAATAAGCCTTTGTATTAGTCATGAGTGAAACTTTTACCGCTTGCACGACATTTATTTAAAAATTATATTACTCCCTGGCATTTTAATAGTGATATACGTCACTCAAAAGTGTAAAATGTATTGTGCGTTCATGTTAAAATTGTAACAATATTTTTTCACCTGAAAAAGCCATTGACAAATGCATGAACTCGTGTTAGAATAAGTATACCGTTAAGGCAGTAACGAACACCGCTGCAATACGGCTTAGATAGAAATAAGCAAAAATAAATTTGCATCATGACCGCGAAAGCGGTCTTGTGTCAGCTAGAACCCCCGGTCCTCTCCTCCCCCCTCACACTGCCGGGGGTTCCCTTTAGAAAAATAAAGAAGGGAGCCTTGAAAAAGGCTCCCTTTTTATTTCATACGATAAACGTCTCACGCCCGGAATAATCGCCGATGGCAAAGCGGGAATTAAAATTTTTCGCGGTGCAAAACCTCGGCAAGAGGCCGTTTGGGCGCGCGGGCCGCCTCCTCGGCAAACCCTACGCCGACGATGCTGACGAGTTTATATCCCGCCGGAGCTCCGGCTAAAGCCAGAACCTCGGACGCGTAGTCTTTTTTGTCGCCCGCCACCCAGCATGATCCAAGGCCCAGAGCCGTT
>JBAYFS010000071.1:0-10635 GCA_041667045.1 Elusimicrobiaceae bacterium | reverse complement strand
GGCACCTCCATCATGTATTTCGTGCCCATAGCCTCGGCGTGCCCGTAAAAATCGCCGCTGTCATAAACGTCTTCCCCATGGTCGGAAAAATACAAAACAGCGGACCGCCCCCCCCTGCCGCGTACGTCCTCTATTATCCTGCGCGCTATGTAGTCCGAAAACAGAAGCGCGTTGTCATACTCGTTATAGATGCGGCACTGTTTCGGGTTAAGACGCCCGCAATCGTCTTTGAAACGGTCATAATCCGGCGGATAGCGCTGCGCATACGCCGTGTGGGCCGCCATAAGATGCAAAACGATGATTTTCTTTTCGTCCGGAGCATTGAGCGCGTCATTCAAATACGGAAAAAGCTCCGTGTCGGACGTGTTCACCGAAGTCACCGTATTAATGAAAACTTTGTAGTCGAAACTCTCGCCGATAACAGCCACGAGGTTTTCGGTAATGCCCACCGGCTGCTGGTTCGAAAGCCAGAATGTTTTGAAACCGGCCTTTTTAAGATATTGCGTCCACAACACCGGCTTGCCGGTCTTCCCGTCCGGGAAGGAAATCATGTCCATAACGGCGGGGATGGTGTGGGCGTGG
This sequence comes from Elusimicrobiaceae bacterium, assembly GCA_041667045.1. Lineage (GTDB taxonomy): Bacteria > Elusimicrobiota > Elusimicrobia > Elusimicrobiales > Elusimicrobiaceae > JAQVSV01. Next base: position 10,053 of record JBAYFS010000071.1, on the reverse strand, counting down.
GTGGTGCTGGCATTGTTAAACGAATAAAGCTCTTTGCCGATGGCGCCGAGTTCCGGTGTGGTGTCTCTGCGGTAGCCGTAAAGGCCGAGGCGGCTTTTGTTTATGGATTCGCTTAAAACCAGCACATAGGTTTCCGCGCCCTTATGCCTGTCGGCGACCGCCGGGCCGGGAAAAACACCAGCGGCGGCGCGGTAATCCCTTATTGATTCCATATACCGCGCATACTGCTTGCCTATCATGAAAAACACGTTGCGCTCGTTGAAAGTGCGCCAGCCCGCCGGTATCAGCAGCGACAGAACCGCCGCTCCGGTGCAAATCCCTCCTATCTTTTTAAGGACCTTTTTATCAACGCGGCCCGCGGACCATAACGCGGCGCACAAGGAAGCGGCAACCGAAACCAGAAACAGAACGAACGGAAAGGTCAACTCCAGATAGCCGTCCAGATATTCATTGGTTTCGGCCATATTGGTTTCAAACAGAACAAACACCGTGGTCCCGCTGATATTAACGCCGTAAAGATTTATATAGAACAAAATCAGATAGCCGAGCAGTCCGAAAATAACGGCGGATATGACCGCTGCGGTCCGCAACCCGATAAGCAGAAAAGGCGCCAGGACGAAGATAGAAAAAACTCCCGCGTAGCTCATCTGGAAAACCTGCGCCGCGCTAACGTGCGGGCAGAACCACGAAGCCAGGAAAGGCGCTAAAACCGGCAGCGCGAGGCCCAGGCAATAAAGAAGTTCCGCTTTCCCGGGAAATCTCATTCTTGGCCCTGCCGTTCGGCCGGCGGAACGGCGCTGTGCCGTCTTCTGTTAAAATAACGCCTCCTGTTCCTGTTGCGGGAGGAATTCTGATAAGAGGGTTTTTCAGGCGGCAAGGTGAAGGTGAACACCGCCCCTTTTCCCGGTCCTGCGCTTTCGGCCCAGATATGCCCGCCGTGCATACTTACGATCTTTTTGGCTATGGCGAGGCCCAGGCCGTAGCCTCCGGCTTTGACGCCGCTTTCAGTCTGCCGGTATTTTTCAAAAATAAGTTCGCGCTGGCCGGGTTCTATGCCCGCGCCGGAATCCTTCACCTTCACAACCCGCGAACCGCCGGGCTTGATATAGCTGGCGACTTCTATCGCGGAACCGGGACCGCTGAATTTCACCGCGTTGGAAAGCAGATTGTTCAAAACACGCCCCAAAAGTCTTTCATCGCCGAAAGCCTTACGCTCGTCATCGGAAACGGAAAGCGCGACCTTAAGGCGGCTTTCCTCCATAACGGGCCGCAGACCGTCTATAACGGTTTCAGCCAGTACTTTGAAATCAAATTCGGCCTTATTAAGTTTCAGCGTGCCCGTTTCCATGCGCGATATTTCCAGCACGCTTTCCACCAGCTTAAACAACTGCCGCACCGAACTGTCCATGGAAGCCAGATATGCTTTCTTTTCAGCCTCGCCGGCCGGGTTTTCCAAAAGCCGCACATAACCCTGCAAGCCCATCAGCGGCGCGCGCAGGTCATGGGCAACAGCGTTGAAGAACTCCTCTTTCATATTGTCTATTTCGCGCTCCATGGTCACGTCACGCAAAATTATAAGTATGCCGGTTTCCTCGCGGGTCCTGCCCTTGAAAACTTCCGTGATAATCCGAAAATAACCCGGCGCGCCGCCCGCGCTTTTAATGCAAACGGGTTCGTTGCGCGACACCAGCGCCACCAGTTCCTGCATTATTTTGCGGGTGCGTTCCCCGGAGGGCAGGGCGTTGTTTTTGAAAAGATAATCGAAAAAACCGCTGGAAGTCAGCTCTCTGGCCCGGCTGTTCATGAAAAGGGGAACGCCGCGCATGTCGGTAAGGATAATGCCGTCGCGCATCAGGCTTATCAGCAGATCCAGCTTGCGCTTTTCATCCAGCATTTTATCCAGCTGCATGGCGTGGTACTTGCCCAGTTCGGACATCATGTTATTAAACGAAAGCGCCAAAGTTTCCAGCTCCGCCAGCCAGGAAACGCAGGGAATCGGCGTGCTGAAATCGTGCGCCGCCACGCGCACCGCGCCCTGGCGCAGAGATTCCACGGGGCCGGAAATTTTGCCGGCAAGGAAAAGCGCGGCGAAGTAAGCGATTGTCGTTATGGCCAAAAAGAAAAATATCGTTATCCACACGGTAAGGTGTATCGCCCAGAAGGCTTCCTGGCGCAGCTGCAGCGTCAGCACGGCCATGTTGGTGCCGGGCACGCGGTCGAAAGCGCCGACGAAAACGCCGTATTCCGTGGGAATGCGGGCGATGACCCCGCTGTCCCGCCCGGCGTACTTCTTCTTAAGAAACGCGGGACTGACGGGCGGCGGAGTATCGTTTTTGATACGGAAAATCTTTCCCTCCGCGTCCGAAAGCAGGATGGAACCTGTTTTGCCGAAACGCAGGCTGTGTATCTGTATCCACAGCTGCTCGAAACTCACTTCGACATAAAGAACCTTGCCGTAATCAAGAGGAAAAAACACCGCTCCGCCGGGCCCGCCGGCATAAGCGCCGAACCGCCCGATAACCACCTCTCTGCGTTTAAGGCTTCTTTCGAAAAAGGGATCGCGTACGGGACTGGCCTCGCCCGACGGCGGCAAAGCCGACTGGCCCGCGCTGACAAGTTCGCGCCCTTTGGAATCGAACACGGCGGCATAAAGAAAATCCGGATTTCCGGCAAGCGTGCGGGCCAGCATATCCTGCGCCGCCCGCGTTCTGCCCGCCGAAAAATCACGTTCCAGTTCGCCGCTGAACGCCATTCTTCCGGCAAGGCCGGATATATACTGATTAACGCTCACGGCTGTTATCCGGGACAGGCCTTCATGCAGTTTCAAAGCGTTAGTTTCCGCCCGCCGTTGGTAATAAACCAACAGCGCCCCCGCCGGAATCAGGGGCGCTGTTCCAATTGTAACCAGTAAGATCAGCAGACGATTAAAGAGCGACATTATTTTCCGTTTTTAAGACTCTCCGTTATTTTTTCCACCACCTGCCGCGCGTCGCCCACAAAACCGTATTTGCAGACGTTGAATATCGGCGCGTTGGGATCTTTATTCACCGCGATAATGGTTTCGGCTCCGCTCATGCCGACAACATGCTGAACCGCGCCGGATATGCCGCAGGCCACGTAAAGCTTGGGCGAAACGGTGGTGCCGCTCTGCCCGACCTGATGGCTTTTGGGGTGCAGGCCCATGTCAACCGCCGCGCGGGACGCGCCCACGCAACCGCCGAGCTGTTCGGCAAGTCCGGCGAGCAGTTTGAATCCCTTGTCGTCCTTCATGCCGCGTCCGCCGGAAATCACCACTTCGGAATCTTCTATTTTGCCGCCGCAATGCCTGTGGTCGAGATGCCGTTCCACAATCCGCACGCGCAGCTTGTCCTTATCCACCGCCACATTCTCGCAGACCACTTCGGCTGTTCTGCCGGGCTGGGGCTCGTTTTTCTTCATCACGTTAGGCCGCACGGTCGCCATCTGGGGGCGCGCGCCGGGGCACAGGATGTCAGCCATGATATTGCCGCCGAAAGCGGGCCGAGTCTGCAACAGGTTGCCTTCTTTTATGGAAAGACCAGTGCAATCCGCCGTCAAGCCCACATAAAGCTCGCTGGCAATTCTGGGCGCCAGGTCCCGGCCCACATACGTTGACGGATACAGCACAATGGCTGGTTTGTGCTTTTTTATAAGCGACACCATGATGTTCGCGTAGAGGTCGGTGGTGTAATGCTCCGCGTTCTCATTTTCGCAGACGTAAATCTTCTCCGCGCCGTAAGCCGCCAGTTCGGCGGTGTGGACGGCGGCGTTTTTCCCGATCACCACGGCGCAAAGTTTTTCGCCCAGCTTCTCCGCCAGGCCGCGGCCCGCGCTTAAAAGTTCGAAAGTCACCGGCCTGACACTGTGCCCGCCGTCCGGACTGTCGGCCAGTTCCGTAAAAATCCAGACTCCGGAATAGCCGCTGATATCGCCGGTAAGCTCCTGCCTGCCGATGCTTATGGCCTTAACGGGGCACACTTCCACGCACGCCCCGCACAAAGTGCATTTGTCCGTAATAACGGCTTTCTTGCCGCGCATTTCAGTCGCGCCGAAGGGACAGGCGCTCACGCACTTGGTGCAACCCACGCATTTTTCGGAAACCGTTATCATTTGACGAAATTCTCCTGTTTTAAAATTTCGAGAAACCGGGCCACAATTTCCGCGGGACTGCCCGTGAAAATCGTGCCGCGCTCGCGAGCCGAGGGCGCATAAACGCGGTCCACCCGCGTGGGCGAGCCGTTAAGGCCCAGAAACTTGGGATCGGCGTGGATAGTGGCGACGGTCCACACCTCATAAGGTTTTTCCTGGGCCGCGGCTATCTGCCGGAAAGACGGATACGCCCGCTCATATTCATGCGGCAAAGACATGGTTGCCAGCGCCGGGAATCCGGCTTCAACCGTTTCATGCCCGCCTTCGATAAGGCGTTTGGCTCGCACGGTCGTGCCCGCCACCGAAATTTCGTCGCAGAAAGTTATCTGCGGTATGCCGAGCTGGCAGGCGATTCCGGGGCCGGTCTGGGCGGTGTCGCCGTCAATGGCCATGACGCCGCACATAATCAAATCCACTCCGCCCAAATGGCGCAAAGCCTGGGACAGCGCGTACGACGTTGCCCAGGTGTCCGAACCGGCGAACGCGCGGTCTGACAGCAAAATCCCTCTGTCCGCGCCCAAGGCCAAAGCCAAACGCACCACTTCCTGCGCCTGCGGCGGACCCATGGAAACGACGCAGACTTCCGCGCCGGTTTCTTTCTTCAGCTTCAGCGCGCATTCAAGCGCGTAATGGTCGTAAGGGTTCAATATGCTGGGGACGCCCGCGCGGATTAACGTTCCCGTGGCGGGATCAACTTTCACCTGTGTCGAATCTGGCACCTGTTTTATGCAAACTGCTATACGCATGGTTTTTTCTCCGGTAAATTTATTTTGAGCGGTAAACTTCGTTAAGTTTGGCGGCTATGAAATCCTTGTCGTTCATTACGCCGCGCTGTTTATCCTCTATCGCAATGAGGCCCGTCGCGCCGGTGAGTTCCGCCGCGCTGCCCGTTCCTCCGCCCAAAACCAGCTTGACTCCTTCCAAAGCCACTTCTAGCGCGGTTTCGCGCGCGCAGACGCGGGCCATGGCTTTAAGCGTGTCGCGGTCAACCTTCACGCCTTCGGTGTAGTTTTTGTCCGCGGCGCTCCGGGAAAACACCATCGCCACTTCCGCCTTGGCGATAAGTTCGCCCAGCTTAAAGGAAGTGTACTGCTGGCGGGTCAGTTTCTGCTCGCGGCACTGCTCCAGAATAACAGCCAGCGCCTTAAGGCAAAGCGCCGCGCTGTCGGCGCCCACGTCCGCAGACTGGGCGTGCAAAGCTTCCAGCTCGCGGCCCAGATCGGCGTAGTACTGGCCCCGGCTCTTTAAATGCTCCTGCCAGCGGCCGCGGTATATGGTCATTTCCATAATCTCGTTGGTGCCTTCGTAAATGCAGGTTATCTTCACATCCCGTTTGATCTTTTCCACGGGAAAATCGCGGGTGTAACCGTAGCCGCCCAACGCCTGAATGGAATCTTCGGCGGCTTTGTTGCCCGCTTCGGTGGCGTAATACTTGGCTATCGCGCCTTCGGTTTGCAGGCCGTGCGCGTCGCCGTCCAGCCTGCGGGCCACATGGTCAATGTAAGCGCGCGCGGCTTCAAATTTGATTTCGTGCGGCACGATTAATTTGTGCGTGTAACCCTGTTTCTGGGACAGAGGTCCGCCGGCCTGTATTCTCTGCTGGCTGTAGCGGATGGCGGTTTCAACCGCTTCCTCGCCCGCGCCAAGCCCGAACGCCGCGACCATAAGCCTGGTATATCCGAAAACGGCCTGCGCCTGCATGAGTCCCTGCCCTTCCTTCTCGCCGATAAGATTTTCAGCGGGCACAAAAGCCTCGTCAAACGACAGGGCCGCCGTGTTCGACAGCCGTATGCCATGCTTGTCCTCATGCTTGTTGGGCTCAAACCCGGGCGTGCCGCGTTCCACCAGAAACCAGCTCGGCCCGCCGGGAGCCATAGCCAGCACGGTGTATAAATCCGCCACTCCGCCGTTTGATATCCACTGCTTGTTGCCGGTGATTTTGTAGCCGGTGATTTTGCCGTCTTTTTCAACCCGTTCGGCGCGGGTGCGCAGGTTTATAAGATCGCTTCCGGCGTCGGCCTCGGTGGCTCCGTAGGCGACGAGCAGGCACTCTTCGCCAATCCTTCTCATCCATTTTTCCTTCTGCTCCGGCGTGCCGCCGACACGCAGTGGATCGCTTCCTAAAAATGTGGCAAAAACCGAAGTGGCGACACCAAGATCTATCCGGGCCAGCATTTCGCACACGCGGTAAATATCCACGGTGCTGCCGCCCAGGCCGCCCTGCTCTCGGGGGATGAGGAGCAGGTGCAGACCAAGAATGTCGGGGTTATACATTTCCTTTAGAATGTCCGCGGGGAATTCGTTGGCGCTGTCGAGTTCGCGGATAGTGTCGTACGGAAGCCTGCGGACAGCGTACTTTTTCAAACTGTCCAACATCAGATTCCGTGATACTGTGTCAATCGGCATAGCAGTCACTCCTTAATTCTTCCGGCTTTAAAAAGCCGGTTTCCTTGGGGATTTATTTATATTATCAGATTAATGTAAATGTAAACAAGACAACAGCTAGCCGCGCTTGTAAAACCTTGTGACGGCATAAACCATTGGAGTTACGAGCGCTCCGTAATCTGCGGTTTTGTATACGATGGAAACATTGATTTTTCCGCCAGACACGGAAACGGACGTCTTACCCTCGGATGCCCCGCCGCAGGCGGTTGAGCCATTCCAGCACGCCACATAATTCCACACGTCGCCCCGGCCAACCAAAAGGGAAATCCCGCCGGCGCTCACGCCGGTTTTCATGTCGGCATAAATATCCGCGTCCATGCTTTCTTCCTGATCACCGGTGGCACTGCCAAAAAGCGGCTGTCCGCTTAAGTGCACATAGGCATAATCCGCGCCAGCAGCAACGGGGATTGAAATAGTGGTGGCGTTCGCGTAATCGGCGCGCACAGATAACAGACTGTCGCCCCCGCCCATGGTTTTCCACGCGTTATTAAAACCGACTTTAAGTACATTTCCCTCGTTTTTATCAAGGCACAACTGCCCGTTCGCCGGTTTTGAAACCTCGGCGCAGTTGCGCGGCTCGAGCGTAAGATAGCCATTTTGCATATTCACGCTGCCGTTCACGGCAAGGGGCGCGTCCGCCGTTCCCGCGGCGACGCTGTCCGTAACCTTGAATTTCTTGTAACTGCCGTAAGGGCTAGGATAATACGTTTTAAGGGTATACACTTCGCTGCTAAGAACGACATATCCCGTGCAGAGGAAAAAAACCGCCAGTAAGATTTTGGTTTCGTGCAGGTTCCGCAAAGCCCGCCAATTTAAAAAATGCTTTTTCATTACAATAATCCCCCTTTTTAATCCGGCTTGTCCAAAGCAGCAAGGTCCAACACATATCGGCCTCTGATGCGGCGCGTATTTTCTAAAACGAGGCGCAAATCCGCACGCGGGACCAGGCTTTGGACAACTTCATCCATATCTGCGGAAGTGGCGGTGACAATGACAGGCGAGAAGCTGTATCCCTTCCCCAGCAGATATTTCAAATCTTTAACCAGCAGAACCGGCTCGGTGAAACTCAGCACAAGGCGACGGTTCAGGAAATATTCGGCAAAGGGCTCAGCCTGCGGATACCCGCGCACATAATCGTATTCCAGATAATCTATGGAACGGATGGTAAAATAAACGGACGGATACCGGGTTTTTACCGCCGCTATTTCGCCGTACGCCTGCGCCGTGGCGGCAACGCTCAGGCCGAACCGGTTGGCTTTCGTGAATATAACCGCCCAACCCAGGGCGGCAACCAGCGCCAGCGCGACGGCAAGCCATGCCGCTTTCGCGGCGGCGAAAGGTTTTGCATAAGAACTCTTTTCAAGCAAAACCGAAACCAGCACGCCGAACGATAACGCCATAAACGGCATCAGCTGGCGCGACTGGTACAGAAACGAACCCGCGGATTTGAGCGCCAATGGAAAAGCGGCTCCCGCCAGAAACAGAATAAGCAGAATCCTGCCGGACAATTTAACGTTCCGGAAAAACCGGCCCGCAAATCCCGCGGCGAGCGCGGCCAGAGGAACAAGATAAACCGTGTTTTTTAAAAGCAGAAAGTAGGGCTGAACAAGGGCCCGCCAGGACGCGCGGGAAGGATCCGCCACGGAACGGAATAAAAACGCCTCGCACAAATCCCGGACCGCTCCACCAAAACCGAGATAAGACGCGTTCTGCAGCAATTGCAGAGCATGCGCACAGGCGGGCGCGGCGGCGTATGCCAGATAACGTTTTAAATTGAATTTCGCGGTTTTAAACCAGTCATAACCGCAAAACCATATGAAACAGAAAAATACCGAGTCAAACGAAGAAAGCGAAAGCGCGAAACCGACCAGCCATGCGGATAAAAACCATTTCCGGAAATCCCCCCCGCGGTAAGCCATCACGGTGCAAAACATGAACAGGAATTTCAGGAAATCGTCAAAAGGCTGGTTCGCCAGCGAAAACGAAAAATTGCCGAACACCGGCGACATTATGTAAAAAAGAACAGCCGGCAAAGCCGCCCCCGGACCAGCCAGGAGGCGGAAAACGGCATACATCAAAACAATCGCGCCGAAACTTAAGGCCAGTGAAAACAGCTTTAACGCCGCGAAATCCGCGCCGAACCGGTCGAGCAAAGCGTAAGGAATCAGATAGCCCGCCGGATAATGCGTGTAATACAGTTTCGGCCCGACGCTCGGCGACACCGCCGGACTTATCCCGTGCGCGTGGTGGTTAAGCTGCGGCGAATCCAGCTCCGGCAGGAACTCGGCATACCCCTGCGGCGCAAAAAGCATCCTGCTTTTCAACCAGCCGGTCCGGTTCCAGTTATTGACGCTCAGAAGGGTCTGCGCGTCGCCGAATCCCCACAGGCTGAAGCGGTAAGCGTCGCGCGCCTTAGCCGCGAAAACCAGAAATGAAATAAGCAACAGCGCAATAAATACAAAGTCTGTTTTAGCAAAACGAACTTTTGCCAATTCGTCTTTAATTTTCCTAAGCAAATCTGCCATCTAAGGTATTATATAATTTAGCGGAACAGCGGCATAACAAGAAAATTTATCCCGGCGCCGGCAGTCTTTTCTCGACGCAGGCGTTCCTGCCTCAACCAAGTCATAAGAATGAAATTATGATATAATTTTCAGGATGGGCTGGTAGCTTAGTGGTAGAGCGTCTGCCTTACAAGCAGAAGGTCGGAGGTTCGATACCTCTCCAGCCCATTTCGCTTTAAGCCTGTTCCCGGAACGGAACAGCAGAAACATAAATTGTTTTCGTTGACTTAGCGGAAACGAATTAAATATAATGTATGTACCGTGGGGACGTGGTGTAGCTTGGTTAACACGCTGCCCTGTCAAGGCAGAGACCGCGGGTTCAAATCCCGTCGTCCCCGCCACAAATTATAAAAGCTCCCGAAAGGGGGCTTTTTTAATTTATAGGAACGAAGCGAGCCAACTGCTTGGCTCGCGACAGAAGGAACGCAGCATTGCGCCCAAATTCTTCCGTTTTCATATTATTAAAGTTGTGTCAACAAAAGTGATCCGTTTTCCCAAATACTTTAGGTTTCCGCATTCCCGTCCTGTAATGACGGTTCACGGCAACTATTTAGTTTTTTACGGAAGAGAAGAAATCCCGTAGACCAAAGTTGTTACGCTATTATTGTCTTGTGCATTTTTGGTTCATATCTATGTGGGATACGGAAGAGGAAAGCTGTGATGTTTAATACATATTCAATTGCAGGACCCAATAAACCGTTGTATAAATATTTGACAGCAAAGGTCGCTCAAACTGTTATCGTTAATGACCTTCCCCCCAGTTGTTAGACAGTCCTCAAGTTGTTAACTTCCATGTGTGGGCCGCGTTTTTCGCAAATTCGCTTGGCGTTTTATAGCCCAGCGATCCGTGCGGTCTAAAATCATTATAGTCTATTCT
>JBAYFS010000070.1:0-10941 GCA_041667045.1 Elusimicrobiaceae bacterium | reverse complement strand
CGCCGTGGAACTCGCGGCGGCGGGTAATGTAATAGATTTCGGTTTCCGCAAAAGCACGGATATCAGCGGCGAGATTAAGGCCATTATTGACAATATTTCCGGCAGCGGGCGCGCCCACCTCGACTTCAAACCTTTCGAACGGACTTTGAAAAAGGCGAAAACCGTTTTAGTCGTGGGAGACAACGCGGGCGAAACCGTCTTCGACCGGCTGCTGCTGGAAGAAATCGGCAGGCTTTATCCCGGCAAGAAAATATATTACGCGGTCCGCGGTTATCCGGCCTTAAACGACGCGCTCATGGAAGACGCGTTTGACGCGGGACTAGACAAAGTGGCAACCGTCATCACTTCCGGCTCCGACCTGCCCGGCACCCTGGTTGACCAGTGCACCGCCGAATTCAGAACCCTTTTCAAAAACGCCGATCTGGTTATAAGCAAGGGGCAGGGCAACTATGAAACCCTGACCGAAGAAACGCGCGAGATTTTCTACATTTTCATGGTCAAATGCGCGATGGTTTCGCAGGATTCAGGAAAACCGATGGGCTCTTATCTGCTTTACCACTCAAAAGCAAGGAAGAAAAAATGAAAAAATGCCTTATAGCCGTTCTGGCGGTTTTCGCGGCTCCGGTTTTCTGCGTGCAGACGGCGCCAGCCGCCTTTCCGTCCGTATTCTGCGAATCCGGCGCTTTTCTGGCGGTGCGCAACACCGAAGTCGGGGTAACGCTGGATTTCGCCGCGAACGATCCCGACAATCAAAACCTGATTGACAAAATACAGGCGCGTTTTTCCACGCTGGCGGACAAAGTGGAAAAAGCCGGCGGCCTTGACGCCGCATGCAAGGATTCGAAGTTTCCGAAAATCCTGTGCGCGCCCGGCGCGGAGCTGGACATTCAAGACACTGACGCGGGAGTAATAATAATGCTCAACGCGCAGGACAATATGGACAGCGACACTGTGAACGCCATCCACGAAGCCTTTCGCCCCGTTCAAAACGCGCTGGCTGTGTCGGGCGGGGACGCCGGAAACGCCTGCCGCAATTTCAACCGCCGGGCTGTTCCTTCCGCGGACAAAACAAAAACTACGGGCAGCGCAGCCGCGAAGAAAGAAAACCGTGAAACGATAAAGGAAAGCGATTCGCAGGAGCAGGATTTCATTGACGTTAACGACAAATGACACACGGTCCGGTTTTCACGCATCCGCCTTTTCTGGCGGATGTTTTTTGCCCCAAGCTTTATATTCCTCTTTGGAATACAAAGATTTATCTATAGAAAAATATTTCATTTTGGAATATTAGCGAAAATCTTGCCAAATCAAATTTAAGAAGCTATAATTTTTCCACGGGTTGATAGCGTTCTTCATAACCGCTTTCTCCGTAATGGCATATAGTAGCACTGGGGTTTGGTTCGGTTGCCGCAAAGAAGGGGATTCTTTGCGATACGCAAACCGGATTTAAAGCAAGGCTGGCGTTCGGGGGAATGCCGGCCTTGTTTTTTGCCTGAAAAACCCACCGCGAGCCGCTGTTTCACTTTACCAGCAAAAGATATAATACAGACATGGAAATGAAAGCCATTACAGACCGCCTTACCCGAGAAACCGCCGCCCTTGACTTCACCGGCACGAAAGCCGCTTTTGTGTACAATCCGCTGGAGTACGCCAGGAAACCGTATGATCTATACCTAGAGCGTTATGGCGCTGCGCCTAAAAAAGCCGTGTTTCTGGGAATGAATCCCGGCCCGTTCGGCATGGCGCAAACCGGCATTCCCTTCGGCGAAGTTTCGCTCGTGCGCGACTGGCTGGGCATTTGCGCGGACGTATCACGCCCGCCGCGGGAACACCCCAAGCGGCCCGTGTCGGGGTTTGACTGCCGCAAAAGCGAAGTCAGCGGACGCAGACTTTGGATGTGGGCGAAAAACCGCTTCGGTTCGCCCGAGATATTTTTCAGGGATGTTTTTGTGCTGAACTACTGCCCGCTTGTGTTCATGGAAGAAAGCGGCAGAAACCTTACGCCGGACAAACTGCCGGCGCCGGTCCGGGAAGAACTGACCCGGATTTGCGACCGCGCCCTGCGCGACAGCATCGCCTTTTTCAAGCCCCGTTTCTGCGTGGGCATCGGTGCCTACGCCAAAGAAAGATTCGACGAAATTCTGCACGGGACCGGCGCGCAGACCATGCTGCTTACCCACCCCAGCCCCGCCAATCCGAAAGCCAACGCTGGCTGGGAAAAATTCGCCGATGCTCTGGCGGATGAAATAGGCTTACGCTGACGCGGGCGGAGCGGGCGGAACGGCAAACACGGTCTGATACACTTCCACCGATTTATTTATGAAATCCTGCAGTTCGAAAGAGGAATACAGATTGCCGCTGCGGTAAATAAGGGCGGTGTGTTTGGAATATTCAATCGTCCAGCCGGATTCGTGACTGAAAAAATCTTCGGCTCCGGCCTTGAAAATTTCGCGCAGCAAAATGGTGTTTTCGGAAAAAAGATTGTACCCGGCGGAAAACTTGTCCCCCAGTTCCACCTTGCCCGCCGAAACAGGCAGGTGCGTTTCGACACCCTTGGGGAAAAGGAAAAACACGGGCAGCCTGCCGTCCGTGTTAAATTTCACCACGCTCTGGCTCACCCTGTCATGATGGTCGTGTATGCGGCAGGAGACGTCAAAATAACACGCATTGCCAAGCGGGCCGCCTTTGATAATGTTGCGCACCCGGTGTTTCGCGCAGTTTTTAACCAGCGGTTTGTCCGCCAGCGCTTTTTCCAGCTCAGCATCGTACTGTGTTAACGCAAGGCCGTTAACGGCGGCGAAGCGTTTAATCCGTTTCCTGCGAAGCGTTCTGCCCGCCGCGAAAAATGACACAAGCAACAGGCCCGCCGCGATAAGCAAAATCACGGTGGCCGCCGCGTAGGGATACTGGGTGAGAATGGAACCGTCAAACATTTAAACCTCGTGCTGTCTTTAATTATATAAAAAAGCCTGTTCTTTTGCGCGCGCACGCATAATGATACAATGAATTACTATGAAGACAAAACTGTTAAGAAAAGCCGTTGTCCTGCTGATTGCCCTTTTTCTCGTTTTCGTTGGCTTTAAGTATATTTCCTTTTACTATATGAAAAAAGGAATTTCTGCCACGGATAACGCGGAAAAAGTGAAGTACTTTTCAAAATCCGCCGCCATGCTAAACGACCAGTCCAGGCTTCTGCGCGCCATGACCTATATTGAAATGAAACGCTATGACGACGCGCTGGTGGATCTGCTCTACACAGTAAAACACCATTCAGAGTATCCCGTTACTTATCTCTATCTTGGAAACGTTTATTACGAACTCAACAAAGACGAGGAAGCGCTCAAGGCTTACGATTCCGCGCTGAAACTCATGCCGGACTACATAGCAAAGGAACTCGGGGCCAAAAGCGCGACAAAAACTCTGGCCGAAACTTATGGCATGACGTCTTCGCAGGTGGCGGACAACCTGACCGTAAAACTTTATCTGGACCGGGCGGCCAGCCTGGCAAAACTCAAGCGTTTCGCAGACTCGTTTACCGACGTGGAAAAAGCGCGCGAAGTTTCTCCGGCGGACCCGTATGTCTACCTCGCCCGCAGTAAAATTTACGAAATGATGAACGACAAGAAAAATTCCGTCAAGGATTATAACACCGCTTTCGCTCTCCGGCGGCAGGCCGAAGAACAAATGGAGAAAATGCAAAAGCAGATCGCGGAAAAAATCAAAGAAAATATGGAAAAAATTCCGGCCGCTCCGGCGAAATAAGAAACACACCAGCTTTGCCTTTACGGCGGCCCCAAAGGCCGCCGTTTTGTTTGCCAAAATAGGGCCTTGACTAATTTTAATTTCATGGTAAAATAGTAATAACGCATTACGAGGGGGGAGAAGAGGACATGCGCGGACATGGAGCAAAACGCAAGAACGTGCGGCACGCCAAGTGTTGCTGTAACGGCGTAGGGAAAAACGGGGACTGCCGCTACCCCATTATCGGCGAGCTGGAAGAATCTGCCGGCGAAGTCGTTTATAAAGACGCAGATGGTTTTTGGGGGAAAAGGGACTTGGCTTCCTGACGATGTAATCTTCATCGCGAAAAGCCTACTCGCCGTCAATCGGCGAGTCTTCTTATAAACTCCCGGCTTTATGCCGGGAGTTTATTTTTTAAAGCCATGCGCGCGCTATTGCCAAGCCAAACAAGGCCTCCGCCGCGAAGACCTACCTGCCGGTAACAAAATCAGAATAAATCCAGGTGCCGTCAGCAAGAAAGTACCAGCCTTTTTTATAACCCACAATATCGAGAAAAGCGTTCTTTTTGATCCTGCGCGGCAACTTGTCTTTTTCCCTGCCGGAAAAAACATCAATATTATCTTCAGCCCTGCCTCTTACGAAATAGGGTCCGGCGTCCGTGCTTTCCGTTTCGCCCGAAAAAACCACAGAGGAAATCTTGCCGGCGGAATCGGTTGCGCGGATTTCGGCTTTTTCTCCGTTTGCAAGAGAGAGGCGGAAGAAATAACGCGACTGAAAATCCCCGCAGTCCATAGCGCGTGGTAGTTCCGCAAGCGGTTTTCCGTCCCGGGAAACGCCGGTGACCAGATTATCATCCAAAGCGACGGCGATGATATCCGTCACCGTGCCAGAAACAGTTTTGACAAGCGGCAGGATAACGGGGGCGATATAATCGGAATCATAGACGGTGGAATGTGGGGCGAAATACTCTTTTTTCTCCACGCCGTCCTTGAGCTTTATGCCGCGCGCGGTAAAGCTGGAAAAGTCAGCCTCATAAACGCGTCCGGCTTTCAGAGTGGAAACCGGCAGTCCGCCCGCGTCATACAGGACGGTTCCGGCCTGGCGGGCGGAAACCGTGCTGTTTTTCCAGTCGTAAATCTTAAGCGTGCCCAAAAGATAACCGGCGGCTATTTTCCCGCCGTCCGGCGAGAATGAGCAGGAGAGCGCCCCCAGATTATACTGGCGTATAACGCGCACAGGAGAGAACGAGCCTGTTTCAAAAACAATCAGCACGCCGTCATCCCCGGCAGTAACCATAAAAGGGGAAGCCGAAGAAAAGGCTATGTCGTTTATAGCCTGTTCACAAGGCTGGTCAATTTTAAGTTTGCGCCAGGTTTTTGTCTCGTGAACGACCATGACGCCGATGGTGTCGCAGGAAATCAGGCGGCGCCCGTCCGGCGAGAAAGCCAGGGCGGTTATCTCATTGTAGTGCCCGGGCAGCGTTTGCAGGAGGTCGCCTGTCCGCGCGTTCCAAAGCCTTATTTTCCCGTCGTTCCCGGCTGACGCCAGCGATCCGTCCGGCGAAAAAGCCAGCGCGTTGAGGCCCGCGCCGCCGGCGTGCATTTCGCGCAGGAGGGAAAAATCTTTGGCGGCCCAGACGAAAATACCGCCGCCGCTGTCCGCCGCGGACAGCAATTCGCCGTCAGGAGAAAAAAGGACGGCTTTAAACGGCAGGACGCCCGCGGTCAGCGAAGCTACCTCTTTGCCGGAGGGGAAATCGCGCACATAAACAGTCCCGTTGTCAGCCGCCAGGGCAAGCTTAGAACCGTCCGGCGAAAACGCGGCGTTCTCTATCTTTGCGGCTTCCGGAACTGAGAAATCCAGTTTTAATTTAAACCTGCCGGTTTCCCACGCCGACACACGGTTTCCGGACGAAACCGCCAGCAGATATGCGCCGTCCGGAGAGAACCGCGCGGACACCACCCAGCCAGAAACAGGCTCCACCCGCGCCACAGCCGAAAAAACCGCCTGAGGCAGAAATAACAGCGCGGCTAAAATCCAACCGGTGCGAAGCAATTTCCCTTCCATAGAAAGTTTATTTTTTCCTGGTCAGAGACTCTGAGCTGTCTATCGGGCACTTTTTAAGGGAACGGTAAACTTCAGCCGCGGAATTGTATCTGTTATTCACGTCCGGCTCGAGGCATTTTTCCACTATATGGATTATCCGTTCCGGCAAATCGGGGGCAAACACGGTCAAGGGCTTATACCCTTTATTCTTCTTCTGTTCAAGCACGTTCGGGCCGGGATAGGGCAGTTTCCCGGTAAGCATTTCATACAAAGTCGCGCCGAAGGCGAAAATATCGGCCCGGTGGTCGTGCGCGCCGATATGCTGCTCCGGCGCCATATACGCCATGGTGCCGGACAATTCGGTCTTGGCGCGGCTTCCGCTTTGTATTATCCGGGCGATGCCGAAATCCATGACGCGCACGAACCCGTCTTTCGAAACCATTATATTAGACGGTTTGAGATCGCGGTGCAGCACCCCTTTCGTGTGCGCGTACCCTAACGCGGAAAGCACGTGCATGGAAATGCCAACGCTTTCGCGTACGGGAAGCCGTTTATACTTATACAGCAGATTCTCAAGGGTTTTGCCCTCGATAAGTTCAAAAACGAGATAAATGTCGTCCGGCTGCTCGATAATCGAATAGATATCTATGATGTTGGGGTGCTTGAGCTTGGCCGTAATGCGGGCTTCGGACATGAAGCGCTCGCGGTCCCGTTTATCCGTGGCTATTTCCCCGCGCATTTTCTTAAGCGCGAATTTCTTGCCCAGCATGACGTCCTCGCCTTCGTAAACGATAGACATGCCGCCCCGCCCGATTTCGGCGGTTATGCGGTACTTGTTGTCTATAAGCGGTTTGTTCTCGAATTCTTTCAGGAGGTGTTTCGTTTCGATGCGCTCCGACGCCTCAATAACCTCCGGCTCTTTCGGCTTTTCTTTCGGTTTCGGAGGCGGCGCGGGCTCCGCTTCGGTATCAGGTTTTTCCCAATACTGGGGAACGGGAACCGGTTTCGGCTTTTCAGGTGCGGAAGGCGCTTCTTCCTTGCGGTTCTGCTTTGGCGGCGCGGGCGCAACCCGCGCATCAAATTCCGCGCCTTGTCCGGTTTTAGACCTCTCCGCATCGCCGTTCCCGGGCTTTTCAGCGGCGGGAGCCGGTTTTTCCGGGCGGACAGGCTCGGCATACTGTTCCGGCGCAAGGGGTTTGCGCAACTCGCTCTGTAAATCCCCGGTTTTTTTCGGAACATTCTCATGACTGTCAGTTTCTTCAGCCTGCCGCTGCCAGAAAAGCTTTATTTCCGGCAGGGGGGCCGGCTCATCCGTAATCTTGTTTTCCTTTGCGGGAAGGGTGTCGGTGATATGTTTCGGTTTTAGGCGTTTATATATTTTTTTAACCGGACCTAAAACCAGGAAAACGGCGAAACCGGCGATTGCCAGTGCGTACAACGCGTAAAACCGAGACAGACCGCTAATGCCCGCCTCCGCCGTGCTGGCGAATTTCACGACGTCCGCCTGCACGGACGATTTGTCCTGAGAAAAAAACGAGTTTCCCGGCACATTTATTTCGACGGTCAGCACACGAT
Source organism: Elusimicrobiaceae bacterium (assembly GCA_041667045.1). GTDB lineage: Bacteria > Elusimicrobiota > Elusimicrobia > Elusimicrobiales > Elusimicrobiaceae > JAQVSV01. The sequence continues at coordinate 3,579 of JBAYFS010000070.1, read as the reverse complement.
TGTTTAAAAAGCCGACCGCGGCGTACTGCCCGTTTGAGGAAATGGCCACTTTCCGCGGCGCGGACGCTTTTGGAGCCAGGAACGACTCGACCCGCTTAAACGGCATATAACCGCCGGAGCCATTCGCTTTCTTATAAAACACAGATGTAAGCAAAACACCGTTCGCCGTGGCGGCTATAATCTGGCGGGCCGTCGGGTCCGCGCCGAAAACGGCGACGCGTTCGCCCGAGCCGACCGGAAGGCATTCGCTGTCGAGCTCCCCGGTCTCGGGATCGGCAAGGCAAACCTGCCCGTCCGAACCGAGCAGCAGCCTGTCGCTCAAAGGGGAAAAGGCAAGCGCATAGACCGGAAGGCCGGGGGGGTTCAGCCAGTTGATTTTCCCCGCATGAAAATCGAACACGGCCACATCCGAAGCCGCCAGCATGGCGGCGTATCTTCCGTCCTGGGAAAAAACAGCCGCATCCATGGGCACGGGGAACTTTATGCCGTCGTTAAGCAGTTTGCCGTCCATAAACCGCCACAGTTTAACCGAACCGGAGAAATCACAGGAAAGGAGTACGGAATCAAACGGCGACAGGTCCAGAAATTTAAAAGGACCGCTTTCCGCGCCTATGGTAAGCACTTTGGAAAATTTCGGCAGCTGGTATACCGCCACACCTCCGCCAGTCTGGGCGGAAGCCACATACTCGCCCCGTTCGCTTATTACAGAATAGTTCCCCGCTGACAGGGCATAGGTGTTTTCAACCGCGCCGGTTTCGGGATTAAGGGTGACAACCTTATTAGGAGACCCGGCATAAAGAGCCATTATCCGCAAATCGCTGTCGACATAGGCAAGCGCGGAAAGAACGGAGCGTTCCGTAAAATCAGGTATTTTCGGCTGGGCATGGGCGCACGTTCCGCAAACGAGCGAAAGAAACGCCGCAAGAAGAAAACGCAGGGAATTCAGATAACGCATATCACTATGTTTTCATTATCCAATATTTCCACCAGCCTTTCAATGGAACGCGCGCAAAGGAATATATTATGCACCGCTTTTGAGCATACGCTCAGCGGAGGAGCACTGGTCTTTGTCTCCGATAAGGATTACGATATCGCCTGGCAGAAGCTCTTCCTCAATCGCGGGATTGGCTATCGTTCTGCCGGAACGATAGATGGCAGCCACAGCCGCGCCGGTTTCGGCGTGGACATTGAAAGTGTAGACGCGCTTGCCGTCTTTAAGGGCATGCTCGGGCATGGCGCAAAGAAAAACGGAACTGTCGGGCCGCACGGCGACAGCCTGGTGCAGCGGTTCGCTTGTCGCCAGACCGATAATGTAATCAAGCATCCGCTCCATCTGCTCGCGGAAAAGGGCGACGTTCTTTTTGAAAGCGAATCCTATGGCCAGCGCGGGCAGCGATACGATCACCAAATCTTCCGGCGAGAATACCCAGGGCGCGACAAACAGCAGGAAACCAACACCGAGAAGGGTGATGATAAGGTAATTAATCAGACGGTAGGTCAGCTGGAGATTTATCCGCTGCAGTATTTTGCGGGGGGAAAACCAGGTGAGAAAAATAGTGAGGGACAGGAGCAGCATGTGGTCGCAATAACGCGCTATGGACATAAACAGCGGCACGCAGACGACACCCGTCACCGCCCACAGAAGAAGCGCCCCGAAAGGCAAGGTTTTCGCCAAAGCCGCCGCGCCGGCCCCGACGGCGGAAAACAATCCGGCAAGCAAAGTGGCGTAAATACCCAGGCGCAGCATATATTTGGAAAATACCGGCGTGTTGACGTCGTTTACAATGTTTTTCGATGATTTCCCGATAAAAGCGTGATACCTGTCAATAAAGGCGTGCGGATTGCCGGGCAAGCCGGACAACTTTTCCCCTATCAAGCCGGCGTTTTTCACCAGATAGGGAGAGATGAACGCGGTAAGCGCGGCGGCGGCGACGGCGAACGCGTAAAGCTTAGCGTCAACCAGCCCGAGCGCCGCCCCGGCGCTGGCTATAATAAATGAAAATTCGCCTATCTGAGCCACGCTTAACCCAACTTTAAGAGAAATGCCCGCGTCATAGCCGACCAGAAGGGAGGCCAGCGAGCCCCAAAAAGTCCGTCCCGCCACAGCCAGGGCGACAATCGCCAGCACTATGCCCCAGTTAGACCACAGTATGCGCGGATCAACAAGCATGCCGGCGGAAACGAAAAACAGCGCGGAGAACATGTCGCGCAGAGGTTTGATCCATTCCTCCACTTCCCTTATCTGCTCGGTAGCCGCTATTATGGCGCCGATAAGAAACGTGCCCAGCGCTATGGAAAAGCCGAATCGCGCGGCTATAAGCGCGCTCGCGAAACACAGCGCCAGAACTACTATGCCGGTCAGTTCCTTGCTTTTGAATTTCGCCACCGATTTAATCAGTTTGGGAACCAGCAGAAGACCGATAATAAGAAACAGCAGGATGAAAAACACTATTCTCACGAACGCTGTAGTGGCGTCCAAAGCCAAAAGGCCGGACTTCGCGCCCAAACCGGATATCACGGACAGCATCACCATCGCGGCGATATCTTCGCAAATCATTATGCCGAACACGGATTTAGCGAACGGCTCGCCAGTCAGCTTAAGGTCAAAGAAGTTTTTAATGATTATGGTGCTGCCGCTTATGGAAAGAATGCAGCCCAGGAAAATACTGCTTGAGGTTGACCACCCTATGGTTTTTCCAAGCGCAAAGCCGGTAAAAATCATTCCCGGCACGATTATGAGCGCGGACAAAGCCGCCGGCAAACCGGCCTTTCTCAAACGCGGCAGGCTGAATTCAAGACCCAGCGAGAACATCAGAAAAACCAGGCCCAGCTGGGAAATGGAGCGGATGGATTCGACATCGCTAACAAAAGCGAAAGGCGGAGTGTAGGGACCGACAATGAATCCCGCGAGCAAATAGCCTATCACCGGCGGCTGGCGGAATTTGTGGCACAAATACAGAACACCGGCGGCGACAGCCATTATAAGAGCCAAATCATGCAAGAGGAATCCGCTGTTCATAATCTCCGATCCGTCAGTTGTTTATTTGCAGTTTGGGCATAGGCGCGGCGGCGGGATCCTGGGGAGCGTCATCGTTTACAGAATCCGCGTTTCCGCTTTCTTCCACTTCCGCGGCTATTTTGTCATAGGCCTCGGCCGCCGCGGCCTGAACGTTTTTATCGGAATCTTCCACGGCCATTTCCAGCACGCGCAGCGACTGCGGCAGGCCCAGATCGCCCAAAGCGCGGGCGGAGGCTTCACGCATTTTCGGATTCAGGTTGGCCAGTCCGCGCACCAGTTCCTTGTAAGCCGGTTCGTATTTCAGTTTGCCCAAGGCGCCGGCGGCTTCAATCCGCACGTCTATGGACACGTCTTTCTTTAAAAGGGGAAGAATATATTCGCTGGCGCGGGTATCATGAATTTCGCCCAGCGCCCACGCCGCGTTGGCCCGCGTCTGGTAACGCGGATGTTTAAGGGCTTTGATCAGACGGGGCACGGGCGCGGTATCCCTGATCTGCCCCATCGCCTTTGCCGCTCCTTCCGAGCGTTTGTTTTTAGACAAAAGCGCTTCCGCCAGATTG
>JBAYFS010000069.1:0-11039 GCA_041667045.1 Elusimicrobiaceae bacterium | reverse complement strand
TGGATGAACCGTATCGCCCGTTTCTATACCGCCCGCGCTCCAGGTGACCGACGCAACAGCGGGAACATCCTGCCAGACGTTTTTGGACTTGTACATATTAGCCGGGAAAGATACCAGACTGCCGGACACCAAGCCCACGCCTGAAGCGTCCATATGCAGTCCTATAATGGAATGCATGGCAAGGCTGCCGGGCGTAACGCCGAAACAGAACCGTTCCGGCTGTGCCGTGCTTATTTCGATTGGCCTGAAATTGATATATAAAGCCTCGGCGGAGGACGAACTGTAGTACATGCCCAAAAACTGGTCCGAGCTGTCGCAACCGTTATAGTTGCTGTCGCGCAGAACCGACATGTTATATGATCCGCCGTTAAGAGCCACCGTGGACTGCACAGAGAAATAGGAAACGGACGCCGACCCGGAGGATGCGCTCAAAGTCAGCGCGAAGTAAGGATAAAGCTGGGAAGCCCGCCCCATTATATCCGCGCCGTCATAAGCCACAGAGGCAGAAACGCTGCCGCCCGAAGAAGCCGTGCCGCCGGTAAGGCTCATGGAGGACAAGGACAGCGTTGTCAGCCCCGCGGCGTTGATGTTATTGTGCCAGGCCGACGCTTCATACGTGTCATAAGTCTGGTTGCCGTTGAGGTCAATATAGGCGTGCAGGTTATAAGTGCCGGAAGGAACGTTCACGGACCACGGCAGGGAACTGCCCTGGGAAACACTGCCGAGCGTTTCTTTGCCCACCAGAGTTGATCCCGAGAAAATTTCCCCGATGACCGTTCCGTTCTGCGTTGTGGAATTGCCGATGGTGCCGTTTACAATCGCGTAATCGTAAAGCTGCACGGAAACTGTTCTGCTGGAACCCGCTTCAAGATAAACTTCGCTGCGCCCGCGCGGTTCATAGCCGCTGGGCGCGTAACTGCCGTCCGTGTCGCGGTACGCCACGGCGTAATAGGTCGCCGGAGCGTTCAGGCTTTGGAATGAATAAGGATAGCTGCTGCTCTGTCCGGAACTCTGCACGGTGCCGCTGGCATTAAGCACGGCGAAATAATACATGCCGGTCTGGCTGCCGCTGTAGGCTATATTCACGTTTAAATTCGCGCTGGAGCCTCCGTCAGGGAACCAGCGAAGCGCGCCGTCCGCGTTCACGCTGTGCACACTGCCCATATAGGTGCCGCCTGCGTTGGCGAACACAAGCGAAACGCCCTGCGCGTTGCCGGATGACAGCACGTTCGCCACCGCCGTGGACTTGTAATTATTAAACGACCAGTTGTTAAACGCCGCATTCTTTGTGAACCCGCTTAAAGACAGCATACTGCCGGATTCCAGGCCGTAATTCCATATGCTTACGTTATCGAAACGCCCAACCGTCAGGTTGTTAAACGCGATTCCGCTGAACTGCGAAAACCCCATGCTGCTTATATTGACGAAAGCGTTCGCAATGGAAACAGGCACGAGCGCGCCGTTGATAGAAGAAATATACCCGTAATAATCGCTGGTGAAAGCCAGAGTTCCGCCGGTGATATTAAACCCGCCGGAACCGAACATCAAACTGCCGGGGTTGGTAAAACTGAGGTTAGCAGAGGAAGTGAATCTGTAAACGTTAAGGCTGGGCTGGCTGCCCGACACTTCTCCCGAGAAAAGCCAGGAACCGCCGTAGAGAACCGCTTCATTCGCGACGAAGCTCTTGTTTCCGGAAACTGTCACGGTTCCGGCAAAGCCGGAAGTCGCGTATACTTTTTTCAGCGACGAATACAAATCCCATACGCAGCTCTTTGCGCTGGCGGAGGTAAAATAAACGCTGTCGCCGCCGGCGGGCGTTACCTGGGGATTCCAGTTGGCCGAGTCGGACGCATTGCTGGTGTACCCCGCACCGGTCCAGACAAGGTCGCGGGAAACTATTTCCGTTTCTCCGTAGAGCGCGCCGGAATTATTGCCGTAATCGTAGTCGTTCATCAGCAGGGTGATATTGCCGCTTTCGGTACCAGCAGCAGTAATAACCGAGCCGGTGGAAACACTGTGATAGGAACTGCCTGAACCTATGCGCGCTATCAGCTGCCCACGGGGAGCTGACGGAACGGGACAGTTGGCTCCGCACACCGTGCCGGTCGCGCCGGCGGGGCCGCAGTAAAGACCCGCCGCATAGGACCACGTTCCAGAACCGTAGACAACCGCGCTCTGGCCCTGATTAAGGAACCGGTAACTCGTAACTCCGGTCTGGTCAGGCGTAACCTTTAGGGCGGCCTTCACCTGCTCGCCGTATAACACGAAAGACGCGTTGGAAATTCCCGTAAGAAGCGGCAGAATCTGTTTTCCTTCCGCGCTGCTGTTGGTCCGCACCTTTATAATAAAGTCGCGGTCGCCCGTAATAGTTACGTTGGGGGTAAGTCTGGCGGCAAGATAACTCGGATAAGCCTGCGCCAATTCAACATCGTTTTCATAGAGGCTCACGCTCTGGAAATCCGACATAGATACGCCGGTCTGGGACGAAAACGCCACGGTAATGCTGTCCAGCACCGAAGTGCCGACCGCGCTGGTGATGTGAATGGCGAAAGCGTTGTAATTCTGCCCCGCGAAAACCAAACCGCTATTATGAATCACCGACGGCACCACGTTAAAGGAACCCGCGCCCTGAGCGGAAACGGAGAAATTCATCCCGTCCGCCGCTTTGCCGTTCATCGCCAGAGTATGCGAAGACGGAGAAAAGCTGTGTCCGCTCAAATAAGGAGTCAGCGTGTAGGTTCCGAAGGAAGGAATGGCGCCGAAATAGTAATACCCATGCGCATCGGTCAGCGCTATATAGTTAACGCTGTTGCCGGAAATCGTGACGGAAGCGCCGGACACTCCGGCCCCGGCATTGCTCACATAACCGGAAACAGGGAGATAAGACGGAGTGGCGGTATCCCTGTAGACAAACATCACCCGTCCGTCGGGATAGGCTGTGGAAGTGGAAATGAAAGACAGTATTTCCGTTCCGGTTTCCGTCGTCAAATAGCGGATCTGGGACGCGCCCATCCCCAGCACGCTTGAGGTATTCCAGTACTGCGTTTTCACCGCCTGGTAAATCGCCGATTCCGTTGAGAACATGAACTTCATGCTTCCCGCCACGGAGGAGGAAAGCGCGAACCGGTAATCGCCCGCCAGACTTGAGGATACCAGCTCGTTCGTCCACGCGGACGAAGAAATAGGCACCGCGTGCCTAAGATGCGCGGCGCCGTAAACCTTTTCCACATAGCCGATATGCGGAACCTTTGACGAGCTAAACGCGATCTGAACCGGCCCGTAAGTATTCGTGGTGGAAGCCACCAGCATGGGCGTTCCGGCAACTCCGGAAGAAGACACGCCGAACGCGTAAAGACTGCTGCCGCAGGTATACGCGCCGAAAATTCCGCCGTCGGAATCGGTCAAAAGGTCCGCGTACGCGCCGCATCCGTAAGAACCCACGGCACTGCTGGACATAAGCATTCCGTAAGGCGCAAAATTGCCTAACGTGAGATAACCGCCCGAGTTGCGGTACAAAGCGTAAAGGGAAGCGTTGTCCACCGCTAGTTTAACTTCGGAACCCGGGTAAACGTCGCCGAGCTCGCTTGACATCCAATAGGTTCCCTGGGCCATTCCAATCCGCAGCACTGCCGTGTTTGCCGTGCTTACCGCCAACGCGTAAATATGGGACCCTATTCCGAAAGCCGGAGTGCTGACAGCCACGCCGGAGGGCAGCAGGATACGGTTTTCAAAACCGGAAATTTTGGACGCGCTGCTGTAATAAATATTGCTGTCGGCGTCAGTGTAAAGAAGAGCGGGATCGCCCGCGCCGTCCAGAGCCAGGGCAACGGTTTTTCCGGCGGGGAGAGGAAGAGACATCCAGTCCTGCAAAGCGGAACCGGTGCCGGAAAAAGTATAAGTTCCGGAAACAGAGGAACTGGACTGGCCGACCGTACCGTAAGCCATCACGTAGCGCGCATAATAGGTGCCTGGCAGCAGGCCGGTTTCAGTCCACTGGTTAAAACCGCCGCCCAGTTCGGCCAGAATACCGCCGGTCGAGGAATAAACGCGGTAACCTGTAGCGTTTTCAGCCGGGCTCCAGCCCCAGCTGATGGAAGATGCGCTTTCAGCGGAACCGTAAAAATTGGATACGGGCCCTACAGGCACGCCGGAGGCCGCGGTTCTTATTTCTTCATAACCGTAAGACGCTTTCCCGTTTTCGTTGTAAGCGGCCACCCTGACATAGTAAGTGGTGTCCGCGGACAAAAAGTTTACTGTGCCACTCAGGACCGTGGTCGTTGAAGTGCCCGGCTGTTCATTGTAGCCATAACTTATCGTAGACAGCAAAAGCTGGTACTTCGTCCAGCCCGGATTGAAACCTTCAGTTAGCGAACCGGAAGACCAGCTGAGCGTGAAACTGGAATAATAAACCGCCGCTTCCAGTTGGGCGGGCGCCGCCGCCTTGGTATAAAGCGAAAGCGCGGCGGAAGTGGAAACACCCACATTATTGGCAGCCACAATACGGCTGGAATAACCCGTGTTGGGCAAAAGACCGGTTTCCACCCACGCTATGGAATGCTTGGGCACATCGGCCTGTTTAACCGCGCCGGTGTCGTTGATAACGCTAAGATTGAGCGCGCCCGTGGAAAACCATACCCATGCTATCGAGTTCGCGCCAAGAGCCTTGCTTTCCGCCGTGGAAACCGACACCGCCGGCATGGATGTGAAACAAGTCTTAACCCCGGAATTAGCCCACTGCCCGTCTCCGAAATAAGAAGAATAGGCGGAAACGTAGCGCGCATAAGCCGTGCCGGCGGAAAGGCCGGTTTCCGTCCAGTACATCGTCGAAGGCGAAAGCTCGCCGGAAACGGGCTGTTTTGAATTTATATCGAACACCGTGAACGAGGATATGGTGGGGCCGCCGTAACTCCAGGACCACTGTATGCTCGAAGTGCTCAGAGCGGTGCAGGAGAACTGGACCGGGGCGGAAACCTGCGTCAAAGCGTTATAGTAAGGAAATTTCATTTTTCCGACGCTGCCGTAAGAAGACGCGGCGGTGGCGTAAATCAGACTGAAAACACCGTCGCCGTCAAAATCGCCCGGCGCGGGTTCGTCCACCAGCCCCGTCATGATTCCGGTTCCCCATTTGGGTGAACCCTGGGCAATGTCATAAAGATAAAAAGCGGCATCTACTGTACCGTTCACATTATCTTTGCCCCAGACCGCCAACAGATCCCGCTTGCCGTCGCCGTCCATATCAACGGTCCGGTATCCGTTAGGCACCGGCATCATACCGCTGTGCATGGGAAAGAATGCCAGGCTTGTGTCATTGCCAGGCGGTGCGGAAAGGAGCGATACCTTTTCGTCGCCGTTCGCTCCGTTTAAAATGCGGCCCATATAGGTCAGTTCATTCACACCGTCGCCGTCATAATCGGTTCCGAAGGAAAAAATCTCTTCGTCGTTGAGGATCATATCCTCGGTTATCATGGTGGAATCGGTAAAAGTCTTCTGCCACAGGCTAAACTGCGGATAATTGAGATACTGGGAGGTGTTTTCCCCGTCAATATCAACAACGCGGACTGTTTTGGCGTAAATCCCGCTGCTCACCATAACCTGCGTGAAATAAGCCAGCTGCCAATTACTAGAATTTCTGCCTTTGCCGACAACAACATCGGTGTTATAGGACTTTGAATCAACCGGGATCTCGCCCAGATTATAAATCAGGTTGGAAGCGAAAGTGGGGCTCTGCTCCGCGCCGAAGAAAGAAGTTATATCGGAGAAATATTTTATTTTGCCGAACCGCGTTCCGTAAGCGGGCGCGGAAGCGAGCGTTACCAGAAAATCCTCTTTGCCGTCGCCGTCCATATCGTAAAAACCGACTTTGGGATAAATGTCGCCAAAATTGCCGTAGTTCATCTGCAGCTGTCCGGCGCCCCAGCCTTCCTGAGCGGAAACAAGCGGAAGAATATATTTCCTTGTATACGCGCCGCCGTCCCACTGATAGAAGGAAAGAGTGGTAATGTACTCGCCGTTTACAAAATCCGATCCCTGCGCCATGAATTCGCCGTAGGTCTTGCTTTTGTCCAGATGCGAAGCGGCATACCAATGATACGGAAGCATGGCTCCCGGTATCTGGGCCAGCAGATTTCCAGCCGAATTAAGCACTTCCACTCCGCTGAAGGTGTAGGTGCTGTACTGGTTAACAATAATGCTGGATGTGGTGTAATGCAGTTCGAAAGCAGCATCGCCGGCGGTATCGGCAATCAGCATGTTTTTCGTAAATTCGGAATCGGAGGAGAAATACGGTGAGAAATCGTCAAGCGTTTTTTCCCATTTAAGCACGGCGGTGCTCGCACCAACCTGATACATGCGGAGCACGATCTCGCGCCTGAGGGAATTCCCCGGATCCATCCGGCTGAACACCGCGATAAAATCGGGACTGCCGTCGTTATCAATATCCCGGAATTTCTTTACAAGGCTGTAGTCCGCCTGCACCGTGTTAAACTCGGAAAACTTTGCGCCGGAATGGCCGTCCGCTCCTTCCAGTGTCCAGCCGGTGCCGCTCGGAAACGGAACGGAAAAAGACCACGTCACCGTGCCTGAGGAGTTTATAAATTTCATGCTAGCGTTCGCATCGAGCAGGAAAACGCCGGTGGTTCCGTTGCCCAGCAAATCCATCACCGCCACGGACACGCCGCTGGAAACCGTTTGGGTCCAGTTTACGCTGGCGGTGCCGATCAGGTGGACATAATCTGCGGAGTTTTTTGCCGTTGCGGCGGGCGCGAGCCCGGCGGCGAAAAGCAAAATACCCGCGAAAAAATTTCTGCTAAAGTTTCGGACGTTCATTTTAGTCTCCCCAAAAACCCTTACTCAAATTCGTAGCGCACACCGAACAGATAAGTGAAAATATTGAAGTTGTAAGCGTAAAGCTTTTCATACTGCATGTTGGATGTCTGATTGCCGTAAACAATCGAACTCACCAAATCGAACTGTTTGCCTATCGGGTAAGAACCGTTCGCGCGGACAATGTATTCGTTGAGGTAAACCGTGTCGCTGCTGTATACCCCGGCGGCGCTTTGCACAAGTCTGCTGCGATAGTTGGTCCTTCCATAATAAAATCCGGCGGTCAAACTCATGAATTTGTTGTCGTATCCGGGAACAAGACTTCTGTAATTTATGTCAGCTCCGCCGTTAAACTTCACGTAATCATAATAAGACGGCACGAATTTCGACTGGGTGGCGTCATAGTCATTCTGGTTGGAGTCGTTGTAATTGACTCCGAAGTTAACGCCGGGGCTGAGAATGGATTTCCCGGAAACCTGAACCGGCATCTTAAGCACAACCGACCCGGCAAAAACGTTATCCACTCTGGTGGGGCTGTTGAACTGGCCCTGGGCGTTGATCACGTGCTGATTGTCGAAATAGGCCCGCGTGCCCGAAACCGAACCGTCCCAGAGGAACCGGCCCGCACGTCCGTTCATCGCGGCGGTAAAGGCCAGATTGTTCGAATTGATAACATCCGTCCCGTTAAGCTCGCGCGCCATTCCGCCGCCAATCTGCGATTCGAGCGACTGGTAATTCGGAAACTTCAGACTGTACGCGTCCAGCGTGAAACGCAGGGAGAAAGGATCCGAATACGTGTGCTCCACAGTCAAAGAACCGTTTATCCGCCTGTAATCAAACAACCCGGTGCCCCAAGATTCGTCCGTCGTTTCATTCAAAAAGTAGTACTTATAACCGGCTTCCGGCTTGAACAACCAGCCGTAAGCGAACTCGTAAACACCTTCCACCGACACCCGGTGGCTCATCATCTGGCTGAACAGCGTGCCGCCACCGGTTAAATCGAACACCTGCTGAGTCGTCTGGTATACGCCTTCATAAATCGGCACTATCATCCAGTTGCCCAGATCAAACGAAAGCGAACCCGTTAAATCCCCGTTGGCTGACATGGAACCGCTTTTCCCGTTGTAAAAGTACTGCCCGCCCAGCAAATCCGCCCTCAGATAAGGCACAACCTCCGCATGCAGCTGGCCCGTAAAAAGCAAAACGCACAACACCGACGCGAGTTTCCTTAAAACTGTTTTCATCAAAACGGTTCTCCTCTAAAAATCACTTAAGCAACCCGGACTGGATAAGGGTTTTAGGCTCGATCACAAGGTCAATTTTGCGGCCCTCAAACAGGTTGCAGGTTATCACCTGCTCGAAATTCCATTGCAGCATCGTCTGGTTGCCCGCGGCGGTGCCGGGCCGGAACCCTTCAAAATCAGAAAGCGTGGCTATTTTGCCCTTATCGTTAACCAGATAATTATCATATTGCTCCCAATACTTTCCGGTCCCGTAAGTCAGCTTTATCTTTTCATGGATAAGGTCACCGTCGGGATTCTTGTCGGAGTTCACGCCTGGCGAACCAGTGTTAAAAGCGCCAAGCGTGCCGTCGTTTTGAATGTAGCGGTAATTGATGCCGCTGGCGTCGCCGACCAGATAGCTTTGCACATTACTGCCGGACACGGGAGCCCAGTTTAAGAAGGTAACATCGTTATATTTTATGGCGTAATTATCATAGAAAGTCTTATAAAAACTGTCGCCCGAGCCCAAGGGAAGATAAGCGTTCATATTGCTGTCGAAATACGAAGCTACGTCATCAGCCGAGTCACTGTTATTGTTCACATCCACCATATGCCCACCGGAAGCGAGTTCATGCACGGAATCAATGGTGTTCGACCGGCCCGTTTCATAACCGGTCATAAAATATTCGCAGGCGGAACCAGCGCAGCCGGTCATCTGACCCAGCGCGATGCTCATATCCGCAGGAAGCGTTTTGTTAAATGAGCCTAAATAATAAAAGTAATCCAGCCGGTCATTGCGCTCGTTAAGGGTGACAAGCTTGAACTGGTTGTCGGCAGGGCGCATAATGTACTGTTCAAGGCGTACGCGCGCACCGGACACGTCCACCATAACCTTGCCCTGCTGATATTCGGCCACCTTTATTTCCTCGGCCGCGGCTGACAGCACGGCTTCTTTGCTCATGTTAAGGCCGACTTCCCGCTTGAGGTTATTTATCGCGCCCGTATCGCGGGGCGCGTTCTGGTTTATGCCGCGAGGAGCGCCGAGTCCGTTGGCGCCCACACCCATGGAATAGCCCTGCTCAAGCAGACGCTGATTGCCCTGCTGATCCGAAACGGCAAGCTGGCCCTGATAAAGGCTTACGTTCGTGAAATTACTGCGAACCTCCACTTCAAAAACCGTGCCGCGCACCGCACAGACCGCGTTGGGGGTGGACACTTCAAATTTCCGTCCCAGCATTTTGTTTACGGTGGCTTTGAGTTTTCCGGAAAAAAGCTTCATGCCCACGGAAGTATCCGCGTCGTCTTTTTCAATGCGATAAGACGAATTCGCCGCCAGTTCCACTTTTGTGCCGTCTTTCCAGAAAATCATGGCCTGGGACCGAAACCCCGTGCGCACAAAAGTACCCGCCCCCGATTCTGTCGCCTTGTCTATCCGTGTCCAACTTCCGGAACCGTCGCTTTTTATTTCGACACGGCCTTTCTCCGGGGTTATTTGGGCGCAATACGCTGTTAAAGGAAATATAGCAAGAATCTGCAGCAAACATAAAACACGAAAAAATCGCTTTTCTCGCATAGGAATATCCTCCCCTCAAATCCGTGAGCAATTAAATAGGAATTCATGCTCAGCCCATATTATATTCATTAATACCCTGATATTCAACCAGCAACGCATGTGACTTCTATCACACACGCCGAGCCCGCGGGCGGAAACATGACACAAGTCACACCCCCCAAAAAGACTAAGCGGACCCGGCCATCAGCACTATTCCACCATTCGCGGAAATTTAGGGAACCAGCAAATGCGGCGGCTTTAACTGTATCGCAAAACTGACTGTTCCGGCTTTCAACAGGCCTCCCGCAATTGCGCGCGGGTAATAATTGCTATAATTATAGCCCGACTATGAGTAGAAAGATATTGGTTTACGGCGGCAGTTTCGACCCTCCGCACAAAGGACATTTAAGCCTGCTGAAAGCGGCCGCAAAGGCCATAAAGCCGGATGAAATACGCATTATGCCGGCTTATCACTCCCCTTTCAAGCGCAAATCCGCCGTTTCCGCTGATTCGCGGCTGGAGATGATTGAAAAAACCTTCCGCGCGGCTTTTAAAAACCAGCCGTTAACGGTAGACCGTTTCGAAATTTCGCAAAACCGGAAGGTCTACACCTATCAAACTTTAACGCATTTGAAAAAACTTTTTCCGCAGGCGGAGCTGTTCTTTCTGGCGGGAAGCGACTGTATCGGCGATTTCGCTAAATGGAAGAAACCGGACCTTGTGAAAAAACTTGCCAGGCTTGTAACAGGCGCCAGACCGCGTTCCCCGCTAAAAAACGGCGATTTTCTGCTGCTGCCGGGCACTTTCCCGGACGTTTCTTCCACTCAATTACGGGAAAAACTGTGGTGCGATGGCAAAATCCCGGGCTCAATTCCGCCGCAGGCACGCAGATTTATAGCGGAAAAAGGACTCTATTTTCAGGATATCCACCGTTTTCTGCGCGGCGCGCTTGCACCGAAACGCTATAAACATTCGGTAGAAACCGCCAAACTGGCGCTGGAACTGGCGGATATGTACGGAGCCGATCCAGCAAAAACCGTCGCCGCCGCCCTTGTGCATGACTGCGCCAAGGCCATGTCCGCAAGCGAACTGCTAAAATACGCCCTGGAACATAAAATAAAAATCCCCCTGCCGCGGGAAATAGCGGAACTGAGGCCCGGACTCCTGCATTCTTACGTAGGCGCGCACATCGCGGCTGAAAAATTCGGCCTGACGGACCGGGATTCCCAGAACTCCATAAAATTCCACACGACGGGCCACGGAAACATGACCCTTTTCGAGAAAATCATTTACGTGGCCGATTCGTCCGGCCGGGACCGCGATTACCCGGAATCCGCCCTGATACGCGAAACCGCGCTCTCCGGCAGGCTCGATGAGGCGGTGTTTATGGCAGTGCGGACGAAACTTATTTATGTGCTTCGCACAGGCAGATGGGTTTTCCC
>JBAYFS010000068.1:0-11215 GCA_041667045.1 Elusimicrobiaceae bacterium | reverse complement strand
CACACCCAAACAAACCTCAAAACACACAGCCCGCCTGTTTTTCCGGTCCGCCAAAGCGGAAAACGTTTTCGTAGCCGGAAGTTTTAACGGCTGGAAAGACGTTAAACTGCAGAAAAACGGAACCCGCTGGGAAACCTCCATTGACCTCGCCCCGGGCCGCTACGAATACCACTTTATAGCGGACGGCGAAGTTCTTGACGATCCGCTTGCGCCCATAAAAGGAACAAAAGGTTCTATTTTAATTATTAAATAGAAACATTATTGTTGCTTTTGCTTTTTTCTATCTGCTAAACTATTGTAATATGCAATATGCTCAGGGAAAAATTAAAAATGATTAAAAACGCTATTAAAACATTAACCGCGGCAGCGCTGCTGTGCGCCGCATTTATCAATTTCGCGGGACCGGTTCAGGCCGCGCTTAACACCCGGCAGGACCATTCGACAACGCTTCTTCAAAACGGCAATTTTCTCATTCTAGGCGGCACCAACAACGGCGCCTATGTGCAGACGGTTCAGATTTATAACGTGGCAACCAGCGCAATGACCGACGTGCTCACTTCGGCCCTGGCGGCGCGCAGTTTCCACACGGCGACAACCATCCCGGACGGGCGCGTGGTTATCGCGGGCGGAGAAAACCAGACCTCCAGCCTCGCTTATTTCGACCCGGCGGACAATTCGCTCACAGCTTTCGCAAGCGCGCTGGGCGGCGCTACGCGCAAATACCATACCGCCACTCTCCTCAGAAGCGGGAAGATACTGCTTGCCGGCGGCATGGACAGCTCGGACGTAACCGCCACCACAGGACTTTTGATAACAGTGAGCGGGAACACCGCCACGGTGTCGCCCACGGGCTCGATGATCACTCCCCGCTACGGGCACACGGCCACCCTTCTGCCGAACGGAAAAGTATTCGTGTCCGGCGGTATATACAAAGCCGCGACAGGCACGCCCCGCTACATTGAAAACACCGAAATATACGACCCCGCGTCAAACACCTGGTCGCCCGGCCCGGCCCTTATCAGGCACCGCGCGTTCCATACTGCAACGGCCCTAAACAGCGGCTTTGTCATGATCTCCGGCGGAAAAGACAACAACAACAGGGTTGACCCTTACATCAGCATGCTCGGTTCCCAAGGCTATGTGGACGAAGTGGAAAAATACGACCCCTATTCAAACAGCATAATCCCCGCGCCGAAACTGCCGGTCCGCCTTTCCTCGCATACGATGACATTAGACCCCAGCGGCGAGCTCCAGATGATGGGCGGGTACGGCAATTTCGACGACCAGCACATAGACGGGCCCTTCAGCATTCTGGAAAGCACTGTCGTGTTCACCGCCATCGCGGGCTCCACCGCAACGGCTAACGTAACGCTGGCGCAGTCCGCGCTGACCCTGACGATGGACGCCACTTTCTCCGAACCCTACAATATGTCCGGCACGTTTGTGGACGCTTTCGTCATTTTCGACTCCGCGACGGTGATATCGCCAAGTTTTGATCTGCACGTGAATTACGCGTCGCCTTACAAATCCTACAGCGACATCAGCGGAAAAAATATTTATTCTGGACGACTGCGCGGAGAATTCCCTCTGACCTTTGCCTCCGGCAACGTAACCTTCATGCCCAAGACCATCACGGGCGACGGAGGCGAAACCTGCACGCTCACCATTGCCGGCACAATCGCCGGAGGAGGGCAGGGTAAAACCGTAGCCGGCGATATCTGCAATGTAACCGCGAAAATGACACTGCCGCTCAGCGAATTCATAACCTCCCCGATGCCGAAAAGCAAAGTCATCACCGCTTACGGAACCGTTGAAGCTATGTCTCTGTCCGACGGGGAAAACTATCAGGCCGAATATAAAACCGGCATGGGCGGAGGCCCGGCCACAAACCTGCCGGCGGCGTTCAGCGACCCCTCACTGGCTTATCCCGACCCGGAAGCGTCCTTAACATTCAGGCTGACCATGGGCGCGGGCGATTTTTACAATTCAACCACAACGGCGATCAGCGGAACAAAGGCCATGACGGTGCAGTCGGTCTCCCTCAAAACCGAATATGTGGCGAGCCCGGTGAGCGTGCGCGGACTCAGCTATGACACCGTAACGTCAACCTGCGCGGTCAGGACTTTCATCTCCGCAGACAACATCATCTATAACCCGAAAAACACGGCCTGGACCATCAGGACCAGCGAAAGCTCCGCCTGGCAGGCCTGGAACGGAAAAGTCGTCGTGCACCCCTATTACCGCCATTCGACCGTGCTTACGCCGGCTTCCGATATTTATACGACAGGCGGCGCGGACTGTTCGCGCGTGGGCAGAACCATCCCGCCCACTTCCTCCAGCTGGGAAGACTGGGCGACCTGCACCTCGACAGTGACGCAGTCCATATCACGCGTGCTTATGGAATATGTGCACGACTGGACACAAGGCCCCGCGCTTCTGCAAAACCGCGGCCAGCACACCGCCAATCTCCTGCCGAACGGTAAAATTATGGTGTCTGGCGGAACGAACGGCTCCGTAACTCTTAACACGGCGGAAATCATGGATCCCCGCAACCTCGGTTCAGCCAGCTGGCAAAGCGCCAGCACAATGAAGCAGTCCCGCGCTAACCATACGGCGAACATGCTGCCGAACGGAAACATACTTTTAGCCGGCGGCTATATGCAGGAAAAAACTACCGGCACACTGTCGGGCGCGGAAATTTATTATCCGGAAGACAACGCCTGGGTACCCACCACAGCCATGTGGCACGCCAGACAGGGCCACACCGCGGTTATGATACCGAAAGGAGCCTGGGGCGGACATATTCTGGTAATCGGCGGCTATTCCAGCAGCACTTACCAAAATAGCATGGAAGCCTATGATCCGGTTAACGCGCAGTGGACCGAGCTTTCGGCAACCCTGACCAACGCGCGCGCCCAGCATACCGCCACGATTCTGCACAACGGCAACATTCTGGTGTGCGGCGGACTAAACGGAACGGGCGGAACGCTTTCTTCCTGCGAAATGATAACGGTGGGAACCGGCGTGACGCCGACCTTTACGGTCAGTGCGGCGCCGTCCTTGAGCCATCCCCGGCACTCGCACACCGCGACGCTTTTGAGGGACGGACGGGTTCTCATAGTGGGCGGCAACGACGGCGCCAGCGAAATTAAATGGCGCGACGGCAACCCCACTTCCGAAATTTCCGTAATGAACGCGGCCGGAAACGTGGCCAGCTGGTCAATCGGCACGCCCAATCCCGGAGGAGAAATAGCCACGGGACAGGAACTCATCATAGGCCGGCAGAACCACACGACATCACTGCTGCCGAACGGAAAAATCCTGGTGTTCGGCGGCGTGACCGGCTTGCGCCAGACGATACCGGAAGAGGAAAATTTCAATACCGATTTCAGCACCTGGTCTTATCACAAAAACAGCGACACGAGCGGAAACCGCGGTTACCACACCACGGTAATAACATCCAGCGGAATCATCGTCTCGATCGGCGGTTACGACGGTAACGCGTACACGAATACGACCGTTTACCGCTACTTCATGGCAACCCCCGACTCGAATGACCCCAATGCCTCGGCCGCCACGGGCTTTTCGGTAAGGCAGCCGTCCTCGGTCTCGATCAACAACGAACTCATCTCGCAGATATCAACGGTGACGCTTATGAGCGGAGCCTCCAACTTTTTCGGGCTGAGCGAAGCGTCCGGCGGCGGAACGGGCGGACAGAACAGCTATCACGCCCACCCCCGCGTTTATGTTTACATGATGGACAACCCGAGCGGCTTCATGCTTGATTTAAGCACCAGGCCGTTTGCGGACACATCAATGGGGAACACGAACTGGGACCAGGTCCGCTCATCCATCACGTTCACCACGCCACAGCTTCCCTACGGCTGGTATCAGTTCCGGGCGGCGAACACGGCGCTCTACTCAAACGGAGTTACCGCTTTCGTCAGCAAACCCAAACCCACGGGCACGGTAAACTCCCTCACCGCGCCGGCGAAATCAACGGACACGATAACCTGGTACTGGGACTGGACGCTCGGCGCGTTCGCAAACACCGAAGGCTTCACGGTGCGCGCTTCGTCTAATAACGTGTTTATCGCCACAGTGGCTTATGACGCCGCCGCAACCAACACCGGCTTCGTTCAGACCAGCCTGGAACCGAACACGGAAATCTCGGTCAAGGTAGGGCCGTACAACCTAAGCGGCACGGGCAGTCTTGTAAACTCGGCCACCTATTATACTTACGCCAACGTTCCCGCCGCGCTTGCCATTGCCAGCGCGACGTTCAGTTCCGCCAGCCTGGAATGGAACCAGAACCATAATTCGGCTAAAACTATTTATGAAGTTTCAATGGCGCGTGAAAACAGTTTTTCGAGCAATGTGTCCACGCCCATTCCGTTCTCGATGGGCCTTTCGACAAACAATATCGTGATAACCAACCTCAACCCCGGCTCCAACTATTATTTCCGGGTGCGCGCCCAAAACGGAGCGGGGGAAACAACCGACTTCTGCTGCAAAGACGGTTCCGGGATTTATCCGTCCACCAGAACGATCTCCTCTCCCACCGGACTGGAAGGCGTGGCAAACGGAACAACGACGCTGCGCTGGTCCTGGCAGCCAGCCACAAGCGCGACCTATTACGAAATCTACGCCACCACCGCAGAAGTGCGCATCGGAACAACGACGCAGATAAGCCATGTGGCGCCTTCGTTTATCACGGTCGGCCTGTCCACCAACACGGCTTATTCTGTAAAGGTGAGGGCGGTTAACAATGACACCATGTCCACCATTTACAGCGCATTTACGATGTCGCCAACTGTCTATACTCTTACGGACGAACCGGCCCGTTACGGCAGCAGTGACCAGTCCATCATCATAACGAAAGACCAACTGGACACCTTCTGGATCGGCCAGACGAACCCGACCGGCACCCAATATAACGTGCAGATAGCGACCTCATCGGATTTCACTACTGTGCTGCAGACGCAAAGCGTCACCCAGCTGGCCGCCTCGGCCTATATGACGGCGCAGTTCGCGGGACTGACCCCGAACACTCCTTATTATGTACGGGTGCAGTCGGTCAACGGGGACGGCGTGCAGGGCGGCTATGTGCTTATTTCAACAGCCCCCAAGTATACCAGCCCTTCGGCTCCGGCAAATTTCCAGCCGTCGAACATAACGTCGTCCGGCCTGACGCTTACCTGGGACGCCAACGGCAACCCGTCCGACACGAAATACCAGATAACTTATTCAACCTGGGCCTCAAATCCCAATCCCGCGTCCTACATAGCGTTCGCGGACAACCACACCAGCACAACAACCGCCGTGACCGGCTTATGGACTAAAACCACTTATTATTTCTTTATCGGCGCGAAAAACAACGCCCCGGTGGAGGATGACAAGAATTATTCGGCCACGATCTCCATGTCGCCGCAGTATATCCTTACGCTGGCCGGACCGACCGGGACATCGTCCGGCTCCATTTCCGGCATCGCGTCACAGGGCGTAATCAGCGGCAAACTGCCCACGGGCCGCGATATAACGATCACCATTCCGGCAAGCAGCTTCACCAACGGCGCTACGGAAATATCGCTGGCGGAACTGGGCAACCAGGCGCTTTGCCCCGGAGGAATTCCGATAGTGTTCGAAATGCTGACCACCGGCGAAGCCCAGCCCAGGACCCCGGTCACTTTCGAATTCAGTTATGACTCCACGGAACTGGCCAGCCGCGACAAAAGCAAACTGGTGCTGGCGCGCTACAACACCGTCACACGGGAATGCCTGCCTCTGCAGACTACGGTTTACCAGGGCAGTTCCCGCAAAATCGTGACGGAACTGAACCATTTCTCGAAATTCCAGGTCGTGGAAGTGACCGCGCCCACAAACCTTAACAGCGTGTTCATCTATCCCAATCCGTTCTATCCCAACAGGGGCGACGGCTTTGTGACGTTTAACAATCTGCCGCAAAGCACTTCGTTGCGGGTATACACGCTTACCGGAGAGAAAGTCTGGGAAGGCTCCAAAAACGCCGCCGGACCGATCGTATGGGACGGACGCAACTCATCGGGCGAACCCGCCGCCAGCGGAATATACCTGATTGTTATAGACGGGGCGGGCGAGAAGAAAATTTACAAAGTCGCGATTGAGCGGTAGGCTTAACGGAAAGCGAAAATGATAAAAACCATAAAGACAATAGCGAAGAAAACTGCCAGCTGCGCGATATGCGGGCTGGTGGCCGCCTCAACCGCAACACCGGCATTCGCCGCGGCTTTTAACGGCAGCGCGGTCGGCACCACGGGAGCTTCCTTCTTAAACCTTGGAGTGGGGGGAAAAGCGATGGGCATGGGCGGGGCTTACACAGCCGTAGCGGAAAACGCCTCCGCCGCCTACTGGAACCCGGCGGGCCTGGTGCAGATAAACAAAATGTCGGCCATTTTCATGCAGGCTTCGTATCTGGCCGATATCAATTACCAGTACGCGGCGTACGCGCAGAGAATAAATTCCGAAACCGTTATCGCCGGCTCCATAATGCTGACAGATATAGGAAAGATAGACAGAACGGACGTTTCAGGCACCGCCCTGGGCGACACCTTCAGTCCGCGCGACCAGGTGTTCTCGCTTTCCTACAGCCGAGCGATACAGGAACTGTCGGACAAGGACCATGACCTTTCGCTGGGAGTCACGGCCAAATACTACTCTTCGAAGATTGTGGACACGGCGAGCGGCGTGGCGTTTGACCTGGGCATCATGGCGTATTATTTTCCCACCATTCCCTACCGGCTGGCCTTTGTCATGCAAAATCTGGGAAGCGGCCCGAAATTCGACCAGGAGCGCAGTCCGCTCCCGCTGACCTTCAAGGTCGGCGGCTCGATCTCCCCGTTCAGAAACCTGCTGGTCAGCGTGGACGGCATTATTCCGCGCGGCAACTCCGTTTACGCGGCGGCGGGCGCGGAACTGAGCATGGAGCCGTATGAAAAATCCAGAATCAGCCTGCGCGCCGGCCTAGACACCCAGAAAATGAGCATAACGGGCGGCACCAGCGGCATATCGCTGGGCATGGGAATGGCGCTGCAGTTTTTCACGCTGGACTACGCCTACGTGCCAATGGGCGAACTGGGCAGCACGCACCGTTTCTCGCTCAGTTTCGATTTCCCGTTCTGGACTCCGCTGTTCCAGCGCAGAGACCGCAGCGTGTTCAGCAGTGTGGAACAATTTGTAGTACCGAATAAATAATAGTAGAATTGTTAACCGGCCGGATCTTGCGTCCGCCCGCAGCTTAGTTTTACGATGAAAAAACCGGAGCCGCTTATGCCCGCGACAAAAAAAACCAGCGCGAAAAAAGTCTCAAAAAAACCCGTTAAAAAACCGGCGCCAAAATACGCCGCGAAAAAAATTTCTATAAAACACGCGGGCAAAAAACCCGTTAAAAAACCGGCGCCGAAACCGGCGAAACACGCCGCGAAAAAGCCCGTAAAAAAACCGGCGGCCAAACACGCCGCGGCGAAGAAACCAGTTTTCAAGAAACCGGCGCCGAAAGCCCCGGAGAAAAAACCTCTTCCCAAACCGGTTGTAAAAAAGGAAACGCCGAAACCGGAAAAAATAAAAAAACCGGCCAAGCCGCCGATGAAACCGGCCGCACCAAAGGAACCGCTTAAATTCCGCTCGATCCCCCTGCCGACCTATAAGGATCCGAACGCGGACACGATACCCGTAGTCGTCACGAAAAAAGTGACACAGATCGAACTCACAAAAGAGGAAATTGCGGAGATAAAAACATCCCTGACTCTATTGCGGGACGAAGTGGTGAAACGCATCGCCGAGAAAAAATCCCTCGATATGCCGGAAGCCGAGGTGGGCGACCCCATAGACGTGGCGACACAAAGCCTGGACAAGGAAATACTGTTCGAAGTGACCGATAACGACCACATCGTTGTAGACCAGATTGAAGCCGCGCTAAGGCGCATTGAACTCGGCTCCTATGGAATCTGCGAAGCCTGCCGCTGCATCATCCCCAAAAAACGGGTCAAGGCAATGCCGTTCGCCAGATACTGCATCAACTGCCAGACCAGCACGGAAGCCGCGCCTGTCGGCACTATCGAGTAAATTTGCCACGGCATGAAAAAACCGCCCTTTACAGGGCGGTTTTTTTATTTGCAAGAAAACAGGCTACTGCGCGTTAAGGGTGTCCAGCTCCCGGTAAAATTTTCGGACCGGATCCGGCGGACCGGACAGTTCCACCACCGTGCCCCTGAAATCTTTGGCCCTGGCTCTGATAAGGAAATAATCCTTATTCCCGCCCAGTTCAAACCCTTCCGGGCGGTAAACATTGAGCAATTCCGAACGGAATTTTTCCGGGTTTCCGGTCAGGGAGGCCAGCCGGCCTATATCGTCGGTATAAAAACCGGCCTTTTCCTTATGCAGAGCCTGCAGGCGGGCAAGCCCGTAAAGCCCTTTCCGCGCGGTTTCTATGCGCGTCATATCCGTCTGGGTATACTGCATGAAGGAGGAATAATACCAGCACCAGACCATAAACCAGAACATCACCCAGGCAAGCACAAAAGTGAAAACGCTCGAGACTACGGAACGGTGCCGCGTTTTTTCCACAAAAGTGTGCGCCATCCTGTCATGCAGCGCCAGACCGGAAAAAAGCGCCATGATATAACCGATATAAAAAAGCGCGCTGCTGAGAAAGTATCCCGCCGCGCGCACAAAAGATTGGAAAACGGTAAGATCGCCGCCCTCGTAAGTCCTGACCTTCAGGCCGAGAATGGCTTTCCCCAGGGTAACGCGTCCGCCGGCGTTAAAAACGGTAAGATAAACCACATAAATGAAAATCCACAAGAAATTCCATTTCATCAAAAGCTGGCTGGAATAGGCGCGCCCGGTCGAGGAAATGAAAAAATAAAGCGACAGGTAAGATAAAAAGAGGAAAGGCAGGCCGTCAAACATATAGGCGACAAGCCTTTCTGAAAAAGAAGCCAGCACGGGACGCTGCGGCTCCTGCGCGGGCGGGACAAATCCTTCCGGGTTCTGGTCCTGAGGGTTATCGCTTGCATTCATATATTGACACAATTATATAATAAAATAATCCCGCGCGCGCAAGGTGCCCGTATCGTTGTCACATGTATATTGATATCAATGGTCCAAAATTGCTATTTTTTATATGTATGCGGCAAGGAGAAAGCTGATGAAATGGTTTATATTATTCATAATTTTCGTTTTTGGCCTGTTTATGATGTTTAAGCAGCTGGTCAAAAACACGCACAAGGAAAAAGTCCAGACCAGAAGCATAACGGAACAGGAAGCGCAGAACATGGTGGAACAGGAAGTTCTGCCGGAAAAAGTCTCCGAACGCATGCAGAATTCATTCATAACACCCGAAACAAAAGCCATGCTTGAGGAAATGAGCGCGAACCCGTTAAGCAAACTGCGCTGGAGCTCGGTTGAAATGCTTTACAGAACCGGGGCGCCTAACGCGGCCGGGCTGATAAAAAAAGTGCTCGCCTCCGAATTAAACTCGGAAATGAAGAAGAATACCGTGGCAATGCTAAACGAGTATAAGGACGCGGAAAGCCTGAGCCTGCTTAATACCGCCGCGCACGACTGGGACAAGGACGTGCGCAAAGAGGCTGTACGGGCCATGGCCGGCTTCGCCAACGTGGCGACGATACCTCTTCTGACCGGTATAATTAAAGCCGACAACAGCCAGGAAGTGAAGACGGAGGCCATGTCGGCCCTGCAGACGGTGACTTCAGCGCTGGAAGGGAAAAAACGCTTTTTACTGACCACGGTCAAGGTGCCCGTAGTAAGCACCGACACCGCGAAGTAGTTTTACTTTACCGAAGGAGCCAAGCCAATGGAAATGGACGTAAGGGAAATAAGCAGAAAAGTTAAGGAAGAGAGCATTTTTCTTCAGGACCTGAGAAGAGAGATAGGCAAAGTCATAGTGGGCCAGAACGAACTGGTGGACAAAATGCTTGTCGCGCTTCTGGGCAACGGGCACATTCTTATCGAAGGCGTGCCCGGCCTCGCCAAAACACTGGCGGTGAAAACGCTGGCCGAAAGCATAAGGGCGAGTTTCAGCCGCGTCCAGTTTACGCCGGACCTGCTGCCGGCCGACATTACCGGAACTCTTATTTTCAATCCGAAAGACGGCACCTTCGCCCCTAAAAAAGGGCCCATTTTCGCGAACATGGTGCTGGCCGATGAAATCAATCGCGCGCCCGCCAAGGTGCAAAGCGCCCTGCTTGAAGCCATGCAGGAACGCCAGGTTACCATTGGCGACAGCACCTACCGCCTCCCCAAGCTTTTCATGGTGCTGGCGACCCAGAACCCCATTGAGCAGGAAGGCACCTATCCCCTGCCGGAAGCGCAGGTTGACCGCTTCATGCTCAAGCTGGAAATCACCTATCCCACGAAGGCCGAGGAAAAGGAAATTCTGGACCGCATGTCGCACAATATCACGCCCAAAGTTTCCCAGAATATAGATCCCGAGCATATCCTGGCCGCCCGCGAAGTGGTGGACGCGGTTTATGTGGACGAAAAAATCAAGAATTACATAGTTGACCTCGTTTTCGCGACCCGCCAGCCGGAGAATTACCGGCTTGACAAAATCCGCTCGTGGATACGCTACGGCGCCAGCCCGCGCGCCACGATATACCTCACAGTCGCGGCGAAAGCGTTCGCTTTCCTAGACGGGCGCGGTTACGTCACGCCGGAAGACGTGAAAGCCATCGGCTTTGACGTGTTAAGGCACAGAATCCTCATGACTTACGAAGCGGAAGCCGAAAACATCACCCACCTGAACATTCTGCAGACGGTGTTCGAAGCGGTTGACGTGCCCTGATAATAAAATGCTGCCATCGGAAATATTGAAACGGGTCAGGCAGATTGAGATAACGACCGGCAAACTGGTTGCTGAAACCTTCGCCGGGGAATACCTCAGTGTGTTTAAAGGCCAGGGCATGGAGTTCTCCGAAGTCCGCGAATATTCGCCGGGCGACGATATCCGCTCCATTGACTGGAACGTCACCGCGCGCCTGGGCAAACCTTACATTAAACGCTTCATGGAAGAACGCGAACTCACGCTGATTCTGGCGTGCGACGTGTCCGGCTCGCAGTTCTTCGGCTCGCATAACCGGTTTAAAAGCGAAGCGGTGGCCGAACTGTCGGCCCTGTTCGCATTTTCCGCGCTGAA
Source organism: Elusimicrobiaceae bacterium (assembly GCA_041667045.1). Lineage (GTDB taxonomy): Bacteria > Elusimicrobiota > Elusimicrobia > Elusimicrobiales > Elusimicrobiaceae > JAQVSV01. The sequence goes on along the minus strand of JBAYFS010000068.1, from coordinate 21 downwards.
AAACAACGACAAGGTCGGCCT
>JBAYFS010000067.1:0-11264 GCA_041667045.1 Elusimicrobiaceae bacterium | reverse complement strand
CCGGGCAGTTTTTCATAAATTTCCACGCTGAATTTAACGGCAATGTTTTCAACGTTTTCCGCCTTGATTTTGAGCAGGCTGTTTTCCATGTTAAGCGTTTTGCTTTCACCGTCGGCCAGAACCAGTACGCCGCTTTGTCTGGAACCCTGGTATGTTAATTCGTAAGCGCAGGAAAACAGGTTTTTTACTATATTTTGAGCCGCCAGGCGCACCGGCGCGAAGGCGAAAGGCAGCAGAAACAGCAATATTGCGCACGCATAGGCGCAGGCGAGCCGATTGGGCGGCGGATTGCGCGCGGTTATCCGTTGTTCCAGCGCGGGCCAGAGGTCCGGCGCTTTATGCGGCGGAATATTGGCGCAAATTCTGTTGAAATATGATTCTTCGTTTTGTTTTATGGTATTCATGATTGGTTCTCCTTGGTATTGGCGGTCATGCTTTCGCGGAGCATGGTACGGGCGCGGCTGAGACGGATATTCACGGCGTTCGGCGAAAGTCCCAGCTGGGAAGCTATGTCGCGCGCGCTGTTGTTGTGCAGATGGTAGAGAATGAAAACGCAGCGCAGTTTCTCCGGCAACCGCAGCAACTGGCGTTCCAGTTCGGCTCGCGCGATATTGTATTCAGCCCGGTTTTCGGTATCCGGAACTGTGTCGGGCGGAAGCGGCGCGGTTTCCCCATCGTCCGTTTCGCGGCATAGGAAATCAAGCGAGAAGAACCGTTTCAATTTTTTTCGCCGGATATGGTTTTTTGTCGTGTTGAGCGTTATGGAATACGCCCAGTTGGAGAAAGCGTAGGCCGGACGGTAAGCGCCGAGCGCGCGGTATATCTTTATAAAGGAGTCCTGCAGGATGTCTTCCGCGTCCTCTGCGTTGCCGGTCATTCGGAAGGCCAAATCGTACAACCTGTCCTGATGGGTTTCCACGATTTGGCGGAATGCGTGAATGTCGCCGGTTAAAACTCTTTGTATCGTTTCGTGTTCTGTTGTCATAGCACCTCTACCACTATATACACTTGCGGGGCGCGTAACCTTTCAAAAATAACACCAGGCTCCGGTTTTTCACCGAAGCCCGGTTTTACTTTTGAGTCATGTTTTGTAATTTCTAAACTGGTGGAGTTTACTGGACCGGTTTTTCCTTCTGTTCGGCGGGTAAGGGTTGTTCGTCCGGTTTTTCCGTTTTGGGAGTTTCCAGCTGTTCCGGCGGAACCGCCTGCGTGTCCGGTTCTTCGATGTTTTCAATTTCCGGAGGATTGGCGTCTTCGTCAGCCTGTTCCAAAACCGGTTCGCTGTCTTTGCGCGGGTCAATGTCAGTGTCTTCCGGTTCTTCGGTTTCCGCCGGTTCCGTTTGTTCTTTTCCGCCTGCGGTCTCATCCGGTTCTTCCAGTACGGGGGCTTCCAGTTCTTCTTTCGGAAAAGTTGGATTGTCTTTGTTTTTGCTGATGGTTTTTTCCGCGGCCGGCGATATAACCCGTTCGGTCGTTTCGGATGCCTGGGGCGGTATTGCGTCCTGCGTTGCGGAAACAGACGCTCCTGCTGTTGAAACGGAAACAGCGGCGCGGTCTTCCGCGTCAAGCGTGTTTTTCCCGGCAAAACCGGGGTTTGAACATAAAATTACCGGCAGAATAAAGGCAAGTAAATGCAGTTTCATTCACCGCTCCTATATATGCTATTCGAGGATCAGAACTTCCAGCTTACAAAAAATCGGTTCTGGTTCAAAATGCTGCTCAGGTTTCCGTCTCTTTGCGGGGTGGAGAAGGTTTCGCCTATGCCGTAAACCGAAAGGTAGCCGCCTTCAATGGAAAAATAAGGACGCACGGTTAAAGTGGATGAAAGCACCTGCAGATACTCTGGATCAACTTCGCGGGCGCAGACGGCGCCAGGGCACAGCGCGGAAAGAAGGAGCAGAAAAAATATTTTGTGGTATCGTGGCACTGTAAAATCGCGGCATTAGCCGTTCCAATAGCGGATATTGCCGACATCAACGTGAACAAAACCGTTTTTAGGGTAAAATCCGACGCCGCCTTTTTTGAGGCTTTTGGCGTAATCGGCCAGCGGCCGGGTCTTTATGCCGGCTATGGTTATGTCCGCCGCCCAGCCCAGCATGTGAAGGCTTTTCTTGGCGCCGCCTACCGAGCCATTTAAGCGGGGGCTGCGGTATCCGCTTAAGATATTCACGCCCTGCGCGGCGAAATGGTCTTCTATGTCATCAAGCACTTCGACAAGCGAGATGGGAACGGGGATCTCTTGGTTGGTGAGCCGGCAGCGCAAAATGTTGTTTATTTGGGCAAGGGCGGCCTTGTTATATTTGCCGTCTTCCGAGCGGTAGCGCACCGTTATTTTTTCCAGCGTGTTAGCCCGGATAAGGGTTAACGTGCCGTCGCCGCCCAGCCGGACCGGTTTCGGCGGCATCGCCGGGCCCCGTTTTTGAAACACTGAGGACGGGATTTCGGCTTCGTCGGCCATGATGTCGTCGGCTTCTTTTGCGGTTATTCCGAATTTTTGGGCGATTTGGCCGGCGCGGGTGTTTGCTGCCGCCGAGGGTAAACCATTGTTTACCCAGTCGAAATTTTCGGCCATGACCGGATACGCCGCTGTCAGTATAGCGGTTATCAGCAGTGGCAAAAGATGTTTCGAAGGCCTCATGTATATATATTATATGGAAAGGGCGGAATTGTCAAAATTATTGTTATCCCACGGTACTGTGACTAAAGTCACTTATTCGCCAAAATAATAATTTGCATTATTTTTTACCTTTTGCTAATGTAGGAGTGGGGAGAGTAACATATTATTATGCGGCGGCAGATTGTTTTTTGCTGCACGCCACTCCCGCCATAACGAGCATTAAAAAGGATTGATGATATGAAATCTATCGGTAGAATTATTTCCTTTATTATATTTGCCGCGATCTTTTCCGTTTCTCCGGTTCACGCGGCCCTAAAAACAACACCGATCAATTTCGGCATAAAACCCGATGCCAGTTACGTTCATACCGTGGACACAACCACTGCGTTGCAATGGAGCGTGCCGATTAGCACGGCCTACCAGAGTTTTCACTCCATGGATTTTTTAGACAACGGCACCACCGGCGTTTTGACGCTGCGCAATGACGCTCTTATGGAATACCGCAATGCGGCGGACGGTTCGGTTTTGTGGTCTTTCCAGGTTCCGCTCCCGAGCGGCTCCGGCTGGTCCTTGGATTTCGGAGACGACAGCGGCAGTTTCGCTAAAGTGAATATAGTACAGGAGAACGGCAGTTCTGTCCGCAAATTAAGAAACATTGACGCGTCAGGCGGGCGGGATTTCATAATTATTTTCGACAGGCAGTTGTCGGCTTCTCCGTACCGGTTTGAAGCGGTTGTCAGAATGTACCAGGTGGGCGATACCACAGCCAGCCTGGTTTGGGAAAAGAACTTCACTTCGTATTCGTATAACAGCAAGGCCCAATTCTTTCGCGGTTTTATGGTCGCCAACACGGCGGGCGATTCCAAGTATGAAATCCACTATACCACCCAAAGTTACATAATCAACGGGTTAGGCTCGTATACGAAAAGCGGCGTGGTGGTTTTGAATGCGGACGGCAGCGAACTCGCCACTTTCGATGGCAAGCAGGTTCCCGAAGGCGACAGCGAGTCGTTGGCGTCGCATATTGACACTACAAAGACTTACGGGGAACTTGTTCTTCTCGGCAACGAACAGTACAATTCCACCAGCGGGAATTTCCTGATTTTTTACCAGTGGAATGGAAGCGCTTATGCACGCAAATGGGCGCTTAAAATGAGTTCGCAGGAAGAATCCAACTCAGGTATTAATTACAGTTCTAGTTTTGACAATATATACCCCCGGTACGTAGTGTCGGATTTAGACGGAGACGGAAAAGAAGATTTTATTGTTCACTTGAGCTCGGTGCCCGCTTCTGGTTCGTGGTTTGGAGTAATCAAGTATTTTTCGGATATAACTTCCTTTACAGAATTGATTCAGAACCCCACCATAACATCCGAAAGGATTTACAACATGGGTGGTGTTCCTGAAAATTCGTGGGTTGACGGCGGGCTGTTGGTGTCTAAAGGGCGCGCCGGCGCAGGCTGGCAGCTGCTTTATTACACCACGGTTGACGCGGGCGGCGGACAGTACACCAAAGATTTCTACGCGATGGACATAAGCAGGAATATGGCGCTCCCCGCCAACCGCTGGACCGTTCTGTGGCACAATACCGTTACCGACAGCATAAATATGAGCGACAACAAAAACATCGCTTTCAAAACCGATTATGACGGCGACGGCTACAATGAAGTGCTATACCGCAACAGCTATATCTGGAACGGGGCCGACGGGTCTGAAAAGTTTGCCATGCATTATGTCGCTCCGGGGAATGATTCTAGCTACGCGGTGGTTGATTGGGACTCCCAGTCTATGGGCTATCTGCCCGTCGCCTCCGGTTTCCGCGCCGTAGATATGGACGGCGACGGCAAGGTCGACATGCCGCTGGCCTGGGGAAAGAGCGAAAATAATCTCTATAACATAAGAATGCAGTTGTATGATTTGGCGAAAGGGTCCCCGAAATGGGAACTGCCGTATTTAGGCGGCGGTATGGCTACCCAGCCGGCAATGGCGGATTTGGACAACAGCGGCGTTTTCAGCATAATTTTTGCAACCCACACCTCCAGTTCCGACTTGAACGGCGCGTTAAGCGACATGAAGTATCCCGCCTACAACGCGTTCACCCAGATTTCCAGCCCCACAAGTTTCGCCTGCACTGTGCTTAGCACGTCCAGTATCCAGTGGACCTGGGCTTACAGCGGGGCGACCATATCCACCTTTACGGTTTTTAACGGCGCCAGCGGGCTAGCTGTTTCGTCCGAAATAAATTCCGGAACGTTAACATGGACGGAAACCGGCCTCTCTACGGCGACGGCTTATGTGCGTTATGTTTCCGCCTATTCGTCTTCAATAGGCAACGGGCAGTGGGCCAATTCCAACGCGGCAACCTGTTACACCGCCGCGCCGAACACGCCGCAGGTTGGCGCGTATGGCGAAACTACGGCCAACGCGGTCGGCTGGGCCTGGGTTTCCACCGGCGCAGTCACCTTAAACATGCTTGACGAAAACGACACGGTTAAGCAGGCCAATCTGCCGAACCAGTCGCATTTGTGGTGGGAAAGCGGTTTGTCCCCTAACACTTCTTATTCGCGCAAAATACAGGCCGTAAACAATTTAGGCAGCACAACGTCGGTGCTTTTCTCTACTTACACCAGGGCGGCGCTTCCGTCTTTTGAATCCAATCCTGCCGTGTTTTACACCAGCGCGACGATGAACTGGTCGTCCGGCAATCCGAACGAAGGCTATAATCCCGACGGAACAAAATATAAGGTTTATTATTCCACCGTGGGGTTCGGGCAGGATGAACTGTCAACCTCCACGCAAACCGCGCGCACCGCCACGCTTACCGGCCTTTTCCATGGCGCAACTTATTATCTGCGTGTCATGGCTTATAACGGTGCTGGTTTCGGTACGAATTCTTCAACGATAAGTTTTGTTACTAATACTTCCGACCCCGTCGGTTCCGTAAGCGGTTTGGGCGGCACGGCTTTAAGTTCGACAACAATAAACTGGCACTGGGCTCCTGCGGCTAACGCTGTTTATTATGAGGTGTACGATTCTTCGGACAGTTCCGTGGTGGCTACGCTGGGCAATACTACCCAGTGGTCTGAAAACAACCTTTCCCCCAACGTTGAATACGGCAGATACGTTGCGGCGTTCAACTACGTCAGCAGCGCGACTTCCGTTGCGGTTTCGACGTATACTTTGCCGGCTCCTCCGAGTAACCTTCAGTTCTCTGAGGTAAGTTCGAACACTTTCACTTTCACCTGGGAGGCCAACGGCAACCCCTTGGGCACGGATTATGAAGGCACGCTTTCCACAAGCTCATTTTTTTCACCGGAAATTTCCACAACGGTGCGCGTGCAGGACCAGTTCACCTACACCCCGTCCGGTGTAAGCACCGCTACTCCTTATTACCTGCGTCTTACCGCGCTAAATAACGCTTCGCCCCAGCAGTACGCTTCGGACTTCGTGTCCGGGAGCACCGTCACGCTTGACGGCGATTTGGGCACTTTCACCCATTTTGCGGCCGTGGCGCTAAGCACGGGCATTATTAAATGGGAATGGAACGATGTTGCGAACGCGCGCAGCTATATCGTACATACCAGCACGGACGATTCCATTCTCGTCGAACTGCCGGAACACACCACATTCTGGGTGGAACAGGGTTTGAGTCCGAACACGAGTTATGAGCGGTATATATCGGCGTACACCAACCGGCAGAACACCATGAGCGCGCCGCTGGCGAGGGCCACGCTCGCGGAAATCCCGTCCGGTTTGTCCGTGCCGGTGGATATGGTTTACCGGAGCAGTTTCACCGCGTCCTGGGACGCGAACGGGAATCCTGCCGGAACGGGGTATGATTTGCAGTACGCCACCGCCGCGTTTGAATTCTCTCCTGTAATTGCACATGTGTATACCGTGGACCTGAGCACCAACGTTACTGGTCTGTCGCCGGAGACGCGGTATTATGTCCGCGTCGGCGCCAAAAACAGCGAAGATATTTATACCGCTGGCTATTCGAATGTCGAATCCAGGGAAACCGCTTCCAATCCGCCGGGCGATATCGCAACTTTCACCGCCACCGTGCTGAGTTCGGCAAGTGTACAGTTAGACTGGAGCGCCGCGGCGCGCGCGGGCGAGTACCGCATTTTCACCAATGATGACATTCTTCTTAAAACCGTGCCCGCGTCTTCCACCACCTGGACCGACACGGAACTGTCGCCGAACACGCTTTACGGCTGGTATGTGACGGCGGTCAACAGCCAGGGCATTTCGTCCCACACCGCCATCTCCACATATACTTTCTCGGCTTCGCCTTCCGGAAACGCGATCAGCAATGTTTACCGGAGCAGCTTCACAGCTTCGTGGAACATGAACGGCAACCCGCTGGACACGTTTTATGAAATAGAGTATTCCACGGACAGCGGTTTCGGAGTTTCCTTGTCCACAACTGTAACGCGCACGACTTATGCGGTGATAAACGGCCTGTCTTACAACACCACATATTACACGCGTGTTTTCTCGATCAACGCTTACGGGGTGAAGAACATGACCCCGTCGAATTCGACTCACACGTTCACTCTTGACGGTCCGCTTTTGCCTTTGGACGGATTTGCCGCCGTCACTCTTAACACTTCGTCCATAAGATGGGATTGGAACGATGCCGCCAACGAGCGCGGCTACCGCGTGCGCGTGAGCACGGGCGACGTTCTTGTTTCCCTGCCTTCCGGCACGACTACATGGACGGAAACCGGGCTGAGCCCCAACATCAGCTACAGCAGGTATGTGGAGGCGTATAATAATTCCGACTCCACTGCCAGCGTCAGCATAGCCAGATATACCGACGCCGCGGTTCCGGTCGGCTTGTCCATAAACGCACTGGAGCTTTACCTGAGCAGTTTCACCGTCCGCTGGACCGGGAACAGCAACCCGGACGGCACGGATTACGTAATAGAATACAGCACCGATAATTTCGCCGGCGTTATATCTTCGCAGAGCGTTACCGCCGCCTTATACGGCACGGTTACCGGCTTAACAGGCGAAACCCGGTATTATGTCCGGGTGCGCGGCGTTAACCACGACGGCGTCCAAAGCGCGGCCTCCTCGGCTATTTCCGCGGAAACAGCCTCCAATCCTCCCGGTGCCATCGCCACTTTTGTTCCCACCGTGCTGAGTTCGACCAGCGTCAAGCTCGACTGGAGCGCCGCGGCCCGCGCCGGGGAATACAGGATTTATTCAAGCACTGGCGGCAATCCTTTGTCTGTTCTGCCGGACTATGCGCTGGACTGGACGCATTCCTCACTGGTCCCCAACACGAACTATGGCTGGTCGGTCATGGCGGTAAATACGCAGGGTTATTCTTCGCACAGCGTGGTTAACGCGTACACCTTCGCGGCCTCTCCTGCTTCAATGGAAATCGGCGCGGAGATTTACCGCAGCAGCTTCACCGCTTTCTGGAACGCCAACGGCAATCCCGCCGGCACGGCTTACGATGTGGAGTATTCCACGGACAGCGGTTTTTATGTCGCCGTCACCACAACCGCCAGCGTTTCCACAACCACGGCTGTCATCTCCGGCCTGGCTTACAATACCACCTATTATGTGCGCGCTTTCGCTGTTAACAGCGACGGCGTGAAAAACGTCATTCCATCCAATTCCGTCCACGCAACTACTCTGGACGGTCCGCTTACGTCTGTAACAGGGTTCACGGCGGCAATGCTCAGTTCAGCGTCCATAAACTGGTCGTGGGATAATATCGGCAACGCGCGCGGTTATCGTGTTCATGCAAGCAGCGACAGCAGTCTGCTGGCGAGTCTTGCCGTGGGTACCACGCAATGGGCCGAAACGGGTTTAAGCCCCAATATCAGCTACAGCAGGTATGTGGAGGCGTATAATAATTCCGACTCCACTGCCAGCGCGAATCTCGCCCGCTATACCGGCGCGGCGGTTCCCGCCGATGTGGCGATCGCCCCGCTTGAGCTTTACCGGAGCAGCTTCACTGTCCGCTGGACGGCGAACGGCAATCCCGGCGCTACGAATTACAAAATTGAATACAGCACGGACAGTTTCGTCACCACCTCGTCTTGGAGCGTGACGGCGGCTCTGTTCGGCACGGTTACCGGCCTTACGGCTGAAACCACCTATTATGTCCGCGTGAGAGGAGTAAACAACTCGAGCGTGCAGACTTCTCCTTCCTCGGTTCTTACCGTGGAAACCGCTTCCAATCCGCCTGGCGGCATAACGGACTTCGCTCCCACCGTCCAGAGTTCGGGCAGTGTCAAGCTCGACTGGAGCGCCGCAACGCGCGCTGGCGAATATCGCATATATTCAAGCACGGGCGCTTTGCTGCAAACCGTGCCGTCGTCCAGCCTGACGTGGACAAACACCGGCCTTGCGCCCAACACGAATTACGGCTGGTCCGTAATGGCGGTAAACACTCAGGGCTATTCGTCGCATACCGTGGTGACGGCAAACACTTTCGCCGTCGTGCCCGCGGGCATTGTGATCGGCAACATCTACAGAAGCAGTTTCACCGCTTCCTGGAACGCAAGCGGCAATCCTTCCGGCACGGGTTATGACGTGGATGTTTCTACGGACAGCGGCTTCGCTTTGGTTCTGACCACCACTACCCGCGTTTCAACCACAACGTTGCTGGTGACCGGGCTTACCTATAATACAACCTATTATGTGCGGGCGTTCGGCGTTAACGCCGACAGTATAAAGAGTGCGGCTTCCGTCGTTTCTACCGCTACGACCGTTGACGGGCCCATGCCGGTGTTTGACAGTTTCGCCGGCACGGTTCTAAGCTCCGATTCCGTGCGCTGGACCTGGAATGCCGTTGCTAATGTGCAGTACTACGAGATCTACAGTTCGACGGATACCGGAACTCCTCTGGTTACGCTTGGTTCTGGCGCAACGCAGTGGGTGGAAACGGGTTTCGCTCCGAACACTTCCTATTCCCGTTACGCCATGGCGAAGAATAATTCTGATTCCAAAACTTCCAACACGGCCGCGAAATATACGTTCGCGGCGGTGCCCGGCACGCCGGCCCTGACGGTGTTAAGCAGAAAGAGCATGAGGGCCGCGTGGACCAGCGCGAATCCTTCCGGTACTTCCTATGAAGTGGAGTATTCCACGGACAGCGGTTTCGCCGTGGCGGTGACAACGCTGGCCTCGGCTGGAACTGCTCTGCTCTATACGATCACCGCGCTTGAGCCGGACACGACGTATTACGCGCGGGTTTACGCGCTTAACGGCGACAGCGTGTTAACCGCTCCGTCCGCTTCGTCTTCCGAACAAACCTGGGCTTTGCCTTCGGTTACTTCGCTTAGCGTGGATGTCGGAAGCAACACGATCTCAAGCGTTACGTTTACCGTGAACGGTTCTAACTTCTACGCCGGAGACAGGGTTTACATAACCACCACATCCGACGGAGGTGTCGCGCTCGCGGCTACGGCTTCGCGGCTTGTCAGCAGTGCGCGGCTTGATCCCACAATGTCACTTATCGGACTTAACCCGGGTATATGGCATATTGTGGTTAAAGACAGCGACGCTCTGGCGTCTTCCACTTTCGCGGCTACGGAGTTTGAAATTGTTTTCACTTCCGTCGCGGCTGGCGGCATAGCCGTTTCGTCTACGACCAGCAATACCCAGCTGAATATAACAGCCGCCAACAATTCGTTCGCGCTGGTTGTGCCAGCCGGAGTTACGCAATTGGCTAACTCGCTTATCTATAATTCGACTAATCCGCTGACTTCCCCTATTGATGTCAGCACCACGCAGATAAATAACGCCAACGGCAATGTGCAGGGCGGGTATGAGCAGGTTTCAGGAAGTATAAGGGAAGTGTCCGCGTATAAGGGCGCGCAGAAGATTACAGTTTCTTTCGCCGCTGTTGCGCTGTACATCTACTATTCGGACGTGAACGGCGACGGAATTGTTGACGGCACCAACATCCAGGCCATCAACCTGCGCATAGCGTGGATGAATCCGGCCACCGAAAGGTGGGAGGAGGTGTCCGGTTCTGTTGTGGATCTGGCGAATAAACGCGTCTCAGTGAATATAAACCATTTCTCGGCTTATTCTCTGCTGGGGCTTACGGTCATGAGCGATCTGGCCAGCGTCAAGGCTTATCCCAATCCGTGGCAGCCGGGTACCGGCGGTGCGCACGACAGGGCGAGCATGAAGTTTGATAACCTCGCGGCGGACACTTCGATAAGGATATACAACGTGGCGGGCGAACTGGTCCGCGACCTGCCATCCTCCAGCGTGGGTTTTGTTGAATGGGACGGCAAGAACGGGGACGGCAAGAGGGTGTCCAGCGGAGTATACTTCGCGCGTTTGAAATCCGGCGGGTTGGATAGGATTATCAAAATCGCGGTGGAACGGTGATTATTATGAAAAGACAAATATTCTTCTTAATCCTGATTCTCGTATGCGGGCTGGTTAACAGTTCTTTCGCCGCCACCGCGGGCACCTCCAGCGGACAGATTCTCAAACTCGGCGCCGGCGCGCGCAGCGCGGCTATGGGTGACGCTTTCGTGGCGGCAACCGGGGACGCTTCGGTGATCTTCTATAATCCGGCGGCGCTCGGCTGGCAGAAAGAGGGTTCGGCGATTTTCACCCACTCGGTGTGGTTCGAGTCGGTGAATTACGATATCGCGGCGGT
>JBAYFS010000066.1:0-11471 GCA_041667045.1 Elusimicrobiaceae bacterium | reverse complement strand
CCTGTCCCAAAAACCCCTGCACGACATATTTTGAAACCTTCGAGCAGAGATAAAACCGTCCCTCGCTTACTTCCTGAATGGCCTTTATGATTTCCTCAGAAGTGGAAACCTTCACGATGAAACCGCGCGCGCCGGCCTTAAGCGCTTTCTCAACCGAGACCCTGTCATCGTGCATGCTGAGCATTATGACCTTGTTTTTTGAATCCATCTTCAAAAGCCGCTCAGTGGTTTCGATACCGTTTAAGACGGGCATCGAAATGTCGATTATATAAATATCCGCGGGATGCTCTTTGGCTATCTCCAAAAGCTCTTTTCCGTTTTCGGCTTCAGCCACAACTTTAATTACTTCGGATTTCCGCTCAAGCACCGCTTTTATGCCGTCCCGAACCACCGCGTGATCATCTGCTATTACTATTTTTATGGTATTCATCGTTTCCTATACCGTCCTTCGGCAGCGTTATTTTCCTGCAATAAATGATTAACCCGCAACAGGCCGATGAAATAATGTAATATATTTACAGACATTATGCAAGTGTGTCTTCTAAGAATCATCCGCGTCCGGACCTGCGGCAAAAACCAGGCGTAAACGCGAAAGGCCCTCCGTATGGAAGGCCTTTCACAAAACATGTAAAGATTTATTTCTATTTCAGCGCAACTATTTCACCCGTGCCCATCATTTTAAACCCGCTCGAACCGTCGTCCTTCTTGGCTACATATATGTGGAACGACACCATGCCCGCGTTCGAATCAAGGTATATGGTGAAATTGTAAAACCTGTCAATCAGCGACGGATCCGGAACTCCCAAAATGGCCCAGTTATCCGTATACAACCCTTTATACGCAAAATACCGTTTCTCGGCTTCCCATACAACTTTTGCCCGAGCCTGCGCTTCGTTTTCGCGCGCTTTCACTGTGCTGCTACCCACACTGCGCACCGCTATCGCGGTGCCTACGGCGATAATAAACAAAACGATAAGCGTTTCCAGCAGAGTGAACCCGCCGCGCCGGAGAGATGCCGCACTCATAGGCCTGACGCGAAGTGCACGTGTCCGGTAACCGTCCATTCGGTAACCACAAGGTCCGGAGTAATGCTAACAGTGTTGCCTTCCGAAACCGAATAATCGTTCATATTCGCCGTAGGATTTGAGGTGCCGACATAGCAGAAATTCTTATCTTCATTGCCCCCGCCGCAGGGAACAAGCTGGTAAAACCCGGTGGCGGACCAGTATTCGTCGCTCCAGGAACCTATGGTAGCCGGCTTTTTCGTGCTCGGCGCGTCATTAATGGGATCAGCGAACATGTTCGCCGGGAATATCAACGCGCCCGCCACAACAATTGCCGCTATAAACAGTTTCTTGATTGCCATAAAATTTTCTCCTTAAAAAATCACTGCCCCGTAACCGGAAGGAAATTGGTTGTGAAGTCATATTCCTTCGCGCCATTTTTAACTGCGCCCGCTATTGCCTGTCTCCTGAGAACCGTAACGCCCGGATCAGGCTTCTTTGCGGGGTGGAAACCGCGCCGCAATCCCCATCCGGCGAGAAAACCAAGCGCCAGAGAGAGAACACCCGCAAGAATTACTCGAAGTGTATATGTCCGTGAACTTGCCATTTTGTCACAACCATTTTGGGTTGGGCGGAAACAGCCCACCGTGTCCCGTGCTTCGACATTTTAGCCGCGTTGGAAATTTTCCCCGGAAGATTAACATGGGCATACCCGCCGTTTGTCGTGGCGATAGCGCCAATGGCCTTCCACTGCTCGTCATACCATACGCTGGCCGGCTGCTCGCCGCCGGAAACTTCATTCGTGAGAGGGGAAGCGATAACGGGAACAGAACCGATAAACAACCCGCCCGCGACTCCAACTCCGAACAATATCAGCAATACTATAACTGTTTTTTTCATTTGTCTCTCCTAAAAAACAACCTGCTTCAATCCGGCTACATCCCGCCAAAGCCCTTGATGAAGATAGGGAATGCACGCTGTCCGCCAACCTTTAACGTATAGGTTGCGCCAAGCCGCAGCGGAGAAGCAACCGACGATTCAATCGCCCAGACTCCGGACACCTTCTTTACGACATACCGCACCTTATAACTTTGATCGCCGATAGTGAAATCAAACGTGCGGGTCGTGTTGCCCGCTTTGATTTTTCCGGCAGCGATATCCAAAACCGCAACGCTGGCGCCCGTTTCACAAAGGTAATACGCGGTGGTCCTGTCCAGTATGTTTTCCAAATCGCTCGCACGTCCGCGCATGAGGATTACGATACTGGCCACAGTCGAAGCCATTATCACAACTATCCCCAGCACAAGGACAAGCGCGTATCCTTTGTTATTCAATTTTTTCAGCATTGTGCGGCTCTCAATTAATAATATTTCTAGTGGTTGAGGTATTAACAGGCATCACGGAAGTGCGCACCGTGCCCTGCTTGTTATTCAGTGTCAATTCCACAGCCACCCGGTTGCTGTAATCGTTTTTAAAATTGACCGCTGAAACATCCCGAGCAAGAACGTCATATGTCGAGGGAGCCTTATCCGCGTTGCGTTTATAAACGAAGTTCGAGCCGACAACTGAAAATTCCTCAAGCCGTTTGCCGTCGTTGCTCTTATACTGAATAACTGATCCGGAAGAAGACGCCAAAGCGTTGTTCAGGATAGTATAATTCTTGCCGTTTTTCATAACCGGAGCGCGTTTAATCCGTTGCGCCACTGCTTCAACAGCCAAGTTGGCCTCTTGCATAGGCAGTATGGCTTTTTCAATCTTGGAACCAGCTCTGGATACGAAAACTGAAACCGAACTTGTGGCCAGCCCGACGCCGGCAAGCAGTCCCACCGCGATCAGCAATTCCGCCAGACACATCCCTTTGTTCTTGTTCATAAATCCTCCCAATTCTACTTCCAAGTAAAGTCAGCAAGCTTAAGATGCAACTGATCATTAACATGCGACAGTGAAATCGTCGCCAAATCCCGCTTGTGAACAGGCCCGTTAGGAGTATCCTGCCAGGACACGCTCACATAGTGCTTGAATTTTCCGTAAAAAGCCGGATCAGATCTCGTTTCATAATAAATTACCACGCTGTCCGGATTTTCAGGAGGAACCAAACCTTTGGCCTTTATATCGCCCAGGGTGTCAAACGGAGTATCCCACCCACCACCACGACTTTTGGGGTCAAAATATGCCCATTCCTTCAATCCATAGCCCACTCCGGTGTAAGCGCCTCTACAGTCTCCGTGAATAGAAATGGTGCAACCCTTAGCCCCCGGATAATAATACTTCAAACGAAAATCATGACTAAAATTACCAGACGCGCCCCACTCCAGAACATCTCTAGCCAGATTGATTGCCACATAATTGTAGGAACTGAGGGCAACCGTCTTTTTAGTTGTTAAAATATATGAAAAAAACGCCACACTGGTTACAGCAAGAATCACCGAAGCGATCACCAACTCCAATAGAGTCATTCCGCTGTTTTTCGAAATATTATGTTTCACCGAGCACCTCTGCTTATAGTATAACATTCGAGTAGTTCAAAGTCAATAGAAAAAGAAGAAAAAACGAAGATTTCCGGAATTTAGAAGCCCGCCGGTGTATCGCATCCCTTATATATGGGAATATACTATCCATGCAGGCAAGAATATGATTAAAACTAATAAAAAAACGAAGAAAAAGCGAAAGCTGGACTTACCTCAAAAATCTTTGCTAAAATATAAGTGCTGATAAGTGTAAGGGGAGCTAACGCAGATTAGAAAAAGGAGCCTGAAAATGAGTTCAGAAAAAATGCCGCATTCTTCAGGAAGTTTCAAGATAGAGGAAAAGATATATCCTGTACCGCAGGATGTGTCGTTGCCGGACAGTTACGGAGATACGGAAGCGTATCTTCTTCCGCGTGACCCGGACTGGATGTTTCTTTACTGGGAAGTAACGGAAAATACCCTCAACGCGGTTAAACATGAGTTCGGAGCTGATATCCTTTTCAAATCGAAAAGCGTAATCCGCGTTCACGATGTGACCGGTGTAGCCGGTTTTGACGGGACCAATTCAGGCGATTATTTTGACGTCCCCATCGTGCTGGAGGCCCGCAGCTGGTATCTTAATGTGCCAAATTCAGGCCGCGCCTACATCTGCGAACTTGGCCTCATAGACCCGGAAGGAAGATTCATCCTTCTGGCGCGAAGCAACATGGTGGGCCTGCCGAAAGGCTCCGTATCCGATAAGACGGATGAACACTGGATGAGTGTCAGCAGCGATTTTGAGAAACTGCTGAAACTTTCAGGGATAGAGCATATCGGCAAAGCGTCCGGCGACATAGCGCGCGTTCTGGCGCAGCGCTGGGAAATGATCAAATCCGTGTCTTCCCGGGGCGCGTCCTGGGGCGGACACCCCGCTGTTTCTGCGGAAGTCAAAAAAGATTTCTGGCTTGTGGCAGACTGCGAACTGGTGCTTTACGGCGCGACTGAACCGGACGCCAAAGTCACCGTGGCGGGAAGAACGGTCAAGCTGAACCCGGACGGGACCTTTTCGCTCAGATTCGCCTTTCCGGACGGCGTTCTGGACCTGCCCGTCAAAGCCACCAACGCCGACGGCGACATGCACAAACAAATCACGATAACAACAGAGAGACACACGAACGCAGATGAAAAACGGTAAAGAGAAAGGCTATTTCGCTTTAGTACTGCACGCGCATCTGCCTTACGTGCGCCATCCGGAATACGACGACTTCCTTGAGGAGGACTGGTTCTTCGAGGCGATGATAGAAACGTATCTGCCGCTTCTGGACATGTTTGAAAATCTTACCCGAGACGGGGTGGATTTCCGCCTCACTATGTCGGTCACGCCTCCTTTGTGCAATATGATGTCGGACGAGCTTTTAAAAAGCCGCTTCCGCAGATATCTGTACAACCGCATAGAATTAAGCGAAAAAGAAGCCGTCCGCACCAGAAACACTGGTTACGCGGAAGTTGCCCAGATGTATGAAACTAAATTCAAACGCCTGCGCCAGCTGTGGGAAGATTATTACCACTCCAATATCCTGGAAGGGTTCCGGAAATTCCAGGACATGGGGAAAATCGAAATAATCACCTGCTGCGCCACGCACGGATTCCTGCCTTTGCAGGTGCATAAGGAATCAGTAAACGCTCAGATTAGGATAGCCGTAACCGATTATCAGCGCCATTTCGGACGCGCGCCGCGCGGCATCTGGCTCGCCGAATGCGCCTATAATCCGGGCGACGACGTTTATCTTAAAGAAGCCGGAATCCGCTTCTTCTTCACCGAAAGCCACGGCATTCTTTACGGTTCGCCAAGGCCCCGCTACGGCGTTTACGCCCCGGTTTACTGCCCCTCCGGCGTAGCCGTTTTCGCGCGCGACATGGAATCCGCGCATCAGGTCTGGAGCGCGGACTCGGGCTATCCCGGCGACCGGCGCTACCGCGAATTTTACCGCGATCTGGGCTATGATCTGGAATACGAGTACATCAAACCCTATCTCCATTCCGACGGGGTGCGCCGCAACGTGGGCGTGAAATACCACCGCATTACGGGCAAAGTGCCGCTTAACCAGAAAGAGCCGTACAGCCCGTCGGAGGCGCGCACCGTCGCCGCCGATCACGCGGGAAACTTCATGTTCAACCGCGAAAAACAGATCGAGCACCTCTACGGGTTAATAAAGAAAAAACCGCTTATAGTGTCAATGTACGACGCGGAGCTGTTCGGACATTGGTGGTATGAAGGACCGCAGTTCCTGGAATTTTTGTTCAGGAAAATCCATCATGACCAGGACGCGATACTCCCCATTACACCCATGGAATATCTGGCGGAAAATCCGGACAACCAGGTTATCCAGCCCAGCATGTCCTCCTGGGGCGACAAGGGATATCATGAAGTCTGGCTCAACGCGGGAAACGACTGGGTTTACCGGCACCTTAACAAAATAGCCCAGCGCATGATTGAGCTTGCGAACCGCTATCCCAATTCGGACGGGCTGCGCCAGCGCGCGCTTAACCAGCTGGCGCGGGAACTGGTTCTCGCGCAGTCATCCGACTGGGCGTTCCTGATAACCGTGGGCACGGCCATGCAGTATTCCACCAAACGCACGAAGGAGCATATCCAGCGTTTCAATGACCTTTACGGCCAGATAAAAGATGACCGGATTGACGAGGAATTCCTGCGCGATCTTGAATGGCGGGACAATATTTTCCCCCAGATAGACTACAGGATTTATAATTCGGAAAACATCGCCAATATCGAAAAGCCTAAAGCGCTGGTCTGAAACAATTGAATCGAAAGAAAAAGCCGAGTCATTATAATGACTCGGCTTTTTTATTTCAAATATGCCAGCCTAACCGATATCTGACAAAAGACTTTTAACCGCGGCGTTGTCCGGGTCCAGATTAATCGCCTGCGCCAGGTATTTCCGCGCTTCATCCAGCTGGTTTACCTTGCGGCGGAGATATCCCAATCGGGCGAAAATACGGGCATCTTCTTTTCCCGGGGCTATATCTTTAAGCGCCCGCTCGGCCGCCTGTTTTGATAAGCGGATAGCGTCATCATATTGCCGCATTGATTCGCAAAGCCGCGACGCGTAATGATAGATATAAGCGTTTTCAGGATCAAGCGCGACTGCTTTTTCAAACGCAGACATAATCTCTTCGGCGTTGGCCGACCAATTAAATAAATACAGCCGAGCGCCTTCATGTAGGAATTTCAGAGCCTGCGCCGTTTTCAATTCAGGATTGAGAATCAGCGCCCTTTCCAGATAATCGCCCACGGTATCGTTTTCCCAGCCGCCTTTAATGCCCGCGTTCCAGGCGAGCATTTGGAAAACCATCGGCTCAGTCGGCAGCAACTCTGCCGCTTTCTGCAAGCATTTATCGGCTCTGTTATAATCGCCCAGCCGATGGTACGCTTCGCCAAGCGCATACTGCAATTTTCCGTCGCCCGGGGTTTTTAGAGCCTTGGCCTCCATCTCGGCCAGCTGGCGCAATAAGACATCGTTGGCAACTCCGGACGCCGTCATCTGCGGCATCAGCAGAGTCCCGCAATACTCGCAGCGTTCGCTGGCAAAAGAGGACTCGCCTCCGCAATTGGGGCAGACGTAGGAATCGCTCATGAACGGTTATCCAATTTGTTTTTACAGTGAGGACAAAACGATGCCACAGGCGGAACTTCCACCCCGCATTTCGGACACAGACTCACCGCCAGTTTGCGCCCGCAATGACCGCAGAATTTCGCGCCCACCGGCACTTCCACCGCGCACGAGGGGCACACCGCATTGGCGGTAATCATCGGGCCACCGCAGACGGTGCAGAATTTATAAGCGGAAAAAGCCTTGTTGCCGCAAGCAGGACAAGCAACCATGGCGGACGGTGGAGCCGGTACCTTCGGGGCTGGCTGCACAGCCGCCATCATGCCTCCGGTCACGCTCGCGAAAGCGGAACCCGCGCCCATGCCCATGCCAAGTCCCATCCCCGCGCCCATCAGATTGCCGGCGCCTTCGTTTTTAGCAGACGCCTCAAGTACATCAAAAGTCCGTTTCATGCGGTACACGTCTTCGCCCATAATGCTGAATTCCGCTTTGCTTGCCATGGCCTGCTTGATATGTTTTACTTCGGGGTCGTCGTCCGGAACGTCAATGGCGTTAATGAAAAAATTAACAATATCAAGGCCGAAAAGCTCAAAATCCGCCTGCAGCTTAGCTTGCAGGCTTTGCGACATTTCAGCCAAATGCGCCGAAACAGTAAGTATGGATAATTTGCGCTCGATAAGTTGCGAAGCTATATAGTCTTTGGCCTTGGTAAGGATGACGCCCTTAAAGTAATCCGAAACATCCTCTTTTGAAAAAGTCGGCACCGTACCCACTAATTGAACAACCATTTTGCGCGAGTCCTTAACACGGAAACCGAACTGTCCGTTAGCGCGTATAGGCAGAAAAATATTAAGCTGCGGATCAAGAATAGGCATGGGCCGGGGAGTGCCCCACTTAACATCAAGGAGAACGGCCTTGTTGATGAAATACACCTCGGCCGGAAACGGGGTATTATTCCCGAACGGGATATTGACAATTGATTCCAACAGCGGAATGTTCGCGGTGGAAAGGGAGTGCCGGCCCGGACCCACCAGGTCCAAAGCCTGTCCGTTGCGATAGAAAAGCGCCTCCTGGCTCTGGTTGACAATGAGCTGGCTCCCCCAGGATAACTGGTCGCCGGGCCATTTCCAAACCAAAATATCATTAGGGCCATCATACTTTACTACGTCAAGAATCGCCATGTCTTCTCCTTTTGCAATAGGGCTTAAATGTAAATTACAATTTTAGCACCAACAACACAACAGTATTATTTTCCTTTTACAACAAAATATTTACACCCCAGCTCCCAATTCGGACGAGGTGCGCCAGCGCTCGCTTAACCAACTGGCGCGGGAACTGGTTCTCGCGCAGTCATCCGACTGGGCGTTCCTGATAACCGTGGGCACGGCCATGCAGTATTCCACGAAACGCACGAAGGAGCATATCCAGCGTTTCAATGACCTTTACGGCCAGATAAAAGATGACCGGATTGACGAAGAATTTCTGCGCGATCTTGAATGGCGGGATAATATTTTCCCCCAGATAGACTACAGGATTTACAATTCGGAAAACATCGCCAATATCGAAAAGCCTAAAGCGCTGGTCTGAAAAAATTGAAGTAAAAGAAAAAGCCGAGTCATTATAATGACTCGGCTTTTTTGTTTTAAATCAAGGTTGCGGTAATTATTGTCCCGCGAAACGAAGAAGTGCCAGTGAGAATGCGGGGATTATGCCAGATAAAAACACACTCCGGAAGCGGCAACGAACGTTATGGCAGGATGAAATAGTGGACATCCGCATTTGCCGAAGGATTGGCAAACGTTAGTTTGCCGTATACTTTACCGCTTTTTCCATTACGCCGCAGGGAAAGAGAAAGGATATCGCGGTATTTGAAAATAAACCCGCCGGATTCGGCTTGTCCGCCCATTTCACCTGTCACGATAGCGGAACCGTTTTTAACCAGTTTCGCGGAAACGGTCGGAACAGGAATGGAGTCGCCGTCAAAGAAAATGGAACCGCGTCCGAAAGTAAGAGCGAGCGGAGTTTTATCAAGCGAAAAATGCATCATTCCATAAACCAGCCGAGTCGGAACGTTCACGGTTCCGGAAGGAAAATCGTTAAGCTTTAGAGGTTGGCTGTATGCATACGCATTAGCCATCCGCTCATAAGCGTCCTTAATCCGGTCGCTTGTCTGGACATAGTCCTTAGATACAGCGGAAGCCGTGTTGGCTTCACTGATTTTTCCGTCCGCAGACATCGCGGGAACAATCATCAGGGAAACAGCCGTCAAGGTAATAATTTTTTTCATTGTAAGCCCCTCTAAAACACATGATAACCATCTATAAGGCCAGTGTATAACATTGCGCGAAGAAATAAAAGCCTTCCGTGTTTAGGCAGTTTGTCCAAAGTATGACAAAAAGCCAATTTTTCTGCTTTAACGTTCCTGCAAGATTCATTTGCTAAAATTTGCGCCTTTAAATCTTGATAGGCGCGGAGCGGAAGATGTACAATAGATAGATAATATCATCCGCGAGGTTTATCATGGCAATGCCGGCATTTATAAAGGATTTAGCACAGCATGAGGGAACCGAAGTTTCCTTAAAAGGCTGGGTAAACAATATCAGAAGTTCTGGAAAAATCGCTTTCATAGAACTTCGCGACGGAACCGGCTATGTGCAGGCGGTGGCAGTTTTAGACTCAATCGGAACGGAATGCGCCGACGCAATCCGCGCGCTTTCCCAGGAAACTTCAGTTGCCGTTACCGGCAAAGTTTCAAAACACCCGAAACGGGCGAATGAGTACGAACTGCAGCTGACAGGAGTATCGGCGTATCAGATTTCAGAGGAGTACCCGCTCAGCAAAAAAGCCCACGGCCCGGATTTCCTGCTGGAAAACCGGCACCTGTGGCTTCGCTCCAAAAGACAATGGGCGATACAGAAAATACGCAACACGGCTATAAACGCCATTTATGAATTCCTAAACGGTGAAAATTTCACCAAGATAGACTGCCCGATCATAACTTCAACCGCCTGCGAAGGGACCACCACCCTTTTCGACTTCGAATATTTCGACCTCGGCAAAGCTTACCTGTCCCAGAGCGGACAGCTGTATCTTGAAGCCGCGATTTTCGCGCACGGACGCTGTTTCGACTTCGGCCCCGTGTTCCGCGCCGAAAAAAGCAAAACAAAAAAGCACCTAACAGAATTCTGGATGATGGACGCGGAGATGGCCTACGTCGAGCACGCGCAGAACATGGAAATACAGGAGCGGATGATTAAATTCGTGTTCAAAGCCGTGCTGGAAAAACATCAGGCGGAACTGAAAATGCTTGAGCGGGACACCGTGCCCTTACAGCGAGTCATTGATAAACCTTTCGTAAAAATGACCCACGCTCAGGCGGTGGAGTTGTTGCGTTCGCTGGGTTCGGAAATAACCCCCGACCTGGATTTGGGCGCGAACGACGAACGCCTTCTGGCGCAAGCTTACGACGTGCCAGTGTTCATCGAAAAATGGCCCGTTAAAATCAAAGCGTTTTACATGAAACGGGATCCGTCCGACCCCGATCTGGTGTTGGGCAGCGACCTGATGGCCACAGAAGGATTCGGTGAAATATGCGGCGGCTCCCAGAGAGAAGACGATTACCGGCTTCTGCTTTCCAGAATGGAAGGTGAGCACCTCAATATCGAAGCCTTCCGATGGTATCTTGATTTAAGAAAATACGGTTCCGTTCCCCACAGCGGTTTCGGCATCGGTTTGGAACGGCTGGTGAACTGGCTTACGGGCGCGGAGCATATCCGCGAGACAATCCCGTTCCCTAGAATGATTACCCGGTTTTATCCCTAACACCGGAACGAATATTACGCAAAAGACCCCCCCCCGGCTCACGCCGGGGGGTTTTACATTAAACCACATCATCGAAAAAACAGGGCTTTGGCGAACTCCCGCCAAAACCCCGCTCTTTTTACAGAAATATTGTAACGGCGCGGCTATATCGCTATCGCCACCGCCACTGCGACAGTCGCCCCGACCATCGGGTTATTGCCCATTCCCAGAAATCCCATCATTTCCACATGCGCGGGAACCGAGGATGAGCCGGCGAACTGGGCGTCGCTGTGCATTCTGCCCATGGTGTCGGTCATGCCGTAGGACGCGGGTCCGGCGGCCATGTTATCCGGGTGCAGGGTTCTGCCTGTGCCGCCGCCCGAGGCAACGGAGAAGTAGCGTTTCCTGCGCTCGTTGCACTCTTTTTTATAAGTGCCCGCCACAGGATGCTGGAATCTGGTCGGATTCGTGGAATTGCCGGTAATGGAAACATCCACGCCTTCGTGGTGCATGATCGCCACGCCTTCGCGGACATCGTCCGCGCCATAGCATTTCACTGCCGCCCTTTCCCCTTTAGAGTAGGGTTT
>JBAYFS010000065.1:0-11477 GCA_041667045.1 Elusimicrobiaceae bacterium | reverse complement strand
CGGCGTTCGTGTTCTGGGATTTGAGGAACTGGTCCAGATTAGTGCGCGTGAAGGGGTTTAAGCGCGGTTTGTAAATCGCGAATTCGATGTCGGATATGGTCTGCACTCCTCCGCGCATGAGAATATCGAAATTCAACTTCGTGCCGGGCGGCACGGTTCCCGGGATAAATTCTGAACCGGGCATGCCGGGTTGTAAAAATTTCAGCCCGTTCTGAAGCTGCGTCCGGATGAAAAGGTCGGCGTTGCTTCCGGCCGCGTCATAAAGGCGCACGACGTGGATAATCGGCCTGCCGGCTTTGCGGAACATGCCGACGGCTTGGGCTATGCTTGCCGAGACGGCGGCGTTGTTCGGGCTTGCCAGATCATTTTGCGCGTCAATCACCAGAAGGGCCGCCGTTTCCTTTTTCACAACGGTGAAATCCGTAATCATATTCCTGTACGGCACCGTCGCGGATAAATCCGCCTGCGCAAAAACTCCGGGTGCAAACAGCGCGGCTGCAAGAACTGCAAGTAAAAATTTCCGTCCCATGGGTGTACCTCCTGTTTCTGCTTGTGTGTACCGAAATATTATATGATTAAATCATCCTGGACACAAAAGAAAGAATATTATGAAAAAAATATCCGCGTTGGCTTTGCTTTTAACCCTACCGCTTCACCTTGCTCCGTTGCGCGCGCAGGAACCCGCATTGGAACAGGCGGCGCCGACCGCCGGTCCCGATGTGCGGTTTGAGGCGACGGCGGTTTCGGCAGGGCAAAGTGTTTTCGGCTTTTCCGGTTTTGTGTCATCGTGGCAAAAGAACGCCGCCTTACCGGTGCCGGTGGAGAGGAATATACCGGTTTCGTTCGTTCTGCCGGCGGTTAACGAGCCTGGCACTTTCAGGGTATTCCGCCGGAGCTTTAATTTGACTTTCGGGCAGGAATTGGCGAGTGCGGAACTGGCGGTTTACGCCATCTGCCCGCAAAACGGGGTTGTGGAAAATGGTGTCTGCAAAACGCGGTATTTTCAGGTCCAGCTGGAGCTGTCGGGCGCGGTTAACGCGTTCTGCTCGGCGTCTTTAAACGGAGCGGACGCGATCCCCTTTCCCGTTATGACCTGCGCGGGCAGAAGCGCAGCGGACTCGCGGACCAAATTCGGCATAACCCTTCACCGCGATAAATTATAAATGTCCTTTCTCGAATAAAAAAGCCCCGTTGCAAAACGGGGCTTTTTTGCGCTTGAAAGGGTATCAGCCTTTGATTATGTTTGTGGCAATCAGCAATGCTATCAGCACGCCCATAAGCGATTCCCCGGCTATTATGCCGGCCGCCGCGGGAACCACGTATTCTTCTGTTTGCGCCGAACATTTCTTTTCTATTATCAGGGCGATCGCCGCGCCGATAAACATTGAAAGCGAGTTGTAAAACGGAATAACCATAGCGAGGCCCAGTCCCATCGCCGAAGGGAAAAACCGGCGCTGGCGGGGGAACATCCGTTCAAACATGGGCAGAAGGATTCCGACGGCGCCGCCGCACACCAGTCCGGCCCGCGCGGTGAAGTGCAGGGATTCCAGTCCGTTTGAAAGCAGTTTCGCTACGGCGGCCCAGACCTGCGCCGAGGGGGCGGGCCATTTGTCCGTGCCCAGCACGCTCGCGTCCGGCACGAGCAGGTAAAACGCCGGCACCACCACCAGCGTGCCCGCGAAAATACCCACGAATTGCGCTATAAACTGCTTGCGCGGGTTCGCACCCAGAAGGTAGCCGCTTTTCAGATCGGTCAGCAGATCGGCGGACGAACCTGCCGCTCCGGCGGTTACGCTTGCGGTCATAAGGTTGGTCGTCATGTTAGACGGCGCCAGTATGCCGAAACCGAGTTGGGTTATTTTTCCCATGGCGCCGACGGGCGTGATGTCCGATTCTCCCGTGGCGCGGCACGCCACGACAGAAAGAAAAAACGTCATCAGCACCGCCACCAGACCCATGAGCAGGGTGGTGTCGAACGCGAAGAAAAGGACTAGTATGCAGCCAAGCCCCGCAATTGCCGTGCCGAGCGCAAACCAGCTGCCGGGCACTTCAATGTGGGCCATTTCGTCCGTTTCACTTTTTTTGCCTGTGAAAATTGAGGTCAGCCCACCGAACGCGCGCAATATAGTACGCCACTGGAAAGCGAACATCAGCAGTCCAGATGTCACCATCATGGACGCGCCTGTCCACGTGCTCCAGCGCACTATTTCCCGGTATCCCAAAGCGGGGGCGATGCCGCCGAACTCAAGCACTTTCGGCGCTAGAATCGCATAATTTAAAATTGCCCCGGCAAGAAGAGACCAGGCTATTTTCCAGCCGATAATAGCTCCGGCGGCTATCATTATGGCGCTCATTTCGAAGGAAATGGAATATTTCGCCAGCGGCGTGCCGCCAAGGGTTCCGGGGAACTGGAGGGCGCCAGGGATTTTCATGAACGCCGGCACTATGCCTTCGCGGCACCAGGCGATGCCGCTGCCCAGAACGCCGCCTATGCCTAGGATGCGCGCTTTGCGCACGGCCTGCTCGCCTTTTGAATGCAGGCTTTTAAGCGTTTCCGCCGCGGCTATGCCGCTGGGGAATTTCAGCTGCTCAATGTTTATCATCTGCCGTTTCATGGGAATGGCCATGAACACGCCCAGCGCGGCAAGGAAAATCGTCCATAACATCAGGGTCGGCCACGGCATGTGGTTGCCGGTGATCAGCAGAAAAGCGCATATCGCCGAGGTCATTGTTCCGCCGGTTGAATAGCCGGCCGAGGAAGCGGTTGACTGCATGCAGTTGTTTTCCAGAATGGACATGTCGGTTGTGAACAGTTTTGGGAAAAACGTTCTGAGCGTTTTGAAAATCGCGAAGGACAGGATGCACGCGGTTATGGCGACGCCCAGTCCCCAGCCGGTTTTAAGGCCGACATAAAGGTTTGACAGGGACATGAACCCGCCCAGCAGGGAGCCCATAATAATGGCGCGAAGCGTTAACTGGGGCATACTGTCGCCCTGATAAACCTCCCGGTACCACTTTAACTCTATTTCAGCCGGAGTCATTTTCACTTCGGTTTCGGATTGAGGGGTGTTAATTTCTTCGGATGGCATGGGTTTTTCCTTGGAGGATGATTTTCCTAATTGTAGCAAAACCGCCGCGGTTTTTCTTGAGCCATTTGGCCCATTGTTGCAATTTTATAGAAATGTCACGGTCGTCCCGAAATGACAGTGAATCTTGTAAGCGGTGTGTTCACTATTTTTTGACTACTCTCATCAAGCCACGCGGACCTATCAAGTTATAAAAAGATCTTTTTACTTTCGCCGCGCGCGGAATCGCGAGAAAGCCATTCCCGCGGTCAGTATTATCAGTTCAAGTTCAACCGAGGTGGTATAAATATAAAAGCGCGATACCCCGTCGGATAGAATTTCGGCCATAGCGCAGTTCGCAAATAGCATAACCGCCGCCAGCGCGAACAGGACGGCAAGCTGGCGGTTTTTTATAACAAACACGGCCGCTGCAAATCCCGCGCAAAAAAGCAGGGTAAGCCAGTTGGCCGCGTCAAACATGGCGGCAATTCCGGCTTTCAACACTTTTCCGCCAAACTGCGGGGCAAGCGAGTAAACCAGCCGACTCGAAAAATTAGTCAGCATAAGATAACAGCCGGCGTTTTCTTCGCCTGCGGGACAATATCGTTCGAAATATGTGTCAGCCATGGAGCCCCAGCAGATATCGTTAAAGTCGGCAGCATTTTCAATAGCCTGTCCGGCCCCGGGGTAATTTGCGGCCAGCAGTTTCTTCCCCGCCATAACACGGTAAACCGCCAATGCAGGCTCACGCTCGCTTTGCGGAAGACGCGAAAGCGCGTCTTCATTTGCGAAATACAGTAATTTGCCAGCCATATGTTGCGGCACTACAGAGGTCTTGGCAAAAATGTCGTTTATCGAAAGGTGGTATAATCGTTCACCCGCCGAGCTTGCCGCAAGGCAGACCAGAAAAATTATCGCCGTTTTGGCAAGCCGTTTGCGCCCGTAAAGCCAAACTGTCGCAACCGTTACTGGCCACAGGAAGACCAGTTGCGGACGTAGCAGAGTGACCGTGGCTGATATTGCCGTCAGAAGCACAAGCGCCCGTTCCGAACTGTCAGCCCGTGCCAATAGTCCCCAATAGACCAGAAACACGCTGTAGGCGAACGCCTCTGTAAGGATGGCGTTACCAATTCCGCCGTCCATAATGTGAGTAGCAAAAAGCGGCATGATAAACACCGCGAACAGCGGTGCCGCTTGCCACGCCGGAAGTGAAAACTTGCTTTTTAATTCGGACGCGCACCAGTACGCCGCCGCCATTATGGTGGCTATTTGGGTGAGCGAAACAAAAAAAAGGTAATCGGCTCCGAAAACAAGGCTGTACAAATCTAGAAACAAAGGATAGGCCGGCGGTCTGTAAATAAAATGGTGAATATACTCATAGCTGTCGGGACGGATATCGTAGCCTTTCAACGCCAGAAACAGCGTAAGAACCGCTCCCGCGCAGAGATATAATATTTTTAGTTTGTTTTTGATTGTTAAATCCGTAAGAATCTCACTCGCGCATGAATATACGCCAGTTCTCAACATATGCAAAACAGCATTTGTACGTTTTGGAGTTTTACAGCATTTTTGAATAGACAACTCCAACTACGATTAATCTAGTTTACAACTTTTATTGCCGTGCTGCCATTCCCAGATTTATTGGCGCTTTGCAACTTGCCAGTGTTTGCGTTTCTTTTCCAGCCTTGCTGCCGGCACAGCTTCCTGCCTTCCGGCACAACACAATGACATTTCTATAAAATTGCAGAAGCGCCGCGTTTTTTCTTGAGTCATTTGGCCCATTTTCATAGTATATGCTTATGAAAGAAATTATCGCAGATACCAGACTCATAGCCGCCTGCGGCCTTTATTGCGGAGGCTGCGGCGCGTACCTTAAGGGAAAGTGTCCTGGCTGTTCGGGTAACGACAGGGCTTCCTGGTGCAAAGTCCGGACTTGCTGTCTGGAAAAGAAAGTAAAATCCTGTGCGGATTGTCCGACCGACGTTAAAAAATGCGGTTATTACACCAATTTCATAAGTAAAGCAGTCGGGTTTTTTCTGCGTTCGGACCGCTCGGCCTGCATAGCGCGGATAAAACAAATAGGCTATCCCGCTTTTGCCGGCGAGATGGCCGCCGCCAAAACAGCGCGCATAAAACCGGGCCGGGACCGGGCCTAGATTTTCTTCTTTTCGTTCGCGGGCTTGATGTCGCGCTGGCTTTGCAGCAGTTCCTGGAGTTTATAAAACAGTTCGGGCTGCGGAATGTCAGGACAGCGGTATTCGTCCGGAATGCCGCCGACGGTCAATAATTTTACAATTCCCTGCGCGGCTTTGCTGTTGGGGTCAACGCTTATTTGCGCCAGCCGCCACGCCAGTCCGCGTCTTAAGAAAACCAGGGTAAAGCCGCCGGACGAGGATTTCGCGGTGAACTTTATTACCCTGTTGCTCAGTTTCCGGCTCGCGAAGTTCATCGAAGATAATAAATACTCCCGCGCCCGCGGATCGGCAACAAGTTTTTTCACCATTTCCTCGTTAATATACCAGGCCGTTATTTTTTCCAGTTCGCCGTTGATTTTCAAAAGGCGGGTTTGCTCATGAGGCGGTTCCTGCGAAAGTTTTTCGTAAATTGTGTTTTCCAGCAGGGTTTTTGAACTGCGTTTCAGCTCCGCGTAATATATAAGTGACGATACGGTTTTAGCGTCGCCCGCTTTTACCGCGTTATAAAACCGGAAAAACGCGGCATAAGGCAGCGCCATGAAAATCGTGCAGGCCAGGAAAATGATAAAGATTATTTTGTTCATTTTTTGGAAACCCCTGATTTTAAAATATATAATAGCAGAAAGGGAGGCGGAATGATTGAAATTATCCTTATAGTGGTTTGGCTGTCCTCAATTGCCTTTACGGCTGGTCTGGCCCAGCGGAAAAACAGAGCAGTGTCGTTATGGGCCGGGCTTGCGTTTTTCCTGCCGGTTGTCACCGCCATCGCAATCTCCTGCCTGCCGAAGCTGGGGCAAAAAGAACGTATTTGCTCATCCTGCCGCAAATGGCTGCCTGCCGAAGATAAAAAGTGTCCGCACTGCCAGGCCGATCTTCCGGAAGTCAGCGCGCCCGTGGATTACCGGGACATGCGGGAATCCCCCGTTTGGCTGATAATACTTTTGGCGCTGGTTGCAATCACCGCCGTGAATTTCGTTCTGCTCGCCGTGTCCGGCGTGCGGACTTACAGGCAGCTGAAGGGCAAGCTTGCCGAAACCTCCACGCAGGCGTCTTTGGGCCGCCTGAGAGCGGCTTCCATCCTTTATTTAAACAAGACCGGACGGTTCCCCAAAACCCTCAATGACCTTGTGCCGGAGTATATTTCCGCAATTCCCGTGGCGGTAACCGCCGCGCATCCCGACTGCGATCAGGTGGAGATTATGACCTCATCGGCCCAGTCGAAGGATACCGGCTGCTGGGGTTATGTGAGCAATCCCTACTCCGCGGAGAACGGGCGCGTTTTTCTAGACTGTTCCCATGTGGACAGTACCGGCAATATCTGGATTAATTACTAAAGCCGCTTATTTTCCGGCTTCGCGTTCCTGCTGGGCCTGGCGCGCCGTTTCGCTCAGCAGCGCGATCCGCCGCGATTCCGTTTCCAGAAATTTAAGCACATTGTCTTCACTTTCCGGCGGAATGCTTTTGAGCACGAAAGACAATTGCAGAAACATCGCTCCGGCGGCCATTGTGTTTATGCCCAGCGCTAATCCCGCCAGTTCTACGCCGGAAAGGGAATGGCCCAGAAACACCAGAAGCGCCAGTGCCAGAGATAAAAATCCGCCGGTAAGGGCGACCAGCCAGCCGCGTTCCGGTTTCAGCCTGAAAGCCGTGCCCAGCCGCGCCAGTCCGTCGAGCGAAAGGAAAACGGATATTAGCGTGCCCAGCACCCCCGCGCCTTCCCAGGGACTCCACGCCGCCAGCGCGCCGAACGCCAGATAAAGGATGGCGGTCAGGGCAAGCGGAGCCGTGTGGCGCGAGCCGCGCACGGCTGTCACCCCTATAAAAATAGCGAAAGCGGAAAACAGCAGGGACCAGCCCGCAACCACGTCCGCGATGCCGGGAACAGCTAACGCCACGCCGGCGCAGAGCAAACCGCACACCAGCAGGCACCAGCCCGCCGCGCAATAGGTTTTCCAGTTGCCTCTTATAATGCTCATAACACATTTTTACTTTATATTGACCGCAACATCAATAGCGGGCGGCGCGCAAATTTTGTAGCATGAATGCATGAATAAATCAGCCTTGGCACTTATTGCCGCCGGTATTTTAACGGCGGGTTGCGCGGTGGAACGGAAAGCCGCCGAGCCAATCTCAAAACCAGAACAGGCGGCAGTTGCCCCTGTCGGAGGAAACGTGACAGAAACACAGGAAAAAACCACACCTACCGGTTTGAAATTTATTGATGTAACAACCGGCTCCGGCGCCATGCCGGAAAAAGGCAAAACCGTGACCGTGCATTACACCGGTTACTTTGAGGACGGACGCGTTTTTGACAGTTCCGTAAAGCGCAATGAGCCCTTCTCGTTCCAGATCGGAATGGGACAGGTCATTAAAGGCTGGGACGAAGGCGTCATGACCATGCGCGTGGGCGGGAAAAGGAAACTCGTCATCCCCTCCAAACTGGGCTACGGCTCCAGAGGCGCGGGCAATGTCATTCCGCCGAACGCCACGCTGTATTTCGACGTGGAATTGCTTAACGTAAATTGATTTCCGCAGCCAGAACGAAAAACCCGCCCTTCCGGGCGGGTTTTTTGTTTGCCCATTTTATATACTTTCTGTATGGGCGTTTTTAAACTCGAATCTCCGTTCCGGCCCGCGGGCGACCAGCCGCGCGCCATAGCGCGTCTGGTCAATAATATCGAAAACGGTCTGGCGCGCCAGGTCCTGCTTGGTGTGACCGGTTCGGGCAAAACCTACGCCATGGCGAAGGTGATCGAGGAAACCGGCCTGCCCGCGCTCATCCTTTCGCCCAACAAGGTTCTTGCCGCCCAGCTTTACGCGGAGTTCAAGGCGTTTTTCCCGCAGAACGCCGTAGAATATTTCATTTCCTATTACGATTATTACCAGCCGGAAGCCTATGTGCCGCAAACCGACACTTATATAGAGAAAGACGCCGACATCAACGAGCATATAGACAAACTGCGCCTTAAAACCACCACCTCGCTGCTGACCAGGCCGGATACTATAGTTATCGCGTCCGTTTCCTGTATTTACAATATCGGCTCGCCCAAAAATTTCGAGGATTTGTGCGTGCATATAAAAACCGGCGCGCGCATGTCGCGCGAGGAACTGACCCGGCTGCTGACCCGCATCCGCTACACCCGCAACGACATTTCCTTTACCCAGGGCGCGTTTCGCGCGCGCGGCGGGTTCATTGACATTTTTCCGCCTTACTCCCACACCGCTCTGCGCGTTTTGATAGAGGGTGTCACGGTGACGGCCATTCACGAACTGGAACCGGTGACGGGGGACGTAATGGGCGGCATAGGGGAAGCGTGGGTCTATCCGGGCAAACATTTCGTCTCCACCGACCAGGAAATGACGCACGCCCTGACCGCCATAGAACGGGAGATGGAGGAAACCGTCGCCGTTCTTAAAGGGAAAGGCAAACTGGTGGAAGCGCAAAGGCTTGAACAGCGCACGAAATATGACATGGAAATGATGGCGCAGGCTGGCTATTGTTCCGGTATTGAAAACTATTCGCGCCACATCTCCGGCAGGCCGCCGGGCGCGCGGCCTCTCTGCCTTATTGACTATTTCTATTCGCGCAAAGACAAGTTTCCGGATCTCGGCGGCTTTCTCATGTTCGTTGACGAAAGCCATGTCGCCATGCCGCAGCTGCGGGGCATGTATGAAGGCGACCGCTCCCGCAAACAGACTCTGGTTGATTTCGGGTTCAGGATGCCGTCCGCGCTAGACAACCGGCCCCTTAAATTTTCCGAATTCGAGGAGCTTATGCCGCGCACGGTTTTCGTGTCGGCGACACCGGGCCCGTATGAACTGGAGCAGGCCGGCAGCGGCATATCGCGCAACGCGTCCGGCGACAAAATTTACGCGGAAACGGACAATCTGGTTGAACTAATCATCCGTCCGACGGGGCTTGTCGATCCTCCGGTTTCCATTCATCCGACCAAAGGGCAAATAGACCACCTGACCGGAAAAATAGCGGAAAAGACCAGACATCATCAGCGCACGCTGGTGCTGTCGCTCACCAAGAAAACGGCGGAGGATCTGGCGGCTTATTTCCTTGAAAAAGGAATAAAAGCGCAATATCTGCATTCGGATCTGGACACGCTAAAACGTGTGGAGGTCCTTAAACAGTTCCGGGACGGGGAGTTTGACGTTCTGGTCGGCATCAATCTTTTAAGGGAAGGCCTTGATATCCCCGAAGTGGGCCTTGTGGCGATACTGGAAGCGGATAACGAAGGCTTTCTTAGAAGCGAAACCACGCTCATCCAGATTTCGGGCCGCGCCGCGCGCAACGTGGGCGGAGAGGTTATTTTATACGCCGACCGCATGACCGGCTCCATGGCCCGCGCGCTGGGAGAGATGGACAGGCGGCGCAAAAAACAGCTGGAGTATAACAAGGCCAACAACATTACTCCGGTATCCATAACAAAAGCATCGGCGATGCTCGAGGAGTTCCAGCTTGAAGCCAAAAAAAGCGGGCTCAAGGTGCTGCATACCGCGCTTGAAGGCGGTGCGCCGGATTTTAAAAATTACCCCGCGCTCATTGACTCAGTCGAGCGCCAGATGAAACAGGCCGCGGATAATCTGGATTTCGAAACCGCCGCCGAACTGCGCGACCGCCTGTTTGAGCTTAAAGAAATGGAAGTGAAATTCACACCTTCCCGCAAAAAGCGGAAAAAGAGGCTGACATGACCGAGAAACTGAATTTGCCGGCGGCGTTCGCCGGGATTAAAACTTTTATCCGGCTGCCCGGCGCGGAAAGCACGCAGACGGCGGCCCGCGCGGTGATAGAAGCCGGTTCCGCCTGGCCCGCGCTGGTGATAGCGGATGAGCAGACGGCGGGCCGGGGCCGCCACGGCGACGCCTGGTTTTCCGGGCCGGGCGGGCTTTATCTTACGCTGGGCCTTAAAACCAACGTGCCGTCTAAAGAACTGCCGGTGCTGAGCGTCAGAATGGCCGGAGCGGTAAGCTCCGCGCTGGCTGGCGTGTACGGCATAAAAACCCGGATAAAAGAGCCGAACGACGTGCTGGCCTATAATCCCGCGCGCGATGAATATCTCAAAATCTGCGGCATCATTGCCGAAAGCGCGGCCCTGCGCAGACACCCAGAATGGCTTTTAATCGGGATCGGCGTGAATATAAATAACGCTTTGCCCAAAACTCTGCCCGCCGCGACTACGGTCGCGGAAATCAAAGGGGCCAAACAGGACGCGCGTGAATTTGCGGCTGTCCTGCTGGAAAACTTTCAAAAGGAATACAGCGAATGGGAATCGGGCGCGATCTGCCGCAACGGTTATTAAACTGCGCGCTTGCTCACGCCGATGAAGCCGGCCTTGTGCGCGCCGGTTCGCTGGAAGGGGAATATCCCCGCCTCCTGAAGTATATCGAAAGCGGCTTGCCGGAAAATCTGGACTATCTGGCCCGCAATCCCCGAAAGCGCGCGGACATCCGGCAGTGGTATCCGGACGCGCAAAGCGTTCTCATGGCGCTGTTCCAATATTGGAACGGCGATATGGACGCTGCGCTAACCGTTATGGACCGCGAACGCTGGGAAGGCCTTAAAAAAATCCGCAACGCGCGCCTGCCGAAAAATCCTCCGCCCGCGCCGGAAACTGTGAAGGTGTCCCGGTACGCTCTGTCGCGGGATTACCACGAAACGGTGACTGAAAAACTCAATCTTATTTTAGAGGACATAAAACGCTCTTTTCCGGACGCGCAGGGCCGTGTTTTCGCCGACTCCGCGCCAGTGCTGGAAAAAGCCCTGGCGGCGAGCGCGGGGCTGGGTTTTCAGGGCCGCAACAGTCTTCTCATCCGGCCCGGGCGGGGTTCTTATTTCTTTCTGGGCGGGATAGCGTTGAATATTTCCCTGCCGGAGGATTACCAGCCTGGCCGGCCTGTATATCAGGATTGCGGGACCTGCCGTAAATGCGAAACTGTCTGCCCAGGCAAAGCCTTGTCTGGCGGAGTGTTGAATCCGGAGAAATGCGCGGCGTACTGGAACACGTCGCATAAAGGAAATATTCCGCAGTCCGCGTTGGATATAATGCGCGACCGCGTCCAGGGTTGTGACATCTGCCAGGAAGTTTGTCCGTTTAATTGCGGGGTTAAGGCAGGCGTGTCCGAAGAATTCAGGCCGCTCCGATGCTTGTCTTGACCGTTTCCATAAAGCTTTCCAGCCGGAAGGGTTTAAGCATGAACGCTTTGACGT
>JBAYFS010000064.1:0-11616 GCA_041667045.1 Elusimicrobiaceae bacterium | reverse complement strand
GCCAGCAGGCCCAGCCGGAGTTCCGGCGCGATTTCCCGCATTTTAATAAGGGAAGGATAGGTCTGATTGGAAACCGCTATGCGTTCCGGCCTGTGGGTCTTGGCGAAAGCGGCCACCGCCTGTTCAATGCCCAGATAGCGGCCCTGCTCATTTTTTATTTCCACGTTCACCGTCACGGTTTCCGGCAGGACGCCGAACACCTGTTCCAGCGTAGGAGCGAAACAGAACGGCTGGTCCGTGCCCTTGCAGATATTGATTTTTTTTATTTCTTCCAGAGTCAGGCCGCCTATTTCGCGGTTATCTCCGGCGGTGCGCGTAAAAGCGTAATCGTGATGCACGATCAGCTGTCCGTCTTTCGACAGGTGCACGTCCAGCTCGAACCAGTTCAAACCGGCTTTGAGGGCCAGCTCAAACGAGGGCAGTGAATTCTCGCGCGCTAAAACCGGCGCGCCGCGGTGCGCTATGTAAATCATCAGAAAAATAACTCCTCTAGTTTATTGTACGCCGCTTCCGGCACGCGGATGCCGGCTTCTTTTTCGCGGCCGGAGTCCGGCCCGTGATAGTCGGACCCTCCGGTGATGAACAGGCCGTATTTTTCGGCCACGTCTTCAAGCGTGTTCATCATGGAAGTTTTGTGGAGGGGATAATAAACTTCTATCCCGCGCAAGCCGGCGTTTGTCCACGCCGGGAAATCCCAGCGGCTCTGCACTATGCCGGGATGGGCGAGGACGGGCACTCCGCCCGCGGATGTTATCTGCGCCATCGTTTCAAAAATGTCCGGTCCGGAAGGCTGCACATAGCCCGGTTTGCCCGGCGTAAGATATTTGCGGAACGCGTCCTGCCGTGAAACGGCGTAGCCTTTTTTCACCAGCAGATCGGCCACGTGCGGGCGGGAAACGGTGTTCCGGGCGCAGGCCGCCACTTCCTCGTAATCCAAGAGCACGTTTTCCGCCTGCAGCTGCTGCGTGATCGTGCGGATGCGGACTATTCTTTTCTTCCTGCACTCCTGAAGAAATTCTATTAACGGAGCATGAGCTGTGTTGATTCCGTAGCCCAGAATGTGCAGATGGTCGTGCAGGCAGGTGCTGATCTCAACCGCGGGAATGAAGCGGATGTTTAAACGCCGCGCTTCGCCGCGGGCTTCCGCCACGCCGTCCACGGTGTCATGGTCGGCCAGCGCCAGTATTTCCACGTTGCGCCTGACCGCATGTTTAACCACTTCGGAGGGGGATGATGTTCCGTCCGAATAATAGGAATGCGTGTGCAGATCCACCAGCCGGTGCATCAGGCTCTTATGACTTCCGTAACACCCGGCACTTCTTTCTTAAGCCGTGCTTCCACAACCGCCTTAAGCGTCATAATCGCGTGCGGGCAGCAGCCGCAGGCGCCCATCAGGGAAACGGTCACTTTGCCGGTCGCTTCGTCAACCGAAATAAGCTCGATATCCCCGCCGTCAGCCATCAGCATGGGTCGGATGTTTTCAATAACTTTCTCAACCTGTTCTTTCATGAAAGTCTCCTTATTTTTATTTAACACAATTATACATTTAAAACGGAGCTTGCGCTTTGCTACAATGTTCCTAATATGAGCGAACAGGGTGACAAGGGATTTACCGATTTGCCGTTTGAAAAAGGCGTGCCCAAAAACCACAGCCGGGTGCGGGCTTTGGCCGCGCTTGACGAAACAATGGCTTTGCTCGGGCTCGCCAAGGCCGAGATCGTTTCGGTTTTAAAAGACGGGACGCGCGCCGGCGTCTGGAATGACGTGGCGAGCGATATCGCAGAGATACAGAGGCAGCTGATAACGGTGTCGGCCCAGGTGTCCGGTTTTTCGCGCGGCGAGGATATAGACCGTTTCTCCGGCTGGCTGGAAATCCGTTCCGGGGAACTGGACGCGGAACTGGCCGCTCTGCACGAGTTTGTCATCCCGGGCACGAACCGCGCCAACGGGTTCATGCATTTCGCCCGTGCCAAGTGTCGGGAAACAGAAACCAGGCTGGTGGATCTGAGCGACGCGCCCGCCGCCACTAAATACTTGAACAGGCTGGCGAAATACCTGTTTAACGCCGCGCGCGCCATAGCAGAATAGCAAACGATCGGGAGATGTGAAAATGTCCGCGATAACAGCCGCCCTTACTTTGTTTTTCATCATGGACCCGCTTGGGAACGTGCCTTTGTTCGTGAGCGTCCTGGCGAAGTCTTCGCCTGAACGCCGGCGGATAATCATAATACGGGAACTGTGCATCGCGCTGGGCGTTTTGTTGTTTTTCCTGTTTTTCGGGCAGATGCTGCTTAATTACCTCAATATCCAGCAGCCCACGCTCACCATAGCGGGCGGCATAATATTGTTTCTTATCGCGATTAAAATGATTTTTCCGCCCGCCAAGGCGGACGGTTTCGCCGAGCCCCTTGAAGGCGAACCGCTGATAGTGCCGCTTGCCGTGCCGCTTGTGGCGGGGCCGTCTTCAATGAGTTTTGTGATGATTATCGCCAGCCAGCATCCGGACCGCGTGGTTACCTGGGTGGGCGCTATTGCGATAGCGTGGCTTGTTAACGCGGCTATACTGATGAATTCGTTCCGGCTTTACGATGTTTGCGGGCCGAAATTCATGACCGCGGTGACACGGCTTATGGGTATGCTGCTGTCAATTATGTCGGTTCAGATGTTCATGGACGGTATCACCAAATTTGTTAAGGGATAGTAACCATATGAGGAAAATTTTCGCATTTTTACTTGTTTTCGCGGCGGCTTTGTTTCTGGCGGCTTCGGTATCCGCCGCGGCTGAGAAAACAAGGGTTACTCTTTTTTATTCCAACCACTGCAAGGTGTGTCTGCAGTTGAAACAGGAATTCCTGCCCGGTATTAAGGAAAAATACGCGGACAAGACGGTCTGGGAGGAGCGAGAAACCGATACCGATGAGGCGAACCTCGCGCTGTTATACGCCGTGTTCGCGGAGCATGGCCTGACGGATCCGCGCGTTCCGGCGGTTTTGGTGAACGATTCAGTTCTCCTCTTCGGCGGAACGGAGATAAGGGAGCGGCTCGAAGGAGAGATAACAAAAGCGTTACAGACGGGTTCCATAACGGCGGGTTTGCCGGAGACCGAGGATAACGCGATTAAAAAAGTTTTTTCCCGCATGAGCGTTTCGGCGGTGATTCTCAGCGGCCTTGTGGACGGTATAAACCCCTGCGCTTTCGCTGTTATCGTGTTTTTCGTGTCGTTTCTGGCGGTTTACGGTTATAACAAGCGCGATATAATCTATGTCGGCTCCGCCTACTGTTTCGCGGTTTTCGCCACCTATCTGCTGCTAGGGCTGGGCCTTTTCAAAACGATTTACGCGCTGTCCGGTTTTATGCTGGCGATGAAGATTTTCTATTATCTGACGGCGGGTTTTTGTTTCGTGCTTTTCGGCCTGAGCGTTTACGACTTCATAAATTACCGCAAAACCGGCAGAAGCGAAGAAATGCTTTTGAAGCTGCCCAAAAGCCTGAAGCTTAAAATTAACCGCATAATGGGTGCTTTTTTGCGGGGGAAGGAGCGCAGTCCCGTTAAACTTATAATCGCTTCGCTGACGGTGGGCGTGGCGGTGTCGCTTATCGAAGCCGTCTGCACCGGGCAGGTTTATGTGCCCACCATAGTGATGATAATGAAAGACAGCGCGCTCAGGGCGCAGGCGTTTTCTTATCTGGTTCTTTATAATATAATGTTCGTGGTTCCGCTGGTCGGAGTATTTTTACTGTCTCTGGCCGGATATGAGTCGCAGACTTTTAATTCGTTCCTGAAAAAGCATCTCGGCATCACTAAAATCCTGCTTGCTCTGGTGTTTCTGGGGCTGGGGCTTATGCTGTTGGCTAATGTTTAGACGCAAGGGAGAGTATTATGGAAGAAAACGCACCGAAGGCTGAACCTAAATATGTTCTGATTAAAATAGTGGCCCAGCGCAGGATGGGCAACCGCGTCATGCGTGTGGCGCTTAAAAACGGCGCGCCCGGGATAACTTACTATTACGCGCGCGGAACGGGTGTGCGCGAGAAACTGGGTTTCCTGGCGAATCTTATTGAGGCGGAAAAGGTAATCATAGAGATAGTGGAGGAGGAATCCCGCGCCGCCGCTCTTTTAGATACCATCGTAAATGAAACGAAGATTAACGAACCGGGAAAGGGATTCTGCTATATCTCGCCCGTTACGAAGGTTGCAGGTTTTTACAGGGGGGAGTAAATAATGAGAAAGATGTTTTTCAGCATGTGCTTCATGATATGCATGGCTGCTGTCTCATCTTCTTTGCCGGGTTTGGTCGGGAAACTCATGGGTTCCAAAAACTCATCGGTTAACCAGATAGCGGGCCTGCTGTCCCAGCGCTACAATACGCCGGAGCTTGGCGGAAGCGGCGCGGGCGGCGGCACCAGCGATATTGGCGAGATCAGCGCGCAGATATCACAGCAGTACGAAAGTTTCACTCCGGAGGAAAAAGAGTTTTATAAAAACTCCTGCCCCCAGATGGAAATTATAAAAAACCCGCTGGCTCAAAACATGCTTGGCATGGGCAAGGACAAAAACGGCGGCAGGCCGGGCCGGAAAAACGCCGCTTCCGATAAAAGCGGTTTCACTCCAGTAGGCGACGCCTCGGCCGGCGAGCCCGCCGCGCCTCCGGCAAAAACCACGTTTTTAAACGAGTGGCAGAGGCGGATTCAGGGTATGGCGATGATGGTGAAATTCAATCACGCCGATACGGTGAAAAAAGTTGAAAAATACCTCTGGTTCTTTCCCGCCGTCTTACTGGGGATCAGCCTGATCGCCAAGTTTTTGGATTGCCCCGGCTGCGCGAGCTTCTCCGCCCGGCTGGTGTATAAAAGCTTCGCCTGGTATCTGGCGCTGTTGTCTTTGGGCTGTGTTTTCGTGCAGATTGTGGTGGAAGTCAATCTCATGGGCCTTATACCCAGGACTTTCTGGGACGCGCCTGTGGCGGGGGTTTTGTTCTCCGCGTTCATACTGCGGATACTGGATATGAATTTTCCGTTCTGGAACCGCACCCTGATTGTTTTTTCCATGCCGCTAACCGCTTCCGTTGTGACTTTCGGCTGGGGTTACATTATAAACACGGCGAAACAGGTTATGTGAAAGCGCTGTCCCGGTCAATTGCCTGGGTGTGCACTCTTTGGTACAATTGCGGATAAGCAGCACATAGGAGACTTTGCCTTATGAAATACCAGTTCACTTCTGAGTTTATAAAGAGAATACCAAAAACCGACCTGCACCTTCATCTGGACGGTTCGCTTCGCCTCGGCACACTGATAGAACTGGCGAAAAAGGAGAAGGTGGAGCTGCCTTCTTATACCGAAGACGGGTTGCGGAAACTTGTTTTTAAGGACTCCTATGAGGATTTGCCGGACTATCTGCACGGTTTTATGTATACCGGCGCGGTCATGCGCAATTCCGAAAATCTTGAAAGGATAGCGTTTGAACTGGCGGAGGATAATATAAAAGAGGGCGTCCGCTACATAGAAGTGCGGTTCGCGCCCCAGTTGCACGCCGTGGGCGATTTTAAGGTTATAGACGTGATGAAAGCCGTTTCCCGCGGTCTGGAAAAAGCGGAAAGAGCGCATAACGGTTCCGACCCCGTTAAGAAAGGAAAGGATATCCCGTTCCATTTCGGGCTTATAACCTGCGCGATGCGCCGGTTTTCAAAAGGTTTTGCGCCGTATTACGCGGATATTCTAAATACCTTAAGTCATGCCCCGATAGACGAGGTGTATTCCGCCGCGTCCCTTGAAATGGCAAGAACCGCCGTTGCCGCGGTGGAAAACGATAATCTGCCCATTGTCGGGTTTGACCTGGCTGGTGAGGAAGCAGGTTATCCCGCGGAAAATCATAAAGACGCCTACCAGTATTGCCACAGCCACTTTATAAGGAAAACGGTTCACGCCGGGGAAGCTTA
Organism: Elusimicrobiaceae bacterium; assembly: GCA_041667045.1. Classification (GTDB taxonomy): domain Bacteria; phylum Elusimicrobiota; class Elusimicrobia; order Elusimicrobiales; family Elusimicrobiaceae; genus JAQVSV01. The sequence continues at coordinate 5,680 of JBAYFS010000064.1, read as the reverse complement.
CGGCCCGGAATCGATATTTCAGGCCATCACCCAGTGCCACGCCAACAGAATCGGGCACGGCACGTTTCTTTTCGCCACGGACAAAATTCAGGATCCGTCAATAGAGTATCCGCATAAATATGTGGCGGATCTGGCAAATTATATTGCCACTCAGCGCATAGGCATCGAGGTTTGCGTAACCAGCAACATCCAAACCATTCCCTCGATCAAATCGGTTGAGGAGCATCCGGTCAAAAAAATGCTGGAATACGGTTTGTCCGTCAGCATCTGCACGGATAACAGACTTATTTCCGGCACTTCCGTTTCGCGCGAGCTGGAACTGGTGGCGAAGGCCAATAATCTGGCCATGCATGATTTGCAGAATCTGGTGGTGGCGGGGTTTAAGGGTTCGTTTTTTCCCGGCAATTATACGGAGAAACGCGCTTTTGTCAGAGCCGCTATTGACAGATTCCACGCTCTTGAAAAAGAGCTGTTATCCGATAATTCTAAAAAGGCGTAGAGGGCGTGTTGCGTGTTTCTAGGCCTTTAGGCCTAGGGGAGATATAGGACTTGCCACTCTTGCGGCTGGTTCACTCTCCGAATATAATAAGTAACAAGCGGTTACTTTATTGATAGAGGTTATTAATGAAAAAAGCGCTATTGTTCGTTGTTTGCACATGCTGTGTGGTATACATTAGTTCTTTTGCTAAAGCGGAATCCGCTATAAATTCTCTTAACTCGGTTAGCCGCAGTTTTGGCGTAAGCGAGGATATAGAAACTCCTAAAGTTATACAGGGCGAAGCCTCGGAAACAAAGGCGATAACCAGGCTAAAGAACCGGGAAAAAATCAATCCGCCCCTTATTGTCGCTATTCACGGAGTGGATTCCGGCGAGATCGGCCTGGGCCTTGAGTATAAACATGTTATTAACTTTGTGGGATATATTGAAGACCACCTCCGGAAATATGGTTCCCGCGGCGGTTCTCAAAGGCGTCCCGGTGTGGATACTCAGGCTATTTTGCAGATGATTAAGGAACATGACGCCGCAGTCCGCGCCGCTTTAAGTTCGAAATCTTCCGGCAATACCCGTAACACCTTTACTACGCTGGACTATCTCACCGAATTGCTGGAAAACAGCATAAAACTTACAGGAAGCAAAGCCGAAATTGTAAATTTGGAGTGGGATCGCGACCCTGATAATTCCGCACAGTTTATCAAGAAATTCAAATTGGATCTTCTCGCCATCCAGTTGCGCGCCGTAAAGGAAAAGCGGCCCCTGCATATTGTCGCGTTCAGCTGGGGTTCTGTTATTATGTACCAGAGCCTGCTGGAGCTTATGAAAGCCGGGCAGCCGGTTTATGTGGATTATTTTGTGTCCATGGGTTCGCCGCTTGTGCCCGCAGGTTTGATTACGAAGATTTTCGATAAAATCGAGAGTCATCTCAATGATTTCCAGGACTATTGCGGCAAGCCGGCCTGCGTAAAACGTTGGGTAAATATGTATGCCGATTACGATAATTTCTCCGGCTGGATAAAAGCGGCTGACAACAATATCCGTGTTGACATGTATGCGGAAAAGCAGGTTAGAGAATTGAAAGAAGAAAGAACCCTGATGAATTTCCTTGTAATTAACAGGGATATCAAAAGCCTGACAGAATCTGTTGTCTGGCATTTGTCCTATTTCGATAATGTGCGCGTTCCTCTTGAAAGCCGCCATGGCGCGGAGTTTTATCAGGAACTGGTTAAGCGCTATGCACCCACATATACCTGGACGGAGAACTGAGGCTAACACCGCTATGGCTAATATCGCAAAGAAAGGTCTGATCATATTATTCGCATGTTTTTTTCTTGCTCCGGCGTGGAGCCAGGATGTTTCCCGGTATCGGGAAGGGCTTCATAAAGAGTTTTTAGGCAGGGGAAAGACCAATCCGCCGATGACCGTGGTTGTTTACGGCCTGGATATGAACAAAATCGGGTACAGCGTTTTCAGCGTCGGCACGCTCAGAAAACTTGTCGAGTGGATAACGGGGCCGCTGAAAAGATCCGATCCTTCCTTCTCTCCCGATGTGGAAGCTATAATAAACGCGGAAATGGAAGAAAACCGAGAATACGAAGTAAGATACGGCCATTCTGCCGAACGCCTTGCCAAATCGCCGGAATTTCTTATTGCCCGCCTGAGGCAGGTGGAGCCGTATAATTCCGATATCATACTGCTTAAATGGTCCCGCGATCCGGACGATTCCCGCCGCGAAGTCAAGCGTATTTGCCAGGAACTGCACAGGCTGTTTGACAAGGCTGTCGAGGAAAAACGGCCTTTCCATGTGGTTGGCTACAGCTGGGGCACCATGCTGACTTATGAAGCGCTGGTCATGGCCGAGAAAGAAAAAACTCCGCTTTTGGTTGACAGTTACATAACCTTCGGTTCCCCTTTGGTTCCTACCGCGTTCATAACAAAGTATTTTGTTTTCTATGAACGGATAACCCAGTCTCTGGAAAAAACCATCCATAAACCGGAAAATGTCCTGCTCTGGAATAACATGTTTTGCCGTTTCGACAAGTTCAGCGGCCTGATAAAGTCCGCCGATACCAATGTCCGCGTTGATGTTGATATGGACACGTACTTGTCCCGCCTTGAAAGTATAAACGATGATGCTAATCATGATGAAGCGGATAAGGAAATTGGCGCCATAAAAGACAGTTTTATGTGGCATGAAAGCTATTTCGTCCCGGTTCGCCTGCCTTTTCCCGTGCTTGATTTGGCTTATTATCTTGATGCCGCCACAATCTACCGGAATATTCTGTTCCCGAACTGGACTCCAGCCTTTTCCAATTGAAAATAAAAGCTCTCCACTCCTGGCCGTCCGCCGTGCGTCCTGCTATAAATCTTCAGGACGAATTGTGCGGACGGCTTGTTTTTGGGCCGTTGCCTGCGGAGCCGCGTTTTCTCGCCGGCTGCGACTGCGGGCTCAATCTGAAGGCAAACATAATATGCGCGGGCGTTATAGTTTACAGGTTTCCTGAACTGGCGGAGATTGAGCGCTCCTGCGCTTTCATGCCGATACCGTTTCCGTATGTTCCTGGTCTTTTGTCTTTCCGTGAGGTGCCTGTGCTGCTGAAGGCTTTCGGCGGGTTGAAAACCACGCCGGATCTGGTGTTGTGCGACGGGCAGGGTTACGCCCATCCCAGAAGAATGGGGGAGGCGTCGCACCTTGGCCTTTGGCTGGATATTCCGGTTGTGGGGTGCGCGAAATCCCGGCTGATTGGTGAATATAAGGAACCTGGTCCTAGGCGAGGCGACAGCGCATCCGTTATGGATAAGGGCGAAGAGGTCGCCCGTGCCTTGACCTCAAGGGACGGGTGCAGGCCGCTTTTCATTTCCGCGGGTTATAAAATTACTCTTGATGAGTCCGTGCGGATAACCCTTGCTTGCGCTGACGGCCACCGCATTCCCAAACCCACCCGTGAAGCCGATCGCTGGGTTAAAGGGCTGGCTAAAAACCATAAAGCGGATTAATTCACAGAAAAAACAATCCCCCCGCTGTTAACGGGGGGATTGTTAAAGTTACGATGCCGGGTTAAAAAGGATAGATTACCGCCAGCTGGTAATGCGCGCTGCCGCGCCTGTCGGTTCCGTCGTTGGCGAGTTTATACTCGGTCAATATATATGAAGTTTCAAAAGACAGCGTTATCTTTTTATTCAGCACAAAGTTTACGTTTCCCATGATGGTGGAGTTTTGTTTCCTGTCACCAACCGCCAGCTTGGCGTCCTGGGGATTGTCTATGCCGTAAACCGCGTTGAAATACAGCCAGTCGCGCGGTTTTATTTTAAGATCAACGAAACCGCCGGACGCCTTTACCTCGTTGCCGTCATATCCCATGTTTCCTATGCCGCCAAGGAAGTCATATAAATTCTCGCCGGTCCATAGCTGTCCGTTAAAGGTAAAGATGCCGTAGGGGATATTGAATCCCAAATCCACAAGCCGCACGTCGCCGGTCTGATAAGTTGAATTTTTCCACTGTCCGAGCGCGCCGGCGAGGGTAAGTTTAACGGTGCCCAGTTTAGCCTGAATCTGTCCCTGCATGGATGGCATTTTTGAGGCCGTGCCTTCGGCGTCGGTCAGTTTTCTGGTCGGGCGGACCGCGGCGACCGCGAAAGAGAACGGCGACGCTTCCGGTGTCCAGGTGGCGCGCAACTGCGGCGCGCGGAACCAGAGCGCTCCGGAATAGCCGAAAAAGAAATCGTTGGTGGTGTCAGGCAGTTCCAGCGGAGTCAGATACCAGGTCTGGCCGGCAAGGAAACTGAATTCCTTATATCCGTAAGTCACATACAGGTGCCGTATGCGGGGACTGGCGTTGGTGCCGGCTGACGCGGCGCCGGCGACGCTGTCAGTCAGGCCCAGAAAATCTATTTCCGCTTTGGCGCCGATTTTATCCTCGTCGTCCGCGACATTAAGCCCGAAGCGCGTGGCGCGGGCGCTGATGCTGAAATCCCCGTCCTTGGGGCTTGAGGAGTTGACGTAGCTGACGTAATCGTCGCCTGTTATGCCGTGCGCGTTGTAAATCGAGCAGATTTTCATCCACGCGTAAAGCTCCGTTTTGTATTTGCCCATTATGGCTGTGGCGGCCTGGGCTGACGCGCAGTTAAACAGCACTGTGCAAAATAATACCCACACCGCAATTTGCGATTTCTTTAACATAACTCACCTGTTCCTTAATTAGTATTGTGAAAAACTTCTTCACCCTGCCCCGTATATTTCACCTGTCAATTTTAGCACATTAACGCGCCTTAACGATGTGGTTGATAAAACGGGCTTGACAAAACAAAGATATTTAGGCATACTGATACCAGAATATCTCAAATGGTTTTTTTATATTTACAAACGGTTACTTTTATCATTTAATGTGAAGAGGGGTTTTGTGAAGTCCATAATAAGAATATCGGATGCTGCGGTTATCGCCATGCACGCCTGCATCACTCTGGCCAAGGAGCCCGAGCGGTCTTTCCGGATTGATGAAATAGCCGGGCGGCTGGACATTTCACGGGCGCACCTTTCCAAAGTAATGCAAAGGTTGGCAAAAGACGGGCTGGTTAAATCCCAGCGCGGGCCGAACGGCGGGTTTTCGCTTGCGGGCAAACCGCAAAACGTAAGGCTTCATGATATTTATGTTTCGATAGACGGCGAGCCGGAATTCAGTGGCTGCCTTTTGGGAAAAAGGCGCTGTTCCAAGGGCAATTGCCTGCTGGGGAATTTTCTAAGCGATTCGGCGAAAAATTTCATGGAATTTCTCCAAACGCCCCTTTCGATAGCCGCGCAGGTCACGGATTTCTGAGGAAGCTATGGCAAATCCTAAACTTAAAAAAATGCTGGAAGGCATCTACAACCGCTATAACCGGCGCGCCTATGTCCATCCTGATCCGCTGGAATTCCTTTACCGCTACGACGACGTGCGCGACAGGGAAATCGCTGGCCTTGTGGCGTCGGGTCTGGCTTACGGGAACGTCCGGCAGATAATAAAGGCTGTGGGCCATGTGCTGGATGTGCTGGGGCCGAATCCTCGCGCGTGGCTGGAAAAGAAAAACCCGCTCCGCATTTCCTCGGCTTTCTCGGGATTTAAATACAGATTTACGGATGAGGACGCCCTTTCCGCCCTGCTGTCTGGCGTGCGTTCGGCTGTGCGTTACCACGGCAGCCTCAAAGACT
>JBAYFS010000063.1:0-11744 GCA_041667045.1 Elusimicrobiaceae bacterium | reverse complement strand
TTGATCATGCCGCTTTCAAGCGACATTCTTTTAATCCAGCGATCGGATTTAATCATGATTTCCTCCAGGCTCGAAATAAAGCTTTCGCCTTGTCAAATTTAGAGAGTTTAACCTTGCCTTCGAAAACCGGGTATCCTTTCTTCGCTATTTTCAACAACAGCGCCTTGTAAACTTCCGCGATAACCGCGCAGGGGAACAACCGTTTTTTGTCCGCTGGTTTCACAAGCGAGGCGTTGGCTTCATAGAACGCCAGAGCGCGCTCCGTTTCGAATTGCAAAAGCGCGAGAATGCCAGGAGTCATGCGGCGGTTGAGAATATCTTCGGGCGCGACATTGAATCTGCGCAGGTCCTCAAGCGGAAAGTAAATCCTGCCGCGCTGGGCGTCGGAGGCCACGTCCCTTATTATATTGGTAAGCTGCACGGCATAACCCAGATTGGCGCAGAACGGTTCGCGGTCCGTTTCCGCGCAGCCGAAAATACCCAGACACAGGTGAGCCACGGCGCACGCCACGCCGTACATGTACTTTTGCAGATCCGCCAGCGTTTCATAGCGAAAAACGTCAATATCCATAGCCACGCCGTTGAGCACCATAAGAAGGTGTTCCTTATGGATATCGAAAGCGGCGACAGGCTCCAGTAAAGCCCGCGTTATGGGATGCGTGGGCTTGCCGGCATAAAGCCGTTCGGTTTCCTCCCGCCAGAAGCGGACGCTTTCCGCGGGTGATATGTCGCTAGGTTCGTCCACGGCGTCGTCAACTGCGCGGCAGTAGCCGTAAACGGCGCTTAGCGCGTCCCTTTTCTCGGTGGAAAGGAAAATAAAAGCGGGCCGAAAACTTGATTTCGCCTCAGGCCTTTGGCAAGACTCTTTTTCTGGTGTGCAACTCATATTACTATTATGATACTATTAAATGCAGAAATATAAAACTTCGCAGGAGAGCGAAACAGAGGGGTTAATATGCACAGGCTTTTAGCGGCGCTTATAGCGCTTTTAGCGGTATCAATTCAGTCTTTCGCGCTGGAAAACTTGAATCCGCCTCAAATCCAGCTGGAGCGCCTGCTGGCCGACGGCGTATGGAGAAGCGGACGCCCGGTTGACCGGCCTTTCATGTTCCGCACGGCGGACGGATTCGCCGTTACCGCCCAGAACTGCGGGCTGGAAGGCTTTTTTTACACCAAAACCGAACTTGAAAAACGGTTCGCGCCGGAAGCGTTCAGCCACCACTTCATGGATTATTTCCTCTACACCGATTATCTCCTCTCCAAGTATCCGTTCACAGCCGAGATAAGAAAACAGCTCGCCAAGGCCAAAGATTCCCCGCTGACGCCGCTTGAGAAAAACGCGGAATTCAACAAACTGCTGGGCGAATATCTGGCGGGCCTGCAAAAAGATTACCGGACCGGCGAGGCGTCCGGCTGGGCCAAAACAGCGCGAATTTACCAGATTTTCCCGCGCGCCTACAATATCAAAGGCAGGCGGGCGGCTTTGAAACTGTCCGCCGGAGAATTAAGCGAAAAATTTTTTCGCGATTTTTCGGACCAGGATTTTAAAGCGATAACGGACATGGGCTTTGACACCGTCTGGCCGATGGGTATTTTCCCCACCGGAGAAACAAACCGTTCCGGCACGGCTGGCGGATCGGTTTATTCGATAAAAGACCCTGAGGCCGTAAATCCGGATTTGGGCACGCTGGAAGATTTTAAAAACTTCGTGGCGCGCGCGCACGGCGCGGGCGTTAAGGTTATAATTGATTTCGTGGCGAACCACACTTCTCAGGACAGCACGCTCTTGGCGGAAAATCCGGATTATTTCATCAATACGCCCGCGCCCGCAGATTTCAGCGGACAGGTTCCCGCCAGCCATTTCCTTTACGAAAAAGACGGAAAAAAATATTTCGTCAGAATGGGAAGTTACGACTGCGGCGGCGAAACCCTCTGCACCTGGAACGATGTGGCACAGTTAAATTACGCCAATCCGCAGTTAAGGCCCCGGCTTGCTAAAATCATTACCGGCTGGCTGCAAAACGCGGACGTGGACGGTTTCCGGGTTGACATGGCTTATCAGGATTTAAACTCCGTCTTCGGCCGGAATTTCAACACCGCCATGCCGGACGGCGAATTCTTCACCGGCATGATAGCATCCGCGCGCACGGTTAAACCGTCCGCGGCGTTCATAGCCGAAGCTTATGACAACCAGGCGGAACTTTCCGCCGCCGGATTCGACCTGTTTTACAATAAAAGCGAATGGGGCCGGCTGGAAGGCCAGACCGGCTGGTATGACGCTTTCATGCACGCAAGCCCCTCCGAAATAATTCCCGCGATAAATCGGGAGGCCTTCCTCTCCTGGCAGGCGGGCGGCGCGGGCGGCCTGGCGTTCTTTATCAACCACGACGAACCCGCCGCAAAAAAAGTTTACGGCAACCGGCTCCCCGCCGTCGCCATGCTCACCATGCTGCTGCCCGGCGCGGTGCTTATGTATAACGGCGCGGAAATCGGTTTCGACGGAGCCGTGGAAGGCGAGAGCAAAACCATTCCCTTCAGCGTGCCCGTCCAGATAGCGTGGGACAAGGCGGACCCGGAATACTCGGCCCGCATGTCGGATATAATAATGCGCGCCAAAGCCATGCACGCGGAACTGGGCAGTTCGGTGATGAAAGCGCTCTATCCTCCGCAGGGTGAAAAATGGTGCGGCTATGTGCTTGTGCCGACCGATCCGCAGAAAACCCCCATCGCCATAATCGCCAACGCGGTGAACGAAAAACTGAAAGTTGATATCTTCGCCGCGGAATACAATCTGCGCTTTAAAGGCGTGCTTGAGCCGGGCGCGTACAGGATAGTGAAACTGAATGCAAAGACACCGGAGGCCGAAAGTGGAAATTAACAGGGAAAATTCGCTCGCGCTTTTGAAAAGCCATTTAAAAAACGAAAATCTAATAAAGCACTGCCTCGCGTCGGAAGCAGTGCTGCGTGCGCTCGCCATACGGCTGGGCGCCGACGCCGAACTCTGGGGCGCGGCGGGCCTCCTGCATGACATTGACGTTGAACTGACCGGCGCGGATTTGAACAGCCACGGGAAAAAATCCGTGGAAATACTGAAAGAGGCCGGTTATCCAGCCGAGCTTATAGACGCCGTCCGTCTGCATAACGAACAGGCCTGGCCCGGCGAAAAGCGGACAGCCGTTTTTCACAAAGCGTTAGCCGCCGGCGAAACGATAACCGGCATGATCACCGCCGTGACGCTGGTGTATCCGGACAAAAAACTGGCGTCCGTGAAAGCCAAATCCGTAACCAAACGCATGAAGGAAACCAGATTCGCGGCTTCTGTTAACCGCGATATCATAAGGGAATGCACGGAGATAGGAATCCCGCTTGAAGAGTTCGCAGAACTGAGCCTTTCAGCCATGCTCGGAATATCGGATTCGCTCGGCTTATAGTTTTCCGCCGAATTTTTCAGCCGAAGCCCTGCCTTCCAGCAGGGCTTCTTCCATAAACGAATATTTCCACGCGCCGTAACGGCCTATGCTGGAACAGTCCCGTTTTTCAAGATACGCTGTTATGGTTTTAAGTGCGGGTTCGCGGTCGGCGTTATAAACCACATAAGCGTCCGGCAGGGGCAGCCAGAGCGCGCTTAAGACTTCATCGCCCGCGCTCATTAGTCCGGCTTTTTCCAGCGCGGGAATAATTTCTTTTTGCGTTTGCTCCATATCCAGCGGTTCGCCCTGCGGACGGGACACTTCTATATAAAAAGAACTGGCGCCCGGCGGCGCGACCTCGGGCGAAAAATTGCTGGCGAGCCCGGCGCGGTAAAATGGAAATTCCTTTTCCGGGAAATACACCCAGTGTTTCCCGTCCGAACAGCGGCGCACGCCCAGATTAAGATTGTAAACGGAGGTTATTTTAAGTTTCCTGCCCGCCTCTTTCACCGGGGTTTCGGCGTTTTTTAAAAGCGCGACGAATTTTTTAAGCGGCATGGTGTTAATCAACTTGTTAAACCGCACTTCGCCCAGCCGGCTGAAAACGGCTTTGCGGTTTTCCAAATCAAGCTCCAGCAGTTCGCAGGAAAGTTTCAGGTTTGTGACGGATTTGCCGAGCGCGTCGCAAATCGCCTGGCAGCCGCCCTTTCGCGGATAGTAAAAACTCGCGTTATAACCGAACGCTTTGTCGCTGCCGGGTTTAGAACCGGCGATAACATCCTCCGGTTTGGGTCGCGGCACGAAAGGCGCGCACCAGTCCGCCGTCAGCTCGGAAAGCGGCACTTGCCACAGCTTGCGGTTATAAGGCCACATGAAATGTTTGCAGATGCCCGGCCCGAAAATTGACAGTGCCCAGTCCTCAAACGGAGAATCCGGCGGCACGGTTTTGTTTTCCGCGTAAGCCTTCAAATATCCGTCCACGCATTCCCGGACCACTTCCTCCGGCAGGCCGTATGTGTTCGCCTGAAACGGAAATTTTGTATACACGCCCTTGGAAAAAATCCGGGTGTCCCGCCTGAGTTCAAGCAGATTGCCCGCCAACAGCTCGAAAGCCAGCCGTTTGCCGTAATCGGAGTGGAGGTGCAGAAGGTGTCCGGAATAATCAAAAGTGAAACCGTCCTTTTTAACTGAAGCGCACAAACCGCCCATGAAAGAGTTTTTCTCCGCGACGATATAATCGCGGCAATTCATTTTTTCCAAATGATAAGCGGCGGACAGCCCCGCTATGCCCCCGCCCACAATAAGAACATCAGTGTTTATGGTCATCGCGCATATTGACTTTCGCTATTATCACGCTTAACAGCAAAAATTCTCCTCCGACAAAAATATACACCCATAAAGCCCACCACAGCGGCAGTTTCGTAACGACAAGCGCGCAGAACGACAGCACAGCCGCCGCAATCGCGCTCAGCGAAACAATCTGGTGCCTGGTAAACCCCATCCGCTCAAGCCGCAGGGCATAATGATCTTTGCTGCCCATAAAAGGCGATTCCCCGCGCAGCATGCGCAGAACGGAAACGAAAAACGTGTCGTAAATGGGAATCGCCAGAATGAAAAGCGGAGCGTAAACGCCGAGCGGACTCGCTTTGTCATACCGCGTGCCCATCGCCAGGGCGGCCAGCACGAAACCAAGAAACAGGCTGCCGGAATCGCCCATAAAAATCTTGCACCGCTTAGACAGATTATACGGAATGAATCCGGCTACCGAGCCCACCAGCGCGGCGGCGGCAAAATTCACGTACAAATCCTCGGACGGCAGTGCGATAAGCAGAAATCCCATCGCGGCTATCGCCGCCTGGCTGGAAGAAAAACCGTCCATGATATCAATAATGTTAAGCGCGTTAGCCAGCCCCACTACCCACAAAAGGCTGAGAACGACCGACAAATAGTTAGGTGACAAGAAGTTCAGCTGTATCCCGTAAAAGACCAGCAGGCCCGCCGACAGGAACTGGAAAATGAATTTGGTACGCACCGAAAGGCCGACGGGCTTTTTCAGGTCGTCAATAAACCCCAGCGCAGCCATGATGACGCCGCCGATCATGATGGCGCGCAGTTTGGTCAGCGTGCCGGTGGGAAAGTGCGTCAGGTGGCGCACCACCAGAAGCGCTATTAAAAACGCCAGAGTGAACGCCAGCCCGCCGCTTAAGGGGGTCGGTATTTTGTGCGTTTTTATGGCGGTGGCGGGCTCGTCCATAACTTTTTTCTTTATCGCTATCCAGCGGACAAGCGGCGTGAGAATCGCCGACAGAACAAAAGCCAGCAGTATGGTCAGAAAATAAAGTTTAGTCGTTTCCATTTAACACCCCGGTCGAATAAACGGTGCAGGAATCAGCGCTGTAAAGCGGCTGCAGGCCGTTCAAATACGCAATCCACGCAGCCCGGCCCTGTTCGGTGAAATCCAGCGTGCCGTAAGGCCTGAGCCTTTCAGCCTCTTTCACAACGGTGATGACGCGCGAAATTTTGTTTTTCCGTATTTCCGTTTCTATTGTTCCGGCGTCTGCCCATTTCACAAAACCGTTAACCCGGAAAACGTTTGTCCCCACACTGTCCGCGCCGGTATAAAATGTGCGCTGTTCTCCGGCGTAAAGGACCTTCGTACCCAGATGTTCGTTCGCCACGAAATCGGCGCAGGGATAATAAGAAAGCCTGGCGGAAAGATATTCCGGTCGCGAATTCACTCCGGAGAGAATGCCCGGCACCTCGAAAATGTTCTGCACATGCGCGAACATAAGTATCCTCGTCACGGTGAAAACGGCGAGCCCCGTCCACAAAAGAACGCGGACCCTGGAACCGTAATTTTTCGCCGCGAAGTAAAATCCCGCGGCAGCCAGCACGGAGGAAAGCGGCACAATAACGGTCAGAAACCGCATAACCTTGCCGGTCGCAAACCAGACGAACCAGTGCGCGAGCAGGTACACGCCCAGAATACGCAGTTTCCTGTTTTCGCGCAAAGCCAGCAGCATAAGCGGCACGGAAAGGAAAAACAATTCCCAGCCTATGCCGCCCAGCACGTCCATACCGCCGCCGAAATTGCCCGGGCTGGTAACCGCCTGGAACGGGAAACGCAGCAGATTCATGAAAAAACCGTTGTGATGCCCGTACTCGCTCAAAACCCGGAAATAGCCTTTCGCCAGATCGGCGGCTCCTCCGCCGAACTTATAGAAAAACGGGAAAACGGGGTTCCCGACGGAAACTATGTTCTTTATGCCCCACGGCAGAAACAGCAGAGCGCAGATTCCGGCAAACCCCAAAAGTTCAAGCATCGTCCGCCGCCGGGCGCTGAACGTGCCCAGACGGAAAACACAATACACGCCCAGCAGGAACAATATCCCTATCGCAATGCCGGCGTAATACTTGGTGCCGAACCCCGCGCCGCAAAAAATGCCGGACAAAACAAGCCAGATAAAAGCGTTCGGCCCGCCGCGCTGACCGGCCCATTTCAGAAACGAGATAACTCCGGCGGTAAGCCAGAGCGTCACAAAAGTTTCCACATAAGTGGTCGAGGCCATCAGCAGAACCGACGTGTGCGTAACAACGAGAAAAACCGCCAGCAGTCCGGCGCCGGTAAGTTCCATAGCGTAAGCGTACGTCCACACGCACGCCGCCGCAAGCGCGAGCCAGACAATCATCTGCCCCAGAATATCGCTTTTCAGCAGAAGGCCGAAAGTAAAGAACATTTCCCCGTTTTGGGGGAAATAGGAAAAAACGCTGTCAGGCACCGTCACCAGCGCGTGCCTGACGGTATAGATTTCCGGCAGAGCCAGGTGGTACACCAGCGAATCATACTGGTGCGGCGGCATCCAGGCGATAAAAAAGGCCGCGGCTAAAAGTAGCAAAACCGGAGCGGAAAGAAAAATATTTTCCTTAAAATCAGGCAGGGTGATATCTGGCTTCATGTTCGCGCGCCCGAACCACAAAAACCCGCCCAACAAAAGAACAGCCGTAACCGGATAAAAAAGTTTCAGCGCGCCCAGCAAAACCATAGCGTAGGAAAACGCGGCCAGTCCGACCGACAGGGACGCCGCGAAAACATAACCCTTCCCGCCAAGCGCCTCCGCCCGCGCACCGATAAGCCGGCGGCCCGCGCCGTAAACGGCACAGGCAAACACGGCAAACAAAGCCGTGTTCCAGAGCTCAAAAGCGTAAATCCCCGCGAAATTCCTGGACCACGCGAAAACCGCCGCAAACACCCAAAGGGCGGAGAAAAGGAAAACCGCTTTTTTCATTTCTTCACTTCCAGTAGAGAACAGGGTAAAATTTTTGTTTTATGCAGCAAATATCTGGCCAGCATGCCCAGCGAACTTAAACCGTAAACCACACTTCTTCCGAAATTAATTGACGAAGCTTCGCTGAAATATCTGCATTCGACAGGGATATCGCCTATCCTAAACCCGGCGCTCGCGGCCTGAACGAGAAACTGCGCGTCGAAAACGAAATCGTCCGAATTGCGCTCCCAGTAAATTGTTTCAAGGGTTTTGCGGGAATACGCACGCATGCCGCTGTGCCACTCGGCCAGATTCTGCCCGGTGCATAAATTTTCCACCGCGGTAAGAAACCGGTTCGCCAGATACTTGTAAGCCGGCATGCCGCTCGCCAAAGCCTCGCGCCGCGTGCGAATGCGGCTGCCCAAAACCACGTCGCAGATATCCTGCTCGATAAGCGCGCACATCAGGGGGGCAATGCGGGGATTGTACTGGTAATCGGGATGAATCATCACCACAATGTCCGCGCCGGACCGCAAAGCCTGGCGGTAACAGGTTTTCTGGTTGCCGCCGTAGCCGGTATTGCGCTCGTGCGGAAAAACTTTGAGGCCGAGCCCGCGGGCCATGTCCGCAGTCCCGTCCGACGAGCAATCGTCAACCAGAATGATTTCGTCAAAACAGCCCGCAGGGATGTCCCGTATGGTCTTTTCAAGCGTTTGTTCCGCGTTATACGCGGGCAGAACCGCTATTTTTTTCATTCTTTACCCGCCCGGAGCCTGGCGATCAAACTCAGCGCCTCTGAAACCATCATGGGGTTATGACCGGTGTCTCGGATTAGTTTTGCGGTATCAAGACCCGAAAACAGCGGACGCGCCGCCGCCTGTTTTAACTCCGCCGTTTCAACACCGCGCAAAAACCGCTTATCAAGCCCCAGCAGAGTACAGGCTTTCAGGGCGAAATCATAGCGGCTCAGCCGGTCACGCCCTACGACATTGTAGATTCCTGAGCAGTTTTTATCAATAAGGGCACGCAAGGCGCGGGCCAGATCCGGCGCATAAGTGGGGTTGGAAATCTGGTCAACAGGCGCGGGGCAATCGGACGAGGCCGCCAAACAGTTTATCAAGCTCATCATGAAGTTAAGCGAAACAGGGTTATAACTGAACACCAGCGCGGTTCGCACTATAAGGTGGCCTGATTCGCTGGAGGCGACGGCTTTTTCCCCCTCCAACTTGGTTTTTCCATAAACGTTTATGGGATTAGGCTGCGCTTCTTCGTTATACGGCCCGCCGGTCCCGTCAAAAATATAATCCGTGGAAATATAGACAGGTTTGACGCGGTACGCGTTGCAGAAATTGATCACGTTTTCAGTTCCCCGCACATTGGTTCCAAAAGCCGCCTGCGGGTGCTGCTCGCAATAATCAGCCGAACTGATGGCGGATGCCAGAACCGCCGCATCCGGCCTGAAACTGTCGAACACGCCGCGCACCGACGCGGGGTCCGTAATATCCATAGGAACCAGCCCGTCCATTTTATAGGAGTGGTATGTGCCCAGAACTTCCACGGACGGATCCCCCCTGTAAAGTCCCAAAAGGGCTCCGCCAACCTGTCCCGACGCGCCTATGATGAGTATTTTCATAATAGTTATATTACAAACACAGTTAATTCTATCAAAAAAACCAACCATACCAGCGGACAGCCGGAAAATGCTATTCTACATCTATGACATTTGCCGTTAAAATATCCTATGCGGTTGTAGCCTGTTTCCTGGCCGGAATAATAATATTCCGGGTCGGGCACGTTTTTCTGGCAGGCCTGTTCGCGTTCATGATAATGGATATCTTTTACCGGCAGATAATACGGATAAAAAAAATACCGAAACGCGCCGCCCGGCTGATCTCCGCCACGGTGTTTTCCATCGTCGCCATAGTATTGGCGGTTGTCTTCACCCGTTTTATAAGCCAGACACTGCTTACACTTCCCAGGATTATTGACGAGTCGCTCCCCAAACTGATCCAGCTGGGCCAGCGCTACGGCATAACCATTCCGTTCACGGACTTTCAGGACCTGCGCGTAATGATAAACAGCAGGCTGCCGTCCCATTTCATGGAAATCACGAAAACAAGCACCGTGCTGACGCGCGGCGTTTTTCACACGATAATAGGCATTGTCGCCGCGATTCTTTTTTTCACCGCGGGCAAAACTCCGCAATACCAGGCCAATCTCTTTGACGCGGTGAGAAAAGAAGTGAACGCCCGCATTTTCCTTTTCATGCGCAGTTTTGAAAAAGTTTTCGGCGCGCAACTTATCATCTCGTCCATCAACACCGTGCTGACGCTGATGTTCATATCCGCGCTGGGCCTGCCGCATGTGGGATTTCTTACCACGATGACCTTCGTAATCGGCATTATCCCCATTTTGGGCAATATCATCACAAACACAGTTATCGTAGTCACCGCGCTGGGCCTTTCGGTAATCGAGGCCACCTTCGCACTCCTGTTCCTGATGTTCATTCACAAAATGGAATACTTTTTAAACAGCAAGATCATGGGTTCAAGCATAAACATGCCGATGTGGCAGATGCTGCTGGCGCTGCTTTTGGGCGATATTGTTATGGGCGTGCCAGGCATTCTGCTCGCTCCGGCGGTACTGCATTACATAAAAACCGAGCTGCAGAGCATACCCTGGAAACCGGAACAAAACGGATTCTGTTGAAAAATGTGAAAATAGTTTGTTATAATAGTAGTGTAGCGCGGGCGTAGTTCAATGGTAGAACACAACCTTGCCAAGGTTGATACGTGGGTTCGATTCCCATCGCCCGCTCCAGATTTAAACGTAAAGGCCGGCTGATTTTCAGCCGGCCTTTCTGTTTTGATAATGTCCCGCAAACAGGTCAGTATTTGAACTCACCGTTGTCGTAGATGGTAACCTTTTTGCCGTTTTTAAGCGTTGCTGTAACCGTTTTGTTCTCGGAATTAATCATATCCCAGTGAAGCGCGGACTCGTTAAAACCGAGTTTTTCCTTCATTCGCGGGGTAAGCTTTTTGACATCGCCCGCGTAGGTGTCCGAATAGGACGATCCGACCGCTATGTGCGAATTGCCGAATTTGCCGCCGAAATTCTCGTCAAACAGGATATCGGCCATGAATTTGGAGATTTTTGAAAACCTGCGGTCCGTCAGCGAAAATTCCCCGACCTGGCAGGCGCCTTTGTCCATCGTCAGCATTTTCCTGACGAAATTATCGCCTTCCTCGGCTGAAACTTTTACGGCCCGCCCGTTTTTAAATTCCAGTTTTATGCCTTTCACGAAATTCCCGCTGACAAAGGTCGGCATGTCGGCGAAGAAAACGCCCCGTGTGCCGCGCCAGTCCGGCGAGGTGAAAATTTCAAAAGACGGAATATTATGCCCGCTTACGCCTTTAAACCGCCGCCGTTCGCCAAGCGAAATTACCAGGTCCGCGGATTTTGACTGAAGATGAATTTCATCTATGGGCAAAGCGTCAAGCCATTTTTTTATTTCCGTGGAAGCGCGCAGAATTTCCTTCCACTTCTTAACGGGATCTTTCTCGTTTAAGAAACACGCCTTCTCGATCTGGGCGGAATACTCCTTAAGCGGCAGCCCCGCCTGTTTCGCAAGTTCCGCGGTGGGATAAGAGCAGAGCGTCCAGGAAAACGCCCCTTTTTCCTCACGCCTGTCCATAATATCGCGCATGGGTTTTCTCGCCACGGAGGCGACGCCGAATTTATCCGGATCCACGCCCTTTAAATGCGTGAGCGACTCCGGCGCCCGAACCACAATGCACCCGCCCAGGCTTTCGGTCTGCGCGAGCAGGCCGCCGTCTATAAAGGCAAGCTGTTTCCTGTCGCCCAGTTCATACAAATCCTTCTCCATAGCAGGGCCATAATTCGGTTTCAAAATCACATTCATCCTGTTTCGCAGGAGTTTCCGGTGCAAAACCTCAACAAGCGGCAAACCCGGCAAATCATAGCGGAGCAAAACCGCTTCATAAGGATTAATCTTCCCGCCGGCGTTGGAACGAGCGACGGCAAGGCCCCAGAGCAAAACATCGGCGTA
>JBAYFS010000062.1:0-11923 GCA_041667045.1 Elusimicrobiaceae bacterium | reverse complement strand
GTTGCTTTTGGATGGCGATTTCATTTATGCCAACACCACCAATTATTCCGCGCCGGTTGCGGACGGCGTGTGGTACGCCCATGTAATGCCTGCTGATTACCAGAGCAATATCGGCAATATGCTTGACCGCAGGATAAATATTAATTTCCCGCCGTCCGCTCCGGGTAATTTGCTGATGTCCACGGACACCGCGCGGGTTACCCTTACTTGGTCCGCGCCGAGTCCTATGCCAGCGGACTTCGGTTATTACAAGGTTTATTGCGATTCGAACACACCTTATGACTGGGCTGACGCGTTTGTGGCGACTGCCACGGTGCAGACCATTTTTATTGACACCGTAACCACTTATTCCAGTTACAAATACCGGGTCAGTGTGGTTGACTCGCAGACCAGTCCTCTTGAAAGCACTTACAGCAACGAGCAGTTTTTGGTGCGCACCGATACCCAGGTCCCCGCATTAGTAAGCGTGCATTCGCCGACTCATCCCGACCAGGCGGTTTGGTACACCACTGCCACGCCCAAAATGGAATTTTCTGCGGTTGATTATGGCGGGAGTGGGGTAAAGGGCTATTATTACATGTGGAGTTCAAGTGCCAGCATTACGCAGGCGCAGATGCTGGCGGAAGGCGTATTAATGCAGGCGACTTACTATCATGAAATCTTCAACCGGGACGACGGGGAATGGTATTTCCACGTGATGGCGGTGGACTATATGCTTAATCTGTCCGGCGTTATGTCTTATAGGGTGCGTATAGACAATCCGCCGCCCACGCCGAACCGGCTGGCCGCGGTCGCGGGACAGAATCAAATTTCCCTTTCCTGGGAAACGATGTCCGCCCTGCCGCGTGATTTCAGCAGTTTCGTGGTTTACTGCGACAGCATGTCTTTCGACTGGACCCAGCAGTTCGTGGCCACGGAAACGGCCAACTCGTCATATGTGCATGGCGGGCTTGTCAATTATAAGGTGTACCGCTACAGGATTGTGTCCAAGGATCGGCGCGGAAACATGAGCGATATTTCCGAAGGCATAAGCCTTTTCCCCGTGGATTCAACACTTCCGGAAATCACCAATCTCGTGTCGCCCACCCACCCCAACCAGGCGGTATGGTATCAGAATAAGTTGCCGCAATATGTCTGGCATGGGTCCGACGCGGGCGGGTCAGGGTTGAAAGGCTATTATTACCTTTTAAACCAGAGCGCAGCGTCTTCCGCGGGCGCATTGGCGGCGCAGGGTTTATTCACTATCGCAACCGGCTATGCCGTGACGGACCCGCTTGTGGACGGCATCTGGTATTTTCATATTGCCGCTGTTGACCAGCAGGGCAATTTCAGCGCTGTCGCCACGTATCAGGCCAATATAGACGAGCAGCCTCCCGCTCCGGGCACGCTGGTGGGGTTTCCGCGCGATGGCGCGGTTGAACTGCAATGGTCCGCGCCGGATCCATATCCCGCTGATTTCGCTTTTTACCGCGTTTATATAGATTCCACCGCGCCCTATGACTGGGCTGACGCCTTTGTGATTCAGACCGATTCTGCGGCTTATACGCATTGGAACTTAGATCGGAGCGCGACTTATTATTATGAAGTGCGGGCAGTGGATTTATCTCCCAATATGATGGAAAGCGTTCCGTCTAACGTGGTTTCGGTCAGGCCCGTGGAGCATGTTCCGCCGGTGATAGGCTCGCTTGCCAGCGGAAGCCATCCTTCTTCTTCGCTCTGGCTCGCCTTGAACACGTTTACGGTCGAGTGGAGCGCCACTGACGAAGGCGGCAGCGGTTTGGCTTATTACCGTTACTGCGTCAGCACCACTGTTTCCACACTGCCGGAACTGGCGGGCGGAACAATTATTACCACGGGCACCGTTACTTTGGCCGGTCTGCGTGACGGGCAATGGTATTTCTCCGTCATTGCCGTTGACGGGGAAGGCAATCTGTCCGAACCTGAAGTTTTGGGATTTAAGATTGACACCACCGCCCCTTCAGCCGCTATTCTGCTTGCAGGCTCATCCTCGGTGGGCAACGGCGCTCATACTGTGAGCGTTATTTTGGATACCGGAACCAGCCCGCTTGACGGCGCGCCTTCGCTGAGTTTTGCCCCGCCGTCCGCAAGCACGGTCAGCGTTCCCCTTTCCTTCGTGTCAGGCTCCACCTGGACAGGCACTTTCTTTATAGAGTCGGACATGCCCAGCGGGGCCGCGCAGTTCTCTTTCCGCGCCGTGGATTCGGCGGGCAATACCGGAACGGCAATTGTTTCCGGCGGTTCTTTTACCATTAACACCGTGATATCCAGCGCAACGGCGGTTGTGGTTTTAAAACCGGATAATTCCAGGGTGGAACTGCCCGCGGGGTTCTGGGACAAGGATATTAACGTGCGCATAGCGCAGGCGAGCGGCGCGGACCCTATCCTTCAGTCAGCCAACGCGGCGGCCGGCGATAACGGGAAAATGCGGATCATTGACGGCGCAAACCTGTACAGGGATTTTTCCGCCACGGAGACGGTGTCCGGCGTGAATGTAAGCGTTTTCAGCAAGCCAGCGAAAATTTCGATAGGGTATCCTGACTCCGACGGCGACGGTGTTGTTGACGGCATGGTGGTGAAAGCAGAAGAATTGCGCATGTTCTATTTAAACCGCGCTGAGGCGAAATGGGAACTGGTGCCGGGCCAGTACCTGGAAAAATCGGCTCTGCGGGTGAGCGCGCCGGTCAGCCACTTCTCGACTTACGGGCTTTTGGCGACGCAGTCAGGCGCGGTGTCGGCGGCGGGGATTGTGGCGTATCCTAATCCGTGTTATCTTAAAAAATCGGCCTATATAGCGGTGGGCGGGATCCCGGCGCTGGCTAATCTGACGGTCCGCGTGTACGACCAGAACGGCGTTTTGGTACGGACTTTGACGGAGGCCACCGGAGAAATCACCGCTTCCGCCGGAGTGAAAGAGGCGCGGTGGAACGGGCTTAACTCGTCGGGCGAGAAGGTGGCGAGCGGGATTTACATTTACCTCATAAAGGCCGACGGACTGAACAGCACTGGCCGGATAGGCGTATTATGGTAAAGCTAAAAAACATTTTATCGGCGGCGGTTTTTTCGCTGGCTGTTTCCTCTCCGGTCTTTTCCTCCGGGGAAGGGACCAGCGCGGCCAAGTTTTTAAAGGCCGACACGGGCGCGCGCGCTTCCGCCATGGGCGGCGCGTTTACCGCCGTTTCGGACGATTCCGACGCGATAAATTATAATCCCGCCGGACTCGCCGGGCTTAAGGCCAGCCAGGCGATGCTGACCCATAACGAATGGCTAAGCGGCTTTAAGCAGGAGAATCTTTCTTTCGCCCGTCCGGTGCGGCACGGCGCGTTCGGCATAGGTTTGACTTATTTCCATAGCGGGGGGATAGACGAAACGGATATGTCCGGCAGTTATACCGGGGGTTCTTTCGACCAGACCGATATGGCTTTGACCGCGGGTTACGGATTCCGGGCCAGCCGGAATCTGTTCCTTGGTTTCAGCGGCAAGGCTATCCGTGAAAGTCTGGCCGGACACTCGGCCACGGGTTTCGCGGCGGACGGCGGCGCGCTGTACACCATGTCCAATTTGCGGCTCGGTGCGAGCGTGCGAAATGTCGGTTCCTCCATAAAGCTTTATGAGGACGCCTTTCCCCTGCCGCTTACAATACGCGGCGGCGCGGCCTATAATTTCGGCGGCTGGCTTGTAAGCGCGGAGGCCGAGAAGCCGCGCGACGGCAAAATGGCGCTTAAAGCCGGCACCGAGCTTGTTATGGATTTCATGAGCGAAAACGCGTTCTCCCTGCGCGCGGGCTATGTTTCGGGACGTGATGAAAACACCGGCCCGGGCTTTACGGGAGGAGTGGGCATCAGGTTTTCCAAGCTTATGTTCGATTACGCGTTTTCCCCGTTCGGTGATTTGGGCAATTCGCACAGATTCTCGCTGGTGGTTAATTTCGGCGGAACCGTTTCCCGCAGCGACGATGACGACGTCAGAATCGAGGACAGCGAAATTGTGAAACCCGCCGCGGCGGTTCCCGTCAGCGAACGCGCAAGTGTGCCGCCGCCCGCGGTATCTGAGCCGGCAACTATTGTAAACGATTCGAAACCAGCTGTGAAAAGCGGTTCGAACGATGGTGTAGTTAAACAGCATTGCATTGACTCGTGTGTCAGTCAGGCAGACAACGTTGAGGCCTGCATCACGGCCTGCAGCGAAAAATGAGCACAAGGACGGTGCAATTTGCTGGGTCCGGCTTGGTTTCCAGGCCGGACCGTTTTATGACGGAGGGAAAATGGCTGAAAAAACGATAACTTATCTTGCTAAAGCGGGCCCGTCCCAAAGAAAAGAGTGTATCCGCGCCGCGGCTGCGCGCGCAAAAGAGTTAGATGTTAAACATGTCGTGGTTGCCACCACAAGCGGACGCACCGCGCTGGAAATGGCCGCCGCGCTTAAAAAAATTGGCTGCCGGGCGCGAGTGCTGGGCGTCGGTTATTCTTCCGAGTATGCGGCGAAATGGGGGGCTTTAAAACCGTCCGTAGTGTCCAAAGCGGAGAAACTCGGCGTGGCGTTTATCACCGGCACCCACATAATGGGCGGGATTGATTCCGCGGTTTCGTCCCGGTTCGGGGGTGCTGCGCCGGGCAAGCTGATCGCGGAAGCTTTTTACACTTTGGGGCAGGGTTTTAAGGTCGCGGTGGAGGTTTCGGTAATGGCCTTAGACCAGGGGAAAATACCCGCTAAAACCGAAATCATAGCGCTGGGCGGGACTGGCGCGGGCGCGGATACCGCCATAGCGCTCACTCCGGAGAACGCCTCGCAATTTTTCGCGCTAAAAATTCATGAAGTGATAGCTTTGTCGTCGCGCCGGTAACCGTCCGGACGCAGGCGCTCTTTTATTATCCGCCACGCGAAATAAAGCAAAATGGCGGGCGTAAGCGTAACGCCAAGCCCGGTTTCGCGCGGCACGGATGCGAAAATTCTGAAGTAATAATTTTTAGGCAGGATGATCAGCGCGAACAATACGCAATAGAGCAGATCGTTTTTATCCGGCTCCGCTTTGAGAAAATAAAATATCGGAATGAAGTATAAAAGAAGACGGTAATCCGCCGAAACGAAGGGCAGGACGGTCATGCTTATCGTAAGCAGTGTTATCCTTTTCCAGAAAACAGTTTCTTTTTTTATGATGAACCACGCGCAGAAAACATAAGCCGCCGCGGCGATCGCGAAATATGGTTTCGTCAGTATCCTAAACAGCCTGTCCTGGTCAATCGTATAAAACAGCCAGTTGTAAAAATGCATGGTCAGCACTTTCAGCGCGCCGAACGCGGAATGCCCGAACGGCAGGCCGGTGTGGCGTATGACATAGTTAAAGTGATAGCTGGAGGTCCATTTTGAATCCCTGGCGAAAATATTGAAAGCTTCCGAATATGGCACGTTGTTTAAGGGGGCCAGCGCCAAAGCGGAAACAGTTATCGCCGCGGCGAAGGAACCAGCCGCTATGGCCAGTTCGCGGTACTTTTTGTCGGCGATGAAAAGCGCCGCGAAAACTATCTGGAAAGGTTTAAAACCCAGCGAAACTCCGAAAATAACGGCGGCCAGAGTGTAGCGGCCTTTGGCGTAGGCGGCAAGAAATCCGAGCATCAGGAAATAATAGTAAAGCTGGTCGTTGGCGCGGTCAACCGCGAACAGGACGGGATAAGACACCATGCCCAGCGCCACGAAAAAGAATAAAGTTTTAAGCGGCGATGGTACACGCACTTCGCGCCAGAGTAGAGTCCAAAATCCCGTCAAGAAAATTCCGGTGTATAGCAGGAAAGCCGCCCAGTCCGGACTGATTTTGGAGAAACCGAACAGGAGCAGGTTTTCCACCGCTATCGAACTGAACCCGCAATGCGACGCCTGATAGGACACTTCGCAGTTCCAGCGGCGGTAGTTGTTGAAGAAGTCCATGAACTGGTTTTCAGGACGGAAAAGCATGGTCCCGAACGGAAATTCGTGCCCGTATAAATATCCGGTAAGGCGGGCGTAACCGTAAGCCAGAAGGAAGCCGGTGAAAGTGATTAACGCCAGGATCTGGATTTTCTCTGTTCTTGTCATTTTTTTAATTCTATAAAATTCCGTACAATTGTTTTATGTCCAGCGTTTTTAATGACAGGTTTTTCGTTACCATTGATGTGGAGGCCGACAGCGATACCCATTGGAAAAGAAAGGGTCCACTGACGTTTTCCTCGGTTACCGAAGGCATTCCAAAATATTTGCGCCCCGTCTGGGAGCGGACAGGGGTCAAGCCGGTGTATTTCCTCTCGCCCGAAGTGCTGGCGGACGATTTGTCCTGCCGGGTCCTGCGAAACGAAATAGCCAAAGGCGCGGTTATTGGGGCGCATCTGCATCCCGAGTATCTGGAATTTGACGGAGGCAATCCTCCGCCCACGGGCAGGAAATTCGCCTGTTCCCAGACTTATGACGAGGAATTTTCGCAGATTAAAAAACTGACTGAAACCATTGAAACCCGCCTTGGCGTCAAGTCGCTGTGGTACCGCGCGGGCAGGTTCGGCGCGGGAAATAACACTGTGAAAATTTTGCGCGGGCTGGGTTATAAATACGAAAGTTCGGTTACGCCCGGACTCGACTGGTCGTATTGCGGCGGGCCGGATTTTCGCGGCGCGCCTTTGCAGCCTTACCGCGTTTCGCTTTCCGGTATCGCAAAACCGGCTGTTTCCGACGCGGACGATTCCGGAATTATGGAATACCCTGTGACAATTTTTAAAAAACGGCTGGGCGCGCTCGGCCGGTTCCTGCCGGATAAATGGTTTTGCTATAACTGGCTTCGCCCGTCGCATATGACGTGTTTTGAGCAGAAACGGCTGGCGGCTGAATTATGCCGGGAATGCGGAGAGCCGGTTTTTGTGATGATGTTTCATTCGATGGAAATAATGCCCGGCAAAAGCCCTTATGTGCGCACGCGGCTGGGGCAGCGGCGGTTTCTCTGTGTGCTGGAAAAAACGATAACGCATATCAAAAAGGAAATAAATGAAAAACGCGCGTGAGTACTACCGTAATATGACCGGACGCGAATATGCGCGTCCCACCCTTATGAGACTGCTTTTTTCTAAATCCGCCGACAGGACGATTATTCCAATTTTGCGAAATTACAGTAATCTGCGCGTGCTTGAACTGGGCTGCGGCGCAGGCCGGTTTACTAAAGAAATATGCCTTAAGAACATAGTAAAATGCGTGGATGTAAATCCGCACCTGTTCACGCTCGACGGCATACCGGTTGTCAAGGGTGATTGCAGGCAGCTGTCCGCCTGTCTAGGCGCGGCGGAAAAGTTTGACCGCATTCTGTCATTTTTTATGACAGAATACCTTACTTTCGAGGAAAATCGGGAGCTGGTCCGCGAATGCCGCTCCTATTTAAAGCCGGACGGCGAACTCGTTTTCACTTTTGTAAACGGTTTCTGGGGTTCGCTTTATGTGTGGGGTTCGCGCCTTGTGAAGGGAACCGGCAAGCATACCTGCGGGCTCGGCGCGGTGCGCGCAATCGCGGACTATTCCGGATTCGATATAGCGGAAGTGCGGGAAATAGGGCGGTTCGGATTCCGCATGTCGGCGCTTGTCCGCATGACGCCGAAAACATGAAAAAATATTTCTGGTCCGGTGCCGCTGTTGTCACGGCCTTGTGCGCGTTTTTTGTCTGCGCCGCCCCTGAAATATTTTCTCGTGGCGCGCGGGATTTTTCCGCGGCCGATTCGTTCTCTTCAATCCCCGACGGGCGGCTTGTCCGAGCGGATATCGCCTTTTCTTTTTCCCTTAAAGCCATGCCGGAGTTTCCTGCGCCGGACCGTGTAATCAGGTTCAGGGAAGCGCATAATCTTTTCAATACGTCACGCTACAATAACGGCATCCGCGCCGACATTCTGCCGCCGGGGCGGCTGAGTGTTAACGTCGCCGCGTCGGACGGTTCGCGCGACTATCCGTTGGCCGGCACGATTGAGCCGGGCCGGAAGTATGATGTCCGGCTGGTTTATGAAAAAGGTTTTTTCGCGGCCTATTGCGACGGCAAAACCGGCGCTTTCGCTTATGATTCCGCTCTGAATCCTAAAACGGCCGGCGTTTATGCGAACGCCGGGGAAACCTCCGCCGTCCGCTTTCGGGGGGCGGTAACGGCTCGGCCCGTTTGGCTGGGCGGGTGGTCTGATTTTATTTTATGGTTTTTGACGCTTGCGCTGCTTTTTTTCATATATAAAATTCTGGAAATTAATGTTTCCGGGCGGGAGAAAATACGCGCGGTGCTGGCGGGGGGATTTTGTTTTTCCGCTTCGCTTTATGCGCTGTGGTCGCTGAACCCTTACCTAATGGTTTTACCGGAATTCTGGAGCCGCGCGGTAGCGGCGGTGTATCCGTTTCTGCCCGTTATTCTGCGTTTTGCGGTTGTGTGCGGGCTGGGGATTTTCTTTTTCCATCCGGATGCCGCGCGGGACGCTTTACCTCCGAAAATCCGGGAGACCTTATGCTCGCGCAGATTCGTTGCGGTTGTTTTTTTAATCGGCGCGGCGTGGTTTTTGTTCCTGGAATATTACGCTATAACTTTTTACGATTCCGACGAAGTGCGGCTATTTTACGATGCCGTTTTAATGACGCGCGGCCTCGTGCCGTTTCGGGATTTTGTGGCCCGGTCCCCTTTCATTATCTACGCCATATATCCGCTGGCCAAAGCGGGAGTGACCAGCGTTTACGTCTATCACGCCATAGCCGCCGCGCTCACGCTGCTGTCCGGTTGGCTGCTGTATAAAATAGCCGAAAAATTTTCCGGCAAAACCTCCGCCGGCCTCACACTTGCGCTTTTTGTTTTCTGTCCGCTGACGATAAATATGCTTAGTTTTAAAACGCAGAGCTGGGCCATTCCTCTGGCTTTGGGTTCGGTGTTGCTGTATCTGCGGCGGAAGAACGGTTTCGGGCTGGTTCTTTCGGGCATTCTGCTGGGCTTTGCCATGCTTTCGCGGGAAACGGCGGCCGCGTACGGCGCGATAGCGGTTTTTTCGGATTTATCGCTTCGGCGGGAACCACGGCGTTTTTTGCGCTGGGGCGTTTATTTCGGGACGGGATTTCTGATTTACTGCGTGGTTGTGCTGCTGCATGGCGGCGGTTATGTGGAGGGCCAGGTTATAGGCGGTCAAACATCCAGCGTTTTGCGGCTGGTGCTGGCGTCCGGCAGGCTCTATTTTGTTTTGCCGCTTGTGTCGGCTTTCGCGCTTATTCTGGCGGCGGGTAGGTTTTTTACGCTGTTGGCAGAGTTCCGGCGTGACAGAGTCGCTAAACCGGAAATGATGCCAGCGGCTGTTATAATCGTGCTTTGCGCGCTCTATCTGGGCCAATTTTGGAAACGGGGCGGATTTTATCCTGAATATATTATGGAGTTTTCTCCTTTCATTCTGATTCTTGTGGCTCAGGCTTTGCTGGGCTTTTGGCGGTATAGTAAACAGCTGTTCTGCGCGCTTATCGTGTCGTTTGCCGCATCAGGGGTTTACTGCGTATATCTGC
Organism: Elusimicrobiaceae bacterium; assembly: GCA_041667045.1. Lineage (GTDB taxonomy): Bacteria > Elusimicrobiota > Elusimicrobia > Elusimicrobiales > Elusimicrobiaceae > JAQVSV01. The sequence goes on along the minus strand of JBAYFS010000062.1, from coordinate 2,392 downwards.
TGGGCGGGTCCGGTTTGCCGTTTAAAACGGTGGAAACTGAGGTTGTGCCCGTAATGCGGGAAATAAGCCAGGGCCGGCGGGTAACGGTTTTGTCCGGCACACCTCTGTTCGCTTTCCTGACCGGAAACGATAATATTCTCCTCCAGTCCCACGCTTATTACACCGCCAGGCACTCGGAGAGGATCACGCTGGAACTGAAAAATTCTCCTCCGGAGATTATCGTTAAAGATGTATACTATAGAAAGTATTTCCAGAATGATCCCGCAATCGCGGAACTGGTGCGGGAAAAATACAGGCGTGTTTTGTCTATAGACAGAAAAGCGGGCGTTCGCGATATCGAACTTGAGGTCTGGCGAAAAAACCAATGAACATCCTTGTGCTCAATTACGAGTATCCCCCTCTGGGCGGAGGCGGCGCGCCGAAGGGAATGCATATATCGGGCGAACTTGCTAAAAAGCATTTTGTGTACTTTTTAACCACAGGCTGGGACAAGTTCGGCGTTTCCGAAGAAAACGGGTATACAATCAACCGTCTTAAAACCTCCAGGAAGTATAAGCATGTCTGCACCAACCGGGAAATGCTGAGTTTTTTATGGCATGCCTGGCGCGCTCTGCCGCCAATACTGCAAGAGCATAAATTTGACGTTGCGCATATCTATTTCGCTGTCCCAACCGGAATCCTGGCTTTTCATCCCAAACTGCGGAAAATACCGTTTATTCTTTCAGTCGGCGGGTCTGACGTGCCTTGGCATAACCCTACCAGATTCAGGATCTTGTATGCCTTCTTCACCCCCATAATAAAAGCCGTCTGGAGCCGCGCGCGCCGGGTGGTTTGCAACAGTTCAGACCTTAAAAAGGAAGTGTTGTCTTTTAGTCCACAATTGAATATCTCCGTCATTCAAAACGGTACCAAGACTGACGTGTTTCATCCTGCGGACAAGCGGGCGGACGGCGGGCCGTTTGTAATTTTATATGCTGGCAGGCTTATCCCGCTTAAGCGGATACATCTGGTCATACAGGCTTTGCCGGAGATAATACGCGGTTCCGGGCGTCAAGTGCTTTTCCGCGTTGTGGGCGAAGGCTCAAGCCGCGCCGGGCTGGAAACTTTGGCGCAACGGTCAGGCGTGAAAGGTAGTGTTGAATTTATCGGGCGGCGCGAATACGGTGAAATGCCGGAAATTTACCGCGGCGCGGATTTATATGTCCAGCTTTCCGAAATTGAGGGGATGAGCAATACCATCCTTGAGGCTATGAGCAGCGGCCTGCCTGTTATAACCACAAGGGTTGGCGGTGCGGGCGATATCGTGTCGGATAACGGGGCTGTTGTGGATAATGTGTCCACAAAAGTGGTGGCGGATTTGATAACAGGGTACGTTAATGACCATCAGCTGGCGGCCAGGCAGGGCAAACGGTCCCGCGAGATTGCGGAGAGCATGAGCTGGAGCAAGGTATCTTTGCAATACGAAAAGGAGCTTTTAAATGCTTCGCTATAACGCTATCATGGGGCTTTTGCGGCTTTCCGGAAGCCGTGTTCCGGAGTATTTCGATGAAATGAAAAAATTTTCGCGCATGAGCCGCGCGGAAATAAAGGCGGTACAGCGCGAAAGGCTTGAAAAATTGCTGGTTTACGCCTGGGAGAATGTGCCCTATTACAGGACAATTCTTGAATCCTGCGCTGTCGTGTCGGACGGAAAGGTTAATCTGGACCGCTTCGCGTCCATCCCTGTTTTGACCAAGGATATTATTCGTGCGCAGGGGGAGGCTATGTATTCCACGGAATGCGGGGACAGGGGTTGTTTTGTTAACACTTCCGGCGGTTCCACTGGAGAACCCGTCAAACTGCTGCAGGACCGCGAGTATTCCTGGCGCAATGACGCCTCCAAGCTGTTTTTCAACCACATGCTGGGCAAGGAGCCTGGCGACAGCGAGTTTAAGTTCTGGGGGTCCTACAGGGATTTATACACCGGTCCGAAAGAAATAACGCGGGACTGGCTGTATAACAGGAAACTTGTTGATAGTTTCACTTTGGATGACGCGAAATTGCGTAAAACCGTGCGCCAGTTCAACAGCTTTAAGCCGAAGGCGGTTTGGGCTTATGTGGACAGCATGGTGGAGCTGGCTAAATTTGTCCGGGCTAATAACATCAAAATCCATTCTCCTGCGGTCATAATAACCACAACAGGTGTTTTGCATGACGAACAGCGTGAGTTGCTTGAAAAAACATTTTCGGCCCCGGTTTGTGATCAATACGGTTCGCGCGAAACCGGTGCCATAGCCTGCCAGTGCCGTGAACGGAAGGCTTTGCATGTGTTCGATTGGAACTGTTATGTGGAAGTTGCCGACAGCCGCATTCTGATAACTCTTTTAACGAATTATTCGATGCCCCTTATCCG
>JBAYFS010000061.1:0-11961 GCA_041667045.1 Elusimicrobiaceae bacterium | reverse complement strand
TGATAAATGTGAACTAATGGCATTTGGCAGAACGCAGAAACCCGCGGTGCATTTCAAGTCGCCTCATAATTTCCTTCGGCTTTTTGATGGTCAAATTTCAATCCGGATAATACGGTTCGTTGAGGCGGCGGATATTCCACCCGTCGGGAATTAAATCATACACGGACTTGCGGGCCGAACGGATAAGTTCGTGCACGGGCCGGTAAATATCGCCGGACACCTGCTGAAAGCCGGTTATGTCGGCAACGGAAGCGAGCGCGCGTTTTCCCTCCATGCTTGAGGAAAGCGCGGCGACCGCGTCGGTAATTGCTTTCCGTTTTTCCGGGAGCAGACCGGCGCGCGTCACAAACGGCTCGTTCGGCAGAACACCAGCGCAGGCCAGCACTTGCAGTCCCGGATAACGCTGGGCCATGCGCGCATAGGTGGCGGCGGCATCGGTTTCTCCGCGCGCAAGCATGGCGGCCGACGCCTCGTGCCCGCCCGAAAATTCCGGGGAAACGGCAATGCCGGCTTTATCCAGATAAATCGCCGGCAGCATGAAGCCGCTAAGCGAATATGCGTCGCTGAACGCCACTTTTTTACCGGTCAGATCCGTGATGGTTTTTACCGGACTGCCGGTCCGTACCAAAATTACGCTTTCATAGGAGGTGGATGAACTCTCTCTCACCGCCTGCAACTCGGCATGTGTCTTGTACTCCTCTTTGGCAATAAGATATTCTTCCAGCGTCAGTAAGCCTGCGTCGGCTTCGTTAATGCCGAACATCTCAATGGCGGCGAAGGGTGACGACGCTATCGTTATATCAATCGCCATTCCGCTTTTTTCTTCAATCAGACGTTTGAAAACCGGCAAAATCTCCGGCGTGGCCGGCGCGTGCGCAGGCGATAGAACCACCATTAACGGATTCGACGGCGTGCCTACCGATGCCTCCCGCCGTTTTGAACAACCAACCGCCGCAGTCAGTGATACCGACGCGATAACTATCAATGCAACCCGCCAGGCTGAAAGTGGCTTGAATTTTACTGGCATAAACACTCCTTTTGCTTCCGCTTGTCCGCGCTTGCCGCGCGGGCAACGGCTAAAGTTTTCATGCGGATTCTGCGTCCGGCAAAAAACCGCATTACTAACAAAATACTTTTTCCGGGACAGCAACGCAATATTTCACAAATACCGAAAAATCCGGGCGGGCGGCGTCGGTCCTCACCATTTCGCCATGCAAGTGTTAACCGCCGCCGGTTTTCATTGCGAGCGAATGGAACGCTGGCAGGGAAGCGCCCGCCCTTTTATTTACTATAATGTGAGTGTATGCGCACGACTTTCAACACAACATTTATTCTCGCAGTTTTTTTTGCGGCTTTTTCCATCAGCGGTTTTTGCGGCGGGGATGATTGCTTTGCCAATCTGCCCGCGCCCAAAAAACTGGCCGCATGCACCGCCGCCATTTCCGAATGGAAAGGGAAAGGCGGAGATTCCGAGGTCGCGCTATATTACGCGGCGCGGGCTAACGCGCAGTACCTGTCCGGCAGTCCGGAACATGCGCGCGAGGACGCGGACAGCGCCGTCAATCTGGATCCCAAAAATCCGGACCTTTATGTGAATCGGGGCCGGCTTCTGATGCGGATTGACGAAATTGATTCTGCCGTGTCCGATTTCAATTCCGCCGTAAAGCTGGGGGCCGGTTCAAAAACCTCCGCCTGGGCGTATTATAATCTCGCCGTGGCCTATACCCTCATGGGCCGGCGCGATGTGTCCGATCCGCAGCTTCAGGCGGGCCGCACTCTTGCCCCGGAAATGTACCAGAATTATGTGGCGGATATAAATTATTTTCTTAAACGCAAAAACCAGCGGCTCCAGCAGGCGCGGGACAATTTCACCGCGGGCAAGGATGCCGTTTCCGCCGGTGATTTCGTGAAGGCCGCGGAGCTGTTTTCCGCCTCCTATAATATGGAGCCGGACGTGCAGGAATACAAATCCTGGCTCGGCTCCATTTATTTTGACATGGGCAAGTACGCCAAAGCGTATGCCGCGCTTACCGATGTTTCCCAGGACCAGCGCTGGAATTATTACATCGCCATGACGCTTTTTAAAGAAGGCAAATTCGAGGAGTCGCTCGCGGCTTTTAAAACCGCCCTGGGCGACGGTCCGGCAAAAAACCGCGGTGTGGACCGCGGCGCGGAAATCGCCGAAAAGATTGCCGCTATAGAGGGGTACCTGTCCGCTATGGCCGAGGCCAAAAGCGCCGCGAAAACGGGTGATCTTGAGAAGGCGGTCGCGACGCTTGAAAAGTCGCTTGGTTTTCTGGATCTGGACTCTACAAAGGCGCTGCTGAAGGTTTACGAAAAGGAAATCGCCGACAAAAAAAGCGCGTCCAAAAAAACGCTGATCGGGATAGGGCTGTTCGTGCTGGTGCTGGCGGGAATGGGCGCCTTCTTCTTTACGACATACAAGATGTACAAGCGCTCCACGGCGCGCAAAGGCGAAACATGGGAGGACTTCATCCGCAAGATTATTTCCCTGCGTCCGCGCGAGGCCTTCACGTCTTACCACGAGTATAAGGTTGATCATGAAAAAGAAGCCCCCATCGTGGCGGAAAGAATGATGCCGCTTATCACCCATTCGTGCGACTTTGAGCTGATGCTGGCCTTTTCCAGGGAATTTTCCGGACCGAAGAAGCGGGATTTTCTGGTCGTCGCCGCGGAGCTCCTCAACCAGTCGGGAAAATATCAGGACAGTTTTGACGCGCTCCAGCTTTTAAACAACATTCCGTTCTCCGAATGGGGGGACAGGGAAGCCGCGGTTTTTTCTGCCGCGCACATTCAGTGCGACGGCGTTCTGCTCGACGAGTCGAAAAAAGCGGACCAGTCGGTCTGGTCCCACGATATAAATCCCCAGGCGTATTTTTCCCTTGCCGATATTTACGCGCGCAAAGGAGATCCCGCCAACGCGCTTAAAGCGCTCAGCAAACTGCCGCAATACAGCTGGGTGGAAAACCACTGGCTCCTCTATATAAACTGTATGGCGCAGGCCGGGCGTCTTACGGAAGTGGATTTGTCCGTAATGTCCGCGCAGTTCCGTTCACCGGTTATCGAGGAACTGTTCCGTCGCGAACAGTTCGGCAAGCTGATGGATTATTTCACCAATTCTCCGCGCCAGAAGTGGGAGGCGGAATATTATTTTTACGCTTTCTGCATTACCCTCACTGAGCGTTTTGACAATGCCTGGGAATTTTACAAACAGCTGGCGGACCATTATCCGCTGACCGCCAAAGCCCATCCGCATTACGCCATCGGGCTCATGTGCGAGAAGGCCGGCCGTTATGACAAGGCCGCGTTTGTTTACGAAGCTTTCGTTAATAAGGAGATATACTATCAGGACTGTAACAGGCGCAGAAAAAACATAGAGGCCGGCAAGTATGACCAGCTGGTCCCTTTCCCGAACGAAATACTGGCGGCCATCCTGCCGCCGGTGCTGCTGAAATTTTCCGCGAAACCCAAGTAATTACAGGTCAATTACAACGGCACGGATATTTATGTAAAATATTAAAAATTCAAACGGAGGTGTCGCCCAATGGGAGATATCGTAAGCTATAAGGAACTTGGTTTCGTTAACACCAGAGAGATGTTTAAAAAGGCCATGGAAGGCGGCTACGCCATACCGGCTTATAATTTCAATAACATGGAACAGTTGCAGGCGATTCTCACGGCCTGCGTGAAAAGCGGTTCGCCGGTTATTCTGCAGGTTTCCAAAGGCGCGCGCAGCTACGCCAACGGCACTCTCCTCCGCTGGATGGGCCGCGGCGGCGTGGAAATGGCTAAGGAGCTTGCCGCCAAAGAAGGCAAGAACATGGTGCCCGTAGCCATGCATCTTGACCACGGCGACAGTTTTGAAATTTGCAAAGAATGCATAGACAACGGTTTCTCCTCCGTCATGATAGACGGTTCCCACCTGCCTTATGAAGAAAACGTCGCGCTGACCAAGAAAGTGGTGGAATACGCCCGCAAATATGACGTGACGGTTGAGGGCGAACTGGGCGTTCTCGCCGGTATTGAAGACGAGGTGCACGCCGAGCATTCCAATTACACCGATCCCGCGCAGGTCGAGGATTTCGTGAAACGCACCGGCGTTGATTCTCTGGCCATTTCCATCGGCACCAGCCACGGCGCTTATAAATTCAAAGTGAAACCCGGCGAATCAGTCCCGCCGCTCCGCTTCGATATCCTGACCGAAGTGGAAAAACGCATTCCCGGCTTTTCTATTGTGCTGCACGGAGCGTCTAGCGTTCCTCCCCAGTACATAAAAGAAATCAACGCCTACGGCGGCAAGATGGACGACGCGGTCGGCATTCCCGAGGAGCAGCTGCGCCGCGCGGCGAAATCCGCCGTGTGCAAAATAAATATTGATTCGGACGGACGCCTTGTCATGACCGCCGCCATCCGCAAGGTTTTTAAAGAGAAACCGGGCGAGTTTGACCCGCGCAAATATCTCGGCCCCGCGCGCGATGAACTGGTGAAAATGTATATGGCGAAAAACGAGTCCGTGCTGGGCAGCGCGGGCCGCGTGTAAGATTGGAAGTGTTTTGTCCGCGAATAAAAAACCCCGCCAAAAGCGGGGTTTTTTATTGGCAAAACGCTCAGTGTCATTCTTCTTCGGGCCGCTGCGTGTTGTGCTCCAGATTGGCGAGGTATTCGTCGCTGAAATCGGCCACGGCTTTATCCGGAAGTCCTTTGCGCGCGTAAGCCAGGCCGCGGTAGAAAAACACTTTAGGGTCTTTGCGCAGGGAAAGCGCCTTCGTGAAATCGTCTATCGCCCTGTCGTCGTTTAGAATGCTGTAATAGGCAAGACCTCTGTTGCAGAACGCGTCGGCGTGATTTTCGCTTAAGGAAATGGCCTTGTTAAAGTCGCGTATGCTTATTTCCGGCATGTTAAGCCGGCGGTAGGCCATGGCGCGGAAAAAGAAAATATTCGCCAGCGACATGCCCGTTTCGATCGCCTTGTTGAGGTCGTGCAGCGCGCCCTTATACCGGCCCAGTTTGAAATTCAGCAGGCCGCGCAGATAAAAGGCCTCCGTATTATACGGGTCGGAATTGGTGACTATATCGTAGCAGTTGAGCGCCTTGACATATTCGTTGTTTTCCAGAAATCTGGTTCCCTGTTCCAAAAGATAATCGTGATTCATAAGGTCCCCTATTTCGCGCTTCGCGCGCACCTAAAACCTATAGTGGTGCTCCAGCTGTTGAGCGGATTCAAATTGCGCGAGGTAATGTTTGCGGCGCTTGCCTTGCTTTGCCAGGAACCGCCGCGCACTACTTTGAATGTCCCGAACGAGGGGCCCATGGGGTCTTTAACGGCGGCGGTGTCGTAGGTGTTGTTATACCAGTCGTTAATGAATTCGCTCACGTTACCCGCCATATCCATCACGCCGTAGGGCGATCTGTCCTGTATCTGCGAGCCCACAGGCCAGGTGCCGTCGCGTCCGCAGCCGCCCCGTCCGTCGGGAGAGGCTACAACGGCGAGCGAGCAGTCCGGCTCCTTGTTTCCCCAAGGATAGAGATTCTCCGTAAGGCCTTTGGCGGCCCGTTCCCATTCCGCTTCCGTGGGAAGGCGTTTGCCCTGCCACATGCAGTAAGTGTTTGCGTCCAGCCAGGTCAGGCAGTTCATGGGATTTATTTCTTTGCCTTCCTCTCCCCAGTTGCAGCCGGTTTTGCTGTTTTGCGGCGCGGTGCAGCGGTTCGCGTCAACGCATTTTTTGTACTGGTAAACGGTGACTTCATCCTTGTCAATAACGTATGGGCTCAGTTCAACCATATGCCGGTTTGAGCCGGAGCCGATCCACGCCTTGCTGTAGCCGATCCCCGCCATTCCGGCTGGGGCCGCAGGTGCCGCTTCGCTTTTCGGTTCGGCGGCTTTTTTCTCCTCAAGCTGTCGTTTGTCTTCAAGTTGCTTGCGGCGTTCCTCCGCCTGTTTCGCGGCCTCGGCTTTGCGGCGGCTTTCCTGTTCCGCTTTCAGTCGCGCGGCTTCGGCTTTTTTACGGCCGATTTCTTCGGCCTTAAGGCGGGCCGCTTCAGTTTTTTTGCGGGTGTCTTCCTCGGCCTGAATCCGCGCGTCTTCTTCAGCTTTGGCTTTTGCCTCCGCTTCGGCTTTCAGGCGCGCCTCCTCGGCGGTTTTCGCGTTGTTTTCTTCTTCGGACAGGCGCTTGGCCTCATCCTCAGCCTGCCGTTTGGCTTCTATTTCGGCCTGGATGCGGGCGTTCTCTTCGGCTTTTACTTTTTCAATCGCGTCATCGCCCTGCTGTACCGTTTCCGTTTTTTGCTCGACAACGTCCAGGCTTTCGTCTTCTGAGTTTTTCGACACAAGCTTGTATATGCCGAACAGCGCTACCAATATGGCCAGCGCTATGGCGGTTTTTTGTAAAACTCCTTTAACGTTCCTTTCACGGGGCGGGGCGGGCGGCGGAACTGCGGCCCTGCGACGGGCGCTTTCGCTTATTGCGCGCGCGGAATCGGAAGGCGGGGCAAACTGCCTTGCGCTGTCGCCGGATACGGAATAGGTGGTTGTGTCCTGATAGTAGACCGGCTGCGGCGGCGGTTCCTGCGAAAGCTTTTTAGCACTGGACGGAGGGATCCTGTCCACTGGCGGCAGTTCCGTTTCTTTTGCCGCAGGTTCCTCTTTAGGCGCCGAGGGTTCCCATATTTCGGTGACACGTTTCCGGTCCGAACTCAGCTTATTTTTAACGCGTTCCGTGTCATAATTCGCGTCCAAAGCGGATTTTTTCGCGGTGGATGAAGAGGTCTCGTCGCCGGGAAAAGTTATGCCGGACGCGGTTTCCTCAGGCTGTTCGCCGGATTCCGTCTCGGAAATCGTCATGCCAGCTTCTTTTTTCTTTTTGAATTCATCCAGCTGGGCGCGGAACTCCTCCGCCAGCTGTTCCGCTGACATGGGCCGGCCCTGCTGGTCGTGGTTCACGCACCGCATCACCAGTTCCGCGAATCTGGGCGGCAAATCTGTTTTGCTTACGTCCAGCGGTGGCTTGGTTGCTTTCACCGCGCTGCCGAACCCCGCCACGCACTCGTAGAGGATTATCCCCATCTGGTAAATGTCCGAACGGGCTGTGTATTCGGACAGGAGCAGGCTTTCCGGCGCGGCGTAGGCGTCCCACGCCGACTTGGCCATTATGTTGTGGTTCAGAACTTTTTTGACTTCCGGCAGTTCCAGCAGTATCCTTTTCCGGAATCCCGTGATAACCGCGTCTTCGAACCCTTCCCGTATGAAAATATTCTCCGGCGTCAAATCGCTGTGCACCACGCCTATTTCATTGGCGTACGCCAGCGCCTGCGAAAGATTAACCGCGATTTTCAAAACCGTCTCGGACGAAAAGCGGCTGTCCCGCATCAGCCGTGAGGCGAGTATTTCGCCGTCCACAAAATCCGTCACGGTGTAAAAGCGGTTGTCGTGAAAGCCGGATTCGTAGGTGCGCACGATCTGGGGGTTATAAAGCTCGGACAGGACGGTCGCTTCGATGCGCAGTATTCTTTTCACGTCCGATTTTTCCGGCGGAACGGTGAATTTATAAATGCGCAGTGCTCTCACATTGCCGGTTTTCATGTGAACGGCCTTGTATATTGCCGAAACGGGGCTTTCGCTTATTTTTCCGGCTATTTTATAATTACCAATTTTTTCATTTTCCATTTTCGGCACCCTTAGTCTTATAGCACACCTTATAATAATATAGTTTAATATAATCACATTTTCAACCCTTTATTAGCCCGGAGGCATAATGAAAGACTCTTTCGCTGAGTTGCTTAAAACGCGCAGAAGCATACGGAAATATAAAACCACCGCTATTGAAAAACATAAACTGGACATGTGCCTGGAAGCGGCGCGCCTGGCGCCTTCGGCCTGCAATGCCCAGCCGTGGAAATTCATAACGCTGAGCGAACCGGAGCAGGTCGCGGCGTTTTCCGCCGAAGTTTTCGGGGGAGTCTATGCCATGACCGCTTTCGCCAGAAAAGCGCCTGTTCTGGTCGCCGTGGTTGCCGACAAGGGGAATATCGTTTCCTGGGTGGGCAATCAGGTTCGCAACACCGCTTTTTCGCTTATAGATATAGGGATAGCGTGCGAGAACTTTGTCCTCCAGGCGCATGAACTGGGACTGGGCACCTGCATAATCGGCTGGTTTAACGAAAAGAACGCCGCCAAGTATCTGAAGTGTCCCTCGGGGCGCAAAGTCGAGCTTTTAATCAGCGTGGGTTATCCGGACGAAAATCCCGAACCCAGACCCCGCAAAAAGCTTGAGGACATATCTTCCCAGAATTTCTACTGATGCCATCCGGTTTCCCGCCGCGCGGTTCTCATTGGTAATTTATCCGTGCGGGGCGGAATCGTTATTCCGTTAACGAAACCGCGTTGCGGTGTTTCCGTATTTGCAAGTTATATAGGAAAAGAGGTATCATTGACGTATACAGATTTTCCGCAATATCCACACATTAAAAAGGAGACACACACATGGAGCGTAAACTTGTTGCAATGGATGGCAATTCCGCCGCGGCTCATGTAGCGCACGCGACTAACGAGGTTATCGCGATTTATCCGATCACCCCTTCCTCCGGAATGGGCGAAATTTCGGATATTAAAACCGCGAAAGGCGAAAAGAATATCTGGGGCACCGTTCCCAGTGTGACCGAAATGCAGTCCGAAGGCGGCGCCGCCGGCGCTGTTCACGGCGCGCTTGCAACCGGCGCGTTGACAACCACGTTTACCGCATCCCAGGGTCTGCTCCTGATGATTCCCAACATGTTCAAAATCGCGGGCGAACTCACGCCCACGGTTTTCCACGTTACCGCGCGCACCATCGCGACGCACGCTTTGTCAATTTTCGGCGACCATTCCGACGTTATGGCCTGCCGGTCCACCGGTTTCGGAATGCTCGTGTCCGCCAATCCCCAGGAAACCATGGATATGGCGCTCATTTCCCAGGCCGTCACGCTGGAATCCCGCATTCCGTTCATGCATTTTTTCGACGGATTCCGCACCTCCCATGAACTCAACATGGTGGATCCCCTTTCTTTCGAGCAGATGAAGGCCATGCTTCCCGATGAACTTATCGAAGACCATAAAAAGCACGGCCTAAACCCCGAGCGGCCCTTCATGAAGGGCACGGCCCAGAACCCCGACGTGTTTTTCCAGGGGCGCGAAGCGGCCAACAATTATTACACCGCCGTTCCGGGCATCGTTAAAAAAGCCATGAAGAAATTCGCGGAAGTTGCCGGGCGCGAGTATCACATTTTCGATTATTACGGCGCGGCTGACGCTCAGCACGTTGTCGTGGTCATGGCCTCCGGCGCGGATGTCGTGCAGGCCACCGTAGAACACCTTATCGCAAAGGAAGGCAAGAAAATAGGCGTGCTCGTCATTCGCCTTTACCGGCCTTTCGCTGTTGAAGATTTCATTAACGCCCTGCCTGCCACGGTTAAAACCATCACCGCGCTGGACCGGACGAAAGAACCCGGCGCGCTCGGCGAGCCCCTTTACCAGGACGTTTGCACCGCCGTTTTCTCGAACCCGAAATTCCAGGGCAAGAACGTCAAGGTGTTTGGCGGACGCTACGGCCTAAGCAGCAAGGAATTCACGCCCTGCATGGCGAAAGCGGTGTTTGAAAACGCGGCTTCCGCGTCTCCGAAAAACAACTTCACCGTCGGCATTAACGACGACGTGACGCACCTCAGCCTTTCCTATGACAACTGCTGGCATATCGAGAAGGAAAACACCTTCCGCGCCCTGTTTTACGGCCTAGGGTCGGACGGCACCGTCGGCGCTAACAAAAACACCATGAAGATCATCAGCGAGGAAACCGACAATTACGCGCAGGGTTACTTCGTGTACGACTCGAAAAAATCCGGCTCGCAGACCGTTTCCCACATCCGCTTCGGCAAAGAGATAATCCGCACGCCCTATCTCATCACCAGCGCGAACTTCATCGGCATCCATTTGTTCGCATTCATGGACAAATATGACATGCTTTCCGCCGCGGCCCAAAATGCCGTTGTGCTGGTCAACACGCCTTTCGAGCCGGAAGAGCTCTGGGACAGGCTGCCGCTGGAAGTGCAGAAGACGGTCATCGCGAAAAACCTGAAGCTTTACGCGATTAACGCTTCCGAAATCGCCAAGAAAACCGGAATGGGTTCCCGCGTTAACGTCATCATGCAGACCGCGTTTTTCGCGATATCCGGCGTTTTGCCGAAAGACGAATCCATCGCCGCCATCAAGAAAGCGATTAAAAAAACATATTCCAGAAAAGGCGAAGAAGTCGTCGCCATGAACTATAAGGCCGTTGACGCGACCGTGGAACATATCAAGGAAGTAAAAGTCGGCAAAGCCGATTCGAAAATCCATATGCGCCCTTCGGTGCCCGCGAATTCTCCGGAATTCGTGAAAAACGTGACCGGTGAAATTATCGCCGGACGGGGAGATTCCCTGCCCGTGTCGAAAATGCCGCTGGACGGAGTTTTTCCGACGGGAACGGCCAAGTTTGAAAAACGCAACATCGCGCTTGAATGCCCGGAATGGGACAGCTCGGTCTGCATTCAGTGCGGTATCTGCTCCCTTGTTTGCCCGCACGCGGCGATCCGCATTAAAGCGTATGACGGAGCCGAACTTGCAAATGCGCCCAAGGGTTTTAAATCCGCGGACGGGAAAGCCGATCTGAAAGGCCACAAAGTTACCGTGCAGGTCGCCGTTGAAGACTGCACCGGCTGCGGAGCCTGCGTCTACAACTGCCCCGCGAAAAAGAAAAACGAGAAAGGCGAATTGACCGGAGAAAAGGCCATTAACCTTAAACCGCAGATTACATTGCGCGAAACGGAAGTGGCTAATTTTGAGTATTTCCTCACGCTGAAAAATTCCTCCGACATAAAGCGCAACACCGTTAAGGGCAGCCAGCTGCAAACCCCGCTGTTCGAGTTCTCGGGCGCGTGCGCGGGCTGCGGCGAAACGCCTTACATCAAACTGCTAACCCAGCTGCACGGCGATCACCTCGCGGTGGCCAACGCCACGGGCTGTTCCTCAATCTACGGCGGCAACCTGCCCACCACGCCTTACACGGCGCGGGAAGACGGGCGCGGTCCGGTTTGGGCGAACTCGCTGTTTGAAGACAACGCGGAATTCGGCCTCGGCATGCGCCTGGGCTATGAAAAACTTTTCGGACAGGGAATGGAACTGGTTGAAAAGCTTTCCTCAACCGTGCTTAAAGGCCACGAACAGCTTGTCGCGGACGTGAAAAGCGTCAACGCCAAAGACTGGGCCGACATCGAAAAACAGCGCGGCAGAATTGCGGACTTAAACAAAGTACTGTCCGCGTCGTCCGATCCGGAAGCGAAACGGCTGCTGTCCATGTCCGACTACCTCGTTCCCAAATCCGTCTGGATTCTGGGCGGCGACGGCTGGGCGTATGACATCGGTTATGGCGGGCTTGACCACGTGCTGGCCTCCGGCAAGAACGTGAAAATCATGGTGCTGGACACGGAAGTGTACTCCAACACCGGCGGTCAGATGTCGAAATCCACTCCGCTGGGCGCGGTGGCGGCTTTTGCGGCGGGCGGTAAAACCCTGCCGAAAAAGGACCTGGGCATGATTTCCATGACCTACGGCAACATCTACGTGGCGCAGATAGCCATGGGCGCGAATTATAATCAGGCGGTGCAGGCCCTTACGGAAGCGGAAGCCTATGACGGTCCCGCCATTGTAATCGCCTATTCCCACTGCATTATGCACGGCATTGACATGAGCGCCGGCATGAACGAGCAGAAGAAAGCGGTGCAAAGCGGCCGCTGGATACTCTACCGCTTCAACCCCGCGCTTCGGGCCGAAGGCAAAAACCCGCTCAAGATAGACAGCGGCGCGCCTACAATCAGCGTTGAGGATTTCATGAGCGGCGAAAACCGGTTCAGAAGCCTTAAAGCGTCCAATCC
>JBAYFS010000060.1:0-11973 GCA_041667045.1 Elusimicrobiaceae bacterium | reverse complement strand
GCTTCTTTCGCCGTTTCAGCGAACCGGAAAAGGTTCACGTCCTCATCGTTGATTACGCCGTATTCAGCCAGCTTTTTAAAGCCGACAACGTCGGTCCAGTATTTTTTGCCGATAAGAATTATCGGGAAACGGCGTTTTTTCTGGGTTTGCACAAGGGTAAGCGCCTCGAACAGTTCATCGAACGTGCCGAACCCGCCCGGGAAAACGACAAGCGCTTTGGAGCGCATCATAAAGTGCATTTTGCGTATTGCGAAATAGTGGAAACGGAACGCGAAATCGGGCGACACATACGGATTCGGGCCCTGTTCATGCGGCAGCGTTATGTTAAGGCCTATGCTCTTTATGCCTGCCTCGAAAGAACCGCGGTTGGAGGCTTCCATTATGCCCGGCCCGCCGCCCGTGACTATCATGAATTTGCCTTTCGTGCGATCAGCCACGAGATGGGCGAACTCACGCGCCACGTCGTAGTATTTGCTAAGTTTCAAAAGCCGCTTGGCGCAGCGTAGCTTGCTTTTCAGCGAATCGCTTTCCGGCTGGAGTCTGCACTCCCGCGTCAAATCCTTTATTCTGGCAAGGGCGTCCGCCTTGTCCCATATACGTGCGCTGCCGAAAACCACCACGGTGGAATCCACTCCGTATTCCGCCAGAACCATTTCCGGTTTGAGCAGTTCCAGCTGAAAGCGCACAGGGCGCAGCTCTTCGCGGGACAGGAAATCCTCGTCGTGATACGCCCTTCGGTATGAAGGGGCCTCGTGCAAAGCCTCCACCATTTTTTCCTTAGTGAAATTTTTGACCGGCGGCTGAATCCGGCTTTTAAGCGACTTGTTTGTTATCCGTTTCGAAAGCATGATGTTTTCCTCTAGTTTTTAATAAACTTTTTTACGTTTTCGGCGATACCATCTTCGTCAAGGCCCAGCAGTCCGTACAGCTGGGCGGGTTTTCCGTGCTGGACATATTCGTCCTTGATGCCAAGCCGCAGAATGCGGTAAGGGCGGCCCGTGGAGGACAGGTATTCCAAAACCGCGCTGCCGAATCCGCCGGCCAGCACATTGTCCTCTACAGTCACGATGTTTTTGCCCTGCCCCAAAGCCTCGTCAATAAGCGCGGTATCCAAGGGCTTGATATAGCGGATATTGATAACCCCGCAGTCAACCCCTTCCGCTTTAAGCTTTCGCGCGGCGTTTAAAGCAGGATAAACGCGGTTGCCGGCCGCGATAATCGTGCAGGCGGAGCCTTTCTCCAGCCACTCGCCTTTCCCGATGGGGAGCGTTTTAAACTCGTCATCCATAACAACGCCTTCCCCTTCCCCGCGCGGGTAACGGACGGTGAACGGTTTTCCGCTTTCCAGAGCCGTAAACAAAGCGTGTTGCAGCTCGTTTTCGTCTTTAGGGGCGATTATGTTCATGCCAGGTATGGTGCGCAGAAAGCTGTAATCGAAAACGCCGTGATGTGTCGGCCCGTCTTCTCCGACAACGCCTGCCCGGTCCAGCGCCAGCACCACCGGCAGGTCCTGAAGGCAAACGTCATGCATGGCCTGATCATAGGCGCGCTGTGCGAACGAGGAATAGACCGCGACTACGGGTTTCATCCCCTCCGCCGCTAATCCGGCGGCGAAGGTTACCGCGTGCTCCTCGGCTATCCCCACGTCGTAATAGCGTTTGGGGTATTTGTCGCGGAACCCGTCAAGGCCGGTGCCTTCGGGCATGGCGGCGGTTATGGCGGTTATTTTCTCGTCCTTTTCCGCCAATTTGAGCATGGTGCGGGAAAAAATCTTGGTGTAACTGGGAGCGGCGGGCCTGTCGCTTTTCTGAACGGTTCCGGCCTCCTTGTCAAAAATCCCCACGCCGTGATAGGCGATCGGTTTTTCCTCGGCGGGTTTATAGCCTTTCCCCTTCTGAGTCACCACGTGCAGGATTACGGGGCCTTTTATCGAACTCACGTCCTTAAGCACTTCAATAAGCTGGTCCACGTTATGCCCGTCTACGGGCCCGTAATAAGTCAGGCCCATCTCCTGAAAAATCATACCCGGCAAAAGCATGCCTTTTGCTCGGCGCGCTACCTTGATAATGCTACCGGCGGCGTTCACAAATTTATTTTCCACGAAATTTTTTACGCGGTTCTCAACCTTCAACACGCTGTCTTTGGTGAGCAGCTTCGTCAGGAACGCGCCCAGCGCACCGACGCGGTTGGAAATGAACATCTGATTGTCGTTTACCACCACCAGCATATCCTTGCGGATGTGTCCGGCGTTCTGAATGGCTTCATAAGCCATGCCGCCCGTCAGACAGCCGTCGGACACCACGGCGATGACCTTATGTGTCTTGCCCGCCTGATCGCGCGCGGCGGCCATACCCAGCGCGGCGGACAAGGCGGTTGACGCGTGTCCCGCGCCGAAAGCGTCATACTCGCTTTCATGGCGTTTGAGAAAGCCCGACAGGCCGTTAAGCTGGCGGATAGTGCCGAATTTGTCGTAGCGTCCGGTAAGCAGTTTATGCGCGTAAGCCTGGTGTCCCGTATCGAAAACTATTTTATCTTCGGGCGTGTTGAACACATAATGCAGGGCCGTGATTATTTCAACCGCGCCCAGGCTTGAACCCAGGTGTCCGCCGTTTTTGCTTACCGTTTCGATTATGGTTTCGCGGATTTCAGCGCAAAGGCCCGGCAGCAGATCCTGCCTGAGTTTGCGGACATCCTCGGCGGCGAATATTTTGGGGAGTAGTTTCATCGTATGCCATCCTTAACCTGGTGAGGTCAGTAAGTTCGTTTCAGTATAAAATCCGCGAGCCCGTACAGCGGCACAAGTTTCTTCCTGTCCGCTCCGGAAAGGCTGTCGAGCGCCGTTTTGGCGCGCTCTATTTCGCGCCGCGCCTTAAGGCGCGACTTCTCAATACCATAGAGCGTTACGTAGGTAAGCTTGCCGTTATCTTTGTCGCTGCCGAGCTTGCCGAGCATTTTTTTATCCGCGGTTACGTCCAGAATGTCGTCGGTTATCTGAAAGGCCAGTCCGGCCGCATCGCCGTAAACGCTCAGCGCGGTGAAATCGGCGGCCTTCGCGCCCCCCAAAGCCGCGCCCATTTCCACTCCGGCGCGTATAAGAGCGGCGGTTTTGTGCAGATGAATGAAATCAAGCGCGTTCTCATGGGAGAATTTCTTCACGCCCGCGGGAAGAATAAAATAGGACTGCGGCTTTTTGCCAAGCCCTTTAACTTCCGCCATGCGCCGCACTTCTCCGTTTAAAAGCCCTTCCGCGAAAATATCTGAAACCTGTCCGCCTACCATGCCGCTGGCGCCCGCTTCCCGCGCCAGCACAGCCATAGCCTTAAGCGCGCGGGCAGGGCCCACCGCTTTTTTTAAACCGCATTTCGCGCAGGTTTCAAAAGCCAGCGTCAAAAGCGCGTCACCCGCCAGAATGGCGGCGGCTTCACCGAAAACCTTATGGCTGGTCGGCTTTCCGCGCCTTAGCGCGTCATTGTCCAAAGCGGGCAGATCATCGTGTATAAGCGAGTAGGTATGCACCATTTCAATGGCGCAGGCCGCGGGCGCGCTGTCAGCGCGTTTCACACCGAACGCCTCCGCCGCCGAGATAACAAGCGCGGGCCGCAGGCGTTTCCCGCCCGCCTGCAAAGAGTAGTCCATGGCGGCCTTCAGAACCGACGGCGAGTCCGGAACTTCCGCCACATAAGCGGAAAGGTTCTTTTCAATAAAGACGGCCTGCCCGGCCAGATACTTGTTTAAATCAAATTTCTCCATACCGACATTCCTATCCAAAATTTCTAAACGCATGTTCCCCCCCATTCCAAATATCACCCGTTCCCCGCGAAAACACGAGCCCCACCAGCCCTAAGGAAACAGGATCTGCAATCCTATTCTGTGCGACGCCCCGAACGCGCCCTGAAAGATATACGCGTAATCAAACCGTACGCCGCTGACGAAATAACTGTCCTCCGAAAACCTGTCCAGACAAAGACCCGCGCCGAACGTGAACCCGTTGCCGAGATTCTGGTTGGTGCGGTAGCCTATGCGGCCCTGCACCATCTGGTTAACGCCTATTTCGGACCCGAAATTAAACGCCAGATCACGGTCTTTCTCCTTAACCGCGTCGGCGAGAAATTTCACCACTACCAGTCTTTTCGGCGCAACGATATTGGTAGCGATGCCGGCCCGGTAAGTGAGCGGCAGGTCAAAACCTTCCTCAGAGAATTTTTGCTGCTGGCCCAGATTCTGCACGGAAGCGCCCAGCTGGACATATTTGTAAGGAACAAGAATGACTCCGCCGTCAAAAGCCATGGCGGAAGAACTGGTGTCGTCCAGACGCTCGCGAATGTATTTTACGGTGCCGCCGAAAGAGAAACGGAAGGTCTGGGACCGGTAACGTTCCACGTCGTCTATTTTAGACCAGTCTGGCATCATGAGCATCCGGTCGTGAAGGCCGCGGTCCTCCGCGACATAGGGAAACGAATTGGCGTAGCTCAGCGCGAACATCATGTGCGAGGAATTCGTCTGCCCGATATGGGACCCGTTTTCGTCATAAGCGTCGAAATCGCCGCTTGAAAGAGTGGTGAACGCCGCGCCCACGCGCCCCCAGGAAAAAGGCACGGCCAGTGCGCCGTATTCCTGTGTTATTCCCTCCAGATACTGGTTGTGCGCGCCGGAAAAAGAAGCGAAGCTTAAAAGCCCCAGCCCCGCGGGGTTATACATAATGCTGTCCACCCCGCTCATGGCGGTATACGCGCTGCCCAGCGCCGCCGGAATGGGCGCTATCGGTATTTTAAGGAAGTTCGCCGCGGTAGTACCCGCGCTGTCAGCCATTGCCGGGCCGGCGCAGAAAACCAGCGCAAAAACAAACGCCGCCAACTTCCGCAGTTCATTGAAACGCATAAGCCGCATAATACTATGTTAGCATAAATGTTCTAATGGTAAAACATTCGCGCGCGGGAATGTTTGACATTTTTCTTTATATTATAATAAAATGAAATTATGCCAATTTGTTTTAAAAATCTTGTAACTACCATTGTAGCCCCCGCGCTTTTCGCCTGCGTATGCGCCGGGCCTTCGTTCGCCATGGCAGGAACAAAATACTCCGTCCGCATGCTCACCCAAAGTTCCGGCGGCTCGGCAACCAGCCTGACGGGGAGAACCTATTCCGTGCTGGGCAGCCTCGGCCAGATGGGGGCGCAGAATTCCAGCGGCGCGAAGTATTCCCTGAATTCCGGCATAATCAACTCGCTCCAGCCCGCCATGGCTACGCTGGATTACGCCTACGCGTTTCCAAACCCCTTCAAGAAAAAACTGGGGCACACCACCATCACCTTCACGAAACTGACTTATGAAGTTTCGATAAAAATTTTTACGGTGTCGGGCGAACTTATCAAAACGCTCGGCAAGAGCAACAGTATTGACAGTATCATCTGGGACGCGCGCACTGAATCCGGACAGTACGCCGCAAGCGGGCTGTACATCTATCTGATTGAATCGGGCGGCATGCGCAAAACCGGGAAACTTATTATCATACGGTGAACTTTTTGGGAGTCAACATGACAAGAATAATAAAATTGCTGTTTGCCATTTTTGCCTTACTGGCCGGGCTTCAGACTGCCAGGGCCGGCGACGCCGCCGCGGACTCCGTGCCGCTCAAGATCAATTACCAGGGCCGCCTGGAACAGCAGAGCGCGCCGGTAACCGGACAGGTTTACATGACTTTCTCCATAGAAGACGCCTCCCAGGCCTGCTTTTGGGGACCTTCGCCCTGCGCGAACACAGAAAACGCTTTTTCGGACAGGCTGGTTACGGTAACCCAAGGTATTTTCGGTGTGACGCTGGAACCGCCCGCGGCGGTCATTTACAAAAGCGGGGCGAAATATCTTCGCGTCGTTGTGGACACCGACAGGCTCAGCCCGCCCGAGCTTTTGCACAGCGTTCCCTACGCCATTGTGGCAAAGGCCCTTGCGGACGGAAGCAGCATTTCCGTATCCACGTCCATCGCCACCTACAGCTATGTGGAAGGCGCTCTCCGGACAAACAAGCTTTACATTAACGGGCAGGAATGGATAAGCCCCAGTTCCGTTTCGGTGTCCGGCATTTACGCAGACAACGAAGCCACCATAAGCGTGAGCACCGCGGGGCATATCCTTTTTAACGTGGGCACCAATCTTATCGGCGCGATATCCAAAAACGGGAACACCATGCTCATCAACACCACCGGCTATCCGGCGGTGGAACCGGCCCAGAAACTGGTTATTGACGGCGGCATAGGCCTGTATCCCGGAACGCGCAATTACCTGGCCCTCACCACAAAAAGCGGCGTCATAACGCAACCTGGCGCGGAATACGCGGATACGGACGGCCTGTTGCGCGTTTACCCCAAAGCCGGCGCGAACTACGAATCCGCCCTCGAAATCTACGCGCGGACCGACGGCGACGCCGTAAGCGAGCCTTCCGTCTACGCGCGCGCCGCTTTCGAAATGACGGCGTCAACGCTCGCCATACGCACGGAAATTGCGCCCTCCGGCGGAGCGGCTATCTCCTTTGAAACGGCGGGGCAAAGCAGGCTCGTGATTTCAACCTACGGTTATGTCGCCACGTCGAGCGGAACCTTCCCGGGCTGGGTCTACGCCTCGTCAGACGTTTATGTGCAGACCGGCCTGAAAGCGGGCAACATCACCATAGCCAAATACGGCGGCATAGCGGGCCCCAACGAAATAAAATCGGACGGCACTTCCCTTATCATACAGTCCGACACGGGCACTTTCGTCGGCGTCGGGATATCAACTCCTTCGGCCAAACTGCATGTAAACGGCAACGCCTATTTCGAAAATTCCCTCACCGTGGGCAGGGACGGCAACAACGCCCGCGTCACCATTATCGCGACAAACACCGCCGTGCAGGGCAATTTCAGCGCCTACACGCAGGGCTTCGCCACGACGGTGGACCTGGCTTCAACCACGGTGCACGGTTACCTTGATGTCAAAGGCGGCATTTCGGTGAACGGACTGACCGGCGCGTTTCTAAATAACGACCAGACTTTTCTGGGCGTAAACACATTTAACAACCGTGTGCATATCTCAAGCGGATTCCCGCTTGTGGTCGGCTACGCGGCGGTTCCGTCATGGCTGCCGTCAAAAGACTTCGCCCTGTTCGGCGGCAGTTCAAGCGACAGCGCGCGCATCTCCATAGCCGCCGGTTCCGGCAGCGGCATGGTAAACGGTTCGGCGGACTCCGGCCTTTTCCTTTATCGCGGCAGCACGGAAGCCGCCCGCATCACCACCGCGCAGGGC
The DNA here is from genome assembly GCA_041667045.1 of Elusimicrobiaceae bacterium. GTDB lineage: Bacteria > Elusimicrobiota > Elusimicrobia > Elusimicrobiales > Elusimicrobiaceae > JAQVSV01. The sequence goes on along the minus strand of JBAYFS010000060.1, from coordinate 4,699 downwards.
AGCAACGCCAAGCTTTTCGTGAATTCGGCGGAACGCGCTTATTTCGACGAAACTGGCAATATTTCCTTTAACATGCAAAGCAGCTCGCCGACCAATATGGCCATCACGGGCGGCGGCTTCAACCTGCAGCATCAGGCTGGCGCTGGTTCGGACATTTATGTCAGCTCCGCCAGCGGAAACGTCGGCATCGGCACGAACACCATTTCATTCAACGACAGTTACGCCACGCCGAAGCTCACAGTCGCGGGCGATATCCGGCTGCCCAAATCGGGAACGGGAATCATTTTCCCGGACAACACCGTCCTGACCTCCGCCAACGCCCTTGAAATGACGGCAAGCGCGGTTTCCAACGCCAACGACGCGGTCATCGCCGGCGGCGCGGCATCCGGTATCGGCAGCGTGATAATGCGTATCGGCGGAAGCAACTACGACATGGTTATCCGCAATAAAACCGGCAGCGGCAGTTCCAACGTCGGTATAGGAACTTACGACCCGGCGGAAAGGCTGCACTTAAACTCCGGCAATATCAGGGTGGGCACCATGGCTAACCCTTTCACCGCCCTGTATCCGCTTAATAACGTGGTTATCGAAAACGGGATTTACGCTAACAAGGCGGCCTACTTCGCCTTTGACGCGGGATCGAGCATGGGCGTGGGAACGAAAACCCCGGCGTATAAACTGGACGTGCAGGGCAGCGGAATCAATACCTCCGGGATAATAGCCACGGCGGGAACGGAAAGGATTTCCGCGGCGGGCCTGCTGTCGCACATAACCGGACTCGGCTTTTCCGGCGCAGGACCTTATAATATAACAACCGACAACGCCAACATTTCCATCCGCCCGGGCACGGGTAAAATCGGCCTCGGAACAGACGCCAGCGGCTCTTACGGCGTCAACGTGGGCGGCGGGAACGTTAATCTGTCCGACGGCGCCCTTTACATGAACGGCACAAGCGTCATCTCCACAGCCCGCGTGCTGGACAATGTGCAGGGGTTTTACCAGTACGGCGGGGTGTTCTCGTCAACAGCCTCATCAGTTTTCCTTAAAGCATCCGGCCCGCTGACACTGAGCGGAACCGCTTTCGGCGTTGATTCCTCCGGAAGAATCTCCACCGCCTACGCAGGCGCGGACGCGCTCACGCTTTCCGGCGCGGGAGCCGGAATAAAATTCTCCGGTTCCGGCGTGAAAGCCATAGACACCACCAGCACCAATCTGCAGATTACAGCGGGCACAGCCAACCTTGTCCTGTCCAACACTGGCAACAGCGTAACAGCGGGCGCTGGCACGGCGGGCATTACCGTATCAGGCGGAAGCAACAGTTTTATGGCGACCACGGGCTCAAGCACCATGGCGTTCACCGCCGCGGGACTGGGCGTGGGCACGACTTCCCCTGGCGCGAAACTGGATGTTAACGGCGACGCCATGTTCGGCTCCGGCGCGGCGAAATCAACCTTTACGGCGGCGGGCGCGCTTCAGCTGAGCCAGGCCCTGACCATAAGCAACGGCGGCACCGGCGCAACTTCGCTTACAGCCAACGGCGTTCTTTACGGCAACGGCACAAGCGCGGTTTCCTCACTCGCACCCGGCACACAGAACTATGTCCTTCAGGCCAACGGCGCGGCGGCTCCCTCATGGGCGCAGGCCACGCAGAGCAATGTGGTGAACACCGTGGTCCGAAGAGATTCCAACGGCGACGTCTGGTTTAACGAAGTCAACGCCACCAGCGTGCGCGGCATCGCCACAAGCGCGCGCAACATCGTCGGCGGCGATAGCGGCTCCCTTCCTTACCAAAGCGCGGCTAACACAACCGTGTTTTTGTCCGCCCCCTCCCTGGGCGCGGATTATATGCTCTACTATCCAAGCGGCGCGATCGCGCCCAGCTGGCAGGTCGTTTCCTCCGCCAACACCAACAACGCCATAGTGAAAAGAAACGGAAGCGGCGATTTTTCCGCGCGCAACATAACCGCCACACTTTTGGGCACAGCCAGCGCGGCGAACGCGGTTAACGGCGGCGCAGCCGGCTCTCTGCTTTACCAAAGCGCGCTTAACACAACCGTTTTCCTGGGGGCGCCCTCCGCGGGCGCGGATTACGCGCTCTTTTACTCCAACGGCGGCTCCGCTCCGGCCTGGCGCGGCGTTTCAAGCGCGAACACAGCCAATTATCTGGTAACGCGCGACACAAACGGCGATTTTTCCGCCCGCAACATAACAGCCACCCTTCTGGGCACAGCCAACACGGCAACCGCGGTTAGCGGCGGCACCACAGGCGCTTTGCATTACCAGAGCGCGCCCAACACGACCGCTTTCCTGGCAGCGCCCTCCGCAGGCTCGGATTACGCGCTCTTTTATTCAAACGGCGGTTCCGCTCCGGCCTGGCGCGGCGTTTCTAGCGCGAACACGGCTAATTACCTGGTCACGCGCGACGCATCCGGGGATTTTTCCGCCCATAACATAACCGCCACGTCCTTTATAGGAACAGTCACCACCGCCGCCAATCTCGCAGGCGGCAGCGCCACGAAAATACCGTATCAGACGGGCCTTGGCACCACCAGTTTTATCGCCGCGCCCGGTTCGGGCGACCGTGTGCTTTTTAACGCAAACGGCTCCGTTACCCCAACCTGGCAAAGCGTCACCAGCGCCAACAACGCCAGCACAATAATGGCGCGCGACGGCAGCGGCAACACCGCAGTGGCGACGCTCAATGCCACAGGCATCGCGGTCACCGGAAACATCTCGGCAAGCGGCAATATTTCGGCGGTCGGAACGGTAAGCGCGGCCACCTTCTCGTCCGGCGGAAACTCCGGCATTTCCGGCAGTTACACCATCACAATAGGTGGTACGGTATCGTGTATGACATACCGGAGCGGACTGCTGACCTCGGTCATTTCCGGAGCCTGTCCGTAAGCATATCACTGAGTTTTTAAAAAGCCTTTCCCTGAAAATTAGGGGAAAGGCTTTTTTCATACCCTCCCGTTTTTGGTTATAATAGAACAAGACCTATGAAAAAACTTCTTACGCTCCTGTCCGTTTTCACGCTTTTTCAAACCGCCCAAGCCTACGACTCCTTCGCCGATTTCATACGCGCAGGCTACGCCAGAGGCGAAATCAGAAACTACTACATGACCCGCAACTTCTACTCTAATCCGCCCGCTATCCAGGAGGCTTTCACCCTTGGCGGACAACTGCTCTATGACACACCCTACTGGAACGATTTATCGGCGGGCCTGGCGTTTTACACGTCGCAAAGGCTTGTCATGTGCCCGGAGACGCGGGACGGGACGGACCTCCTTGCACCGGGGCAGAAAAGTTATTCTGTGCTGGGCCAAAGCTATCTGAAATACCGCGCGGCAGACACCGTCATCACGGTTTACCGCCAGATGATAGATACTCCTTTCATCAATCCCAATGACACGAAAATGACCCCCATTACATATGAGGCATACACGCTCAGCCACGGCAAAAGCGAAGGCTTTTCTTTTTTAGTTTCGCATGTCACGGGATACAAATACAAAAACTCAACGCAGTTTGTAAGCATGTCCGACGCGGCCGGCTACACCGGCACAAACCATCCGCTCACCCTGGGCGGCGTCACCTATAACAAAGCCGATTCACTCAAAATCCAGCTCTGGAATTATTACGCCTATGATTTCATGAACACCTCCTATTTCCAGCTTGACGCCTACATCCCGAAGGGGAACTGGAAGTTCAATCTGGGCGCGCAGGCTCTGGCGCAGGTCAACACGGGAGAGTCCATCGCGGGCGACATCCACGCCTCGCAAATCGGCGGCATCGCAGGCGCCTACACCCGCGGCTGGACTATGGCGGTGGCCTACACTCAGGCGGCCAACGGGCACGATATCGTAAACCCCTGGGGCGGCTATCCGGGCTACACCTCCATTATGGAAGAAGACTGCGATCTTGAGGGCGAACGCTCCTGGCTCCTGCACCTGGGATACGACATGGCCTTTATCGGCCTGCCCGGCCTGCTGACGGCGTTTGATTTCACACAGTCCCATGAGGATTTGGACGATATCAGTTCGCCGCGCCAGCGCGAAGGCAATTTTGTCGCGCATTATACTCCGCCAAGCGCGCAGGCGCTGACTTTAACCCTTAAACTGGCGTCGGTCTCCAATTCTAGAAGCATGGGCGGAGTTAAGTATACGGACTCGCGCTTTATCGCCCGGTATCGTTTTTAGTCTTGATTAGTAAACAGGATATTCTGTATACTTTAAACAGATACTATGTGTCTGTGCCGAGGTAGCTCAGCTGGTAGAGCAATCGCTTCGTAAGCGATAGGTCGTGGGTTCGATTCCCATCCTCGGCTATTTACTTTGTATACCAACTACCCCAAATGTCAAAACCCCTAAAAACAAAAACGCAGGAAGCAGTCGTTATCCCGGTTCCGGAATCAGTAAGTTTTTTAAGAAAAGCCATCACCTGGTGGCTCCCTTTATTATATCTGCTGATTTCCAATTCATTTTATCTCAGAACCTATGACTCGGCCCAGATTAAAATAACGCTCGTGCAAATGGGCGGTCTGGCCCTTGTCACTTTATGGGGCTGCCTGCTGGTCAGTGAAGGACGAAGCGCGTTCAAAAAATCGGACTTCGTATTTCTGGCGCCCTTTCTGGCTTATCTGGGCTATATAGTAATATCGTTTCTAAACGCACCGTACATGGGCCCCAGCGTGGACGACTTT
>JBAYFS010000059.1:0-12031 GCA_041667045.1 Elusimicrobiaceae bacterium | reverse complement strand
CCGAATTCCACAAATGGGCGCTGAAAATGAAATTCAAATGGATCGGAGTGGACTGCGGCAGCGCCGACCACCCCATGAACACCATCATCCGCAACTGGCATCCGAAATCCTTCGCCGAAGCGGACGCCAAGATTAAAAAGCTTTACGGTAAAACATGGGACGAACTTTTCCCGCTTGAAACCTATTATCAGGTTATGCATTTAAAGCTGTTCCCGGAAAAAATCGTGCACGCCGAAAACATCGGCGGCGAGATTAACCAGCTGAGCAACCAGCGCGCGTGGATAGGCGCGTTCCCGTTGCGGGGAATTGAACTGGAATCGTCCATGTGCCGGATTGTGGCTTGGCAAGGCTGAAAGCTTACTTGAAAATTACGCGGACTGCCTGCCTTCAGGCAGTCCGTGTTTATTAGGAAAAAATTATGGGTGCAATACCGACATCCGATCTGCCCGGGCACAAACAGCTGCATGAGCGCGTCTGCGCGGCTATAGACCGCTGCCAGGAAAGCCCTGACATAGAATTCAAGGAGTCCGCCTCCTGGGAAACCCTGCGCATGAAAATCACGCGCACGGTCCTTGGCATGGGCAATCTGCGCGACGGCGGCATTATCGTCATCGGCGTGTCGGAACGGGAAAACCTCTGGAAGCGCACCGGCATCTCGGCCAAACACCTGGAAACGTATGACGTGGACGTTGTGATAGACCAGATCAACGCCTATGTTTCGCCTTACGCGGATCTGGATGTGGTGCTGGTAAATTACGAAGGCCTCCGCTATCTCGCCATTTATGTGCACGAGTTTAGGGACACGCCGCTTGTCTGCAAAAAAAACGGCCCGGACAACGAGGAAACACATAGGGGCAGCGTTTATATCCGCCCGCCCGGCAAGCCGCAGACCACTCGCGTGCAGGACGCCAACCAGATGCACGACCTGCTGGACCTGGCCGTTGAAAAACGCGTGCGCAGGCTGGTTGAAATGTTCCGCCAGATCGGCGTTGTGGACGCGGCTAAGGAAGGCGCGGAGCGCGCAGAAATACGCCGGTTCGACCAAGAACTGGGGGGCCTGTGAACGGCAAACTGCCGGTAGCCGTCGTTGAAACGCCGCACTGGCGCGTGGTTATCCGGCCCGACTTGTACAAGCCTGAACGGATAAAAACGCTCGGCGCGTGCATGAATATAATAGAAAACACGGCGGTGAAGCTGCGCGGCTGGCATTACCCGTACGTCAGCGCGAAACCGTCCGAACTGGGCCACGGCAAGGACTGTGTCGCCTCCTGGACGGCGGAGCGCAAGCACCTTGAATACTGGCGGTTTTACCAGAGCGGGCAGTTTCTGCACCTGTTCGCCATACGCGAAATTTTCGAGCCGCGCTGGCAGGACGTCCTTAAGGAACACGTGCAGAAGAAAATGGGCTGGGACCGCAATATTAACTGGAGCGATGTGCGCGGCTATATTTCCATTGAGAATTTCATTTACCGCATGACCGAGATTTTCGAGTTCGCCGCCCGCCTCGCCACCCAGGAGATTTACAAGGGCAGCCTGTACGTCTGCGTGGAGCTTAAAGGCGTCGAGAATTTCGTGCTTTCCAGCGACAGCCGCAGCGAATGGCACGGCTATTACGCTTCCGTTGAAGACTCGTTGGGCTTTTCCTGGAAACTCGAGTGCCGCGAGATAATTTCGGACAGCCCCCGCCATGCCATACGGGCGTGCATGTGGTTTTTTGAACGGTTCGGCTGGCTTTCGCCGCCGCCGGAAGTGCTGAAACGTGAGCAGGAAATTTTTCTGTCCCGGTCATTATAGAACTATTTTAAAGGAGACATCATGTCCAAATTCAACCAGTTGTGCAAGGCGTACGCCACCGCGCGGAAAAGCTTTTTTGATTACCGGGACGAGTGTTTCGAATTCACCTCCTGGCTTCTGGAAGGGCTTGTGTCGTATCTGGACTGCCCGGTCGAGCAGATAGGCTATTTTCCGCTCAAGGGCGATTTCCAGCCGGGCCACACCTATACCCTCATGGGCGCCATGGATTTGGAAGATGACACCTACTGGCACTTCGGCATGGGCATAACGCTTTACGAGCAGAAAAAGAAATTTCCCCACGAAACCGTTTTATTCGAGTTCATGATCAAAAAGGCGGACGGGAAATTTACGGTTAAAATGGACGCCGAAGGCACGGAATTCCACATCGCCAAAGACGATCCCGCGTCCGCGCATAAACTGTATGAAAAAATTTACGAGGAAATCCGCGAAAGCTATTCTTCAGGCCTTCAGCACTTTCTGGAAGAAGACGAAACGGCCCGCAAAATAGGCTTCTGCCGGGATGACGAAGCCAAGCCTAAAGAGTGAGAACCTATGCCGATAACACATGAATTCGAATATTACAAACCCCAAAAACTGGACGAAGCGTTAAAGCTGAAAGCCGAACGCCCCGGCGCAAGCGTGCTGGCGGGCGGCACGGACCTTATCGTGAGGCTTAAAAACGGTTTGGACAAACCGGCCGCGGTGGTTGACGTTAAGGGCGTGAAGGAACTGTCCGTGCTGGAGCTTTCCGGCGACGTCCTGACCGTGGGCGCCTGCGTCACTTTTTCGGAACTTATCGAGTCGCCGCTCATAAAAAAACATTTCCCGCTTATAATGGAAGCCGCCATGACCGTGGCTTCCGTCGGCGTGCGCAACCGCGCCACCATGACGGGCAACATCTGTTCCGCCGTTCCTTCGTGCGACAGCGCGACCTGCCTGCTGGTTTATGAGGCGGCTGTCTGCGCGGTGTCCGTGAAACGGGAGCGTGAAATTCCCATCGCGGAATGGTTTCTCGGCCCGCGCAAAACCGCGCTCGGCCCAGATGAAATAGTGCAAGCCGTGAAACTGCGCCTGCCGGAGAAAAAGAACGGCGCGTGCTACGCGAAGCTTTCGCGCTACGAGGGTGAGGACCTGGCTCAGGCCGGGATTTCCGTTTTCGTTGATTCCTCGAAAAATTACCGCATCGCGTTAAGCGCGGTATGTCCGGCGCCCAAACGGCTGCCGGCGGTTGAGAATTTTCTGTCCGGCAAACGCCCGACGGAAAAAGTGTTGTCCGAAGCGGTCCGGCTTCTCGCCCGAGAGATCTGCGCCATCACCGATATCCGCGCCACGGTTGAATACCGCGAGCACATGACGAAAGTGATGTTCCGCCGCGCAGTCGCGGCGGCGTTCTCCCGGCTGGAAAACCATACTCCGGCCTACGGCACAAGGGTGGTTTGACCATGACACACACTATTTCCTTTAAACTGAACGGCATCGCCAGAAAACTGGACGTGGAACCCAATGACGTTCTAATAGACGTGCTCCGCGTCAAACTGGGCATCAAAAGTCCCAAAATAGGCTGCGACGCGGGCGACTGCGGAACCTGCACCGTTATTTTTAACGGCAAAACGGTGCGCAGCTGCCTTGTGCTCGCCATTGAGGCCGACGGCGGGGAAATCGTAACGCTGGAAGGCATTTCAAAAAACGGGCTCTCGCCGCTTCAAAAAGCGTTCGCCGAAAAGAATTCGTTTCAGTGCGGGTTCTGCGCGCCGGGCATAATCCTGTCCGCCACGGAACTGCTGAAAAACAATCCCGCGCCTTCCCGGCATGAGATACAGGAAGCCATAGCCGGCAATCTCTGCCGCTGCACGGGTTACGCGCCGCTTATTGATATTATCGCCGGCGTGGCGAAAAATAAGGCGAAAAAGAGGTAATTATGGAACACTTTAAAACTATCGGGCAGTCGGTGCCCAGAATAGACGGCTTGGACAAGGTGTCCGGCGCCGCGGTTTATGTGGACGACATCGAATTCGGACCGGGCCTCCTCTACGCCTGCGTGGTGGAAAGCCCCTTCGCGCACGCGAAAATTTTATCAATTGACACGTCTAAAGCTGAAAAAGTGCACGGGGTTGTCAAAGTGCTCACGGGCAAGGATTTCCCGTGGAAATTCGGGCTGTATATGAAAGACCGCTACATCTTCGCCCAGAACACAGTGCGTTTCGTCGGGGAGCAGGTGGCGGCTGTCGTCGCCTGCGACGCCAAAACCGCGCTTCGCGCCGCCGCTTTGGTGGAAGTGAAATACCAGGAACTCACGCCCGTGCTTGACCCGGTCAAGGCGTTTGAAAAGCATTCCGAACTGCTGCACCCGGGCATCGGGCAGTATTCGCATGTGCCCTGGTTTTTTCCGAAGAAGGACACCAATATCGCCCACTGGCGCAAAACGCGCAAAGGCGATCTCGACAAAGGTTTCAAAGAGGCCGACGTTATTTTGGAAGACACCTACCGCGTGCCTCGCTATGCCCATTGCGCCATCGAACCGCACGCCATAACCGGCCTGTACGACAACGCGGGGCGGCTCACCCTGTGGAGCGCGTCGCAGTCCCCGTTCACGCAGCGCAACGTTTTCGCGGAAGCCTTGTCGCCGCTTGGCATCACGCACAAGGACGTGCGGGTAATCACTCCTTACGTCGGCGGAGGGTTCGGCGGGAAAGCCGGCGTTTCCATGGAGATTATCTGCGCCGCCGTGGCAACGGCAGTGAAAGGCCAGCCGGTGAAGCTTTTGTGGAACCGCGCCCAGGAGTTTTATAACACCTATCAGCGGCAGGGCGTGGTCGCGAAAATAAAAATGGGCGTGAAAAAAGACGGCACAATAACCGCCATTGAGCATACCCTTTACTGGGACGCGGGCGCGTACGTGGAATACGGGGCGAACGTCGTCAACGCGGCGGGCCTGTCCGCCACGGGTCCGTATAAAGTGGACAATGTAAAAATAGATTCCATCTGCATTTACACCAATCTGCCGCCCGGCGGACCGTACAGGGGGTTCGGTTATTCCGAATTCGGGTTCGGGCTGGAGTCGCATATAGACAGAATCGCGCGCCAGATTAAAATGGACCCCGTAGCGTTCCGCAGGAAAAACGCCATAAAAGCCGGAGATATTCTTCCCTACGGCGCGGAAATGAACCCCAACGGCCTGCACGAATGCCTTGATAAGGTTGAAAAAGCCATACGCTGGGGTCATGAGGAAAAGCCCAGCGGACCCAATAAGGCGGTAGGCAAAAGCCTTGTACTTTTATGGAAAGCGCCCGCCATGCCGCCGAACGCGTCCTCCTCGGCGTTCCTGAAATTCAACGAGGACGGCAGCCTGAATATCCTTGTTTCCGGCATGGAAATCGGACAGGGACTGTTAACCGTCATGGCGCAGATCGCCAGCGAAGTGCTGACCGTTCCGGTTTCTAAAATCCGCGTGGAAACGCCGGACACGGACCGCAATCCTTACGAATGGCAAACCGTGGGCTCGCATGTAACCTGGGGCTGCGGTAACGCCGTGAAACGCGCCGCCATTGACGCGCGTGATCAGATTTTCGATCTGGTCCAGCGAGTACACTGTCTGGATAAAAGCGAACTTTACCTGGAAGGCGAAAGCGTAAAATGCCGCACAAAAAAAGACTGGTCGCTTCCGTTCACCGGTTTTGTGATTAACGGCATGCAGGCCAAGGACTACACTTTCAAAGGCGGCCCCATAATGGGGCGCGGTGTTTTCCTGCCGGAATTCGCGTCCGCCATCGGTGACCCGGAAACGGGGCAGGGGGGCAAACCCAACGTGCATTACACTACCGGCGCGGGCGGGGTGATTCTGGAAGTGGATAAGGAAACCGGCAAGGTGAAAATCCTTAAAGTCGCGCTTGCGGTTGACGCAGGCAAAGCGATTAATCCCGAACTGTGCGAAGGCCAGATTGTCGGCGGCATTTTGCAGGGCTTGGCGACGGTGCTGTATGAGGATATGCGGTTCAGCGATAAAGGGAAACTGTTAAATCCCAATTTCTCGGATTACAAAATCCCCACCGCGATGGATATCCCAGATGAGATAGTGCCCATTCTGGTGGAAGTGGCCCAGCCCGACGGGCCTTACGGGGCAAGAGGCGTCGGCGAACATACCATGATACCGGCAGCCTCCATGGTGGTCAACGCGGTTGCAAACGCCACGGGCGCGCGGATTAAATCCATGCCCGTAACGGCGGAGAAAATCGCGCTGGCGATAAACGAACCGCAGGTCTACGCCAAACTGTTCAAATAACCTCAAACGCCAGCCAAGAATAACGGGACATTGTAATTTGCAATGTCCCGATTTAATCTCTTACGCAAATAGGCGCGAATCTGATGTTTGCGGAAGCGGCATCTCTTTTTTCGGCATGTGTGTATAAACTTTTGGCGCGGAGGACTTGTGAATTCGATATTATCAAGGATTTCGGTAGACGAAGCTCCGCTTCTCATGCGGCAGGTTGATGAATTCCGCCGGCAGGATTTGCATGGCTATAAAATAGCGAACAACACTCCATTGACGATATCGGCCATAGTGAAAATGATGCCGTTCATAAAGAATGGGTTTGCGCTTAAAACGACTACTCCCTCATTTTTGGGCAGGGACCCTGAAGCCATAAATCTGATTGAGGACATGGGCTATGAATTTACTCTTGATAAAACGAAGCTGGAGGGCGTGGATATAGTTCTTGATTGCTGCGCGGAAATGAAGGACATAAAGTCCGCGCAAGCCGCGTCCGAGCTGACAAAAACGGGCGTGGATATTTATAAAAGTAATGCCGGCGGAGCAAAGACGCTGTTATCGATCGATGACAGCAGGGTGAAAGTGCTTGAAACATTTTATGGCACGGGCGAAGGATTTATACGCGCGTTCAAGGAATTCGTTTCTCCCGATATATCAAGGCATAAATTCCTTGTGTTCGGTTTCGGAAAAGTTGGGAAAGGAATAATTCGCGGCTTGCTGGAGCATCGGGCGAGTTGCACGGTTGTTGATACCAGCGAAATCGCGTTAAACTCGCCGTTCGGGCGCACGGCCAACAGGGTTTTGTTCTCGTCAATTTCATCCATGAATGTTTTACTTAGGAATCACGACGTTTTGATCACCTGTACCGGAAAGGACAATTTTTTATCGGATAGTCCTTGGACCGATACGATTTTAACTTCTGGAATTAAATTGATTAATATGGGCGCTGCGGACGAATACGGCCCAAAATTTCCGCCAGTGTCGGTTGAAAACAATAAAAAGCCGTTAAACTTTAAACTCAAGAAACCTACTCTGCTGAAATTTCTCGATCCGGTATTTTATGCTCATAATTCGGTGGTGGCGTTGTATCATGACAAGAAGCTGGCAAATGGACTTCAGCCCGTTCCGCTTGACATGGATAACTGGCTGGTGAACGAATGGCATAAACTCTGGCAGGTCGACATAAATGAATTTAACCTTGTATCAAATTCCAAACAAGTTGGTAAGGAAGAAGAATACCCGCAGATTTCGGATTCCCATTATTTGCGAATACCATAAACCGGCCTCCTTAGCGCACTTCACTCGCGAAATCATAAAGCGGCATTTTCCGGGCGTGTTCAACAATATCAGTCCAGGCCACCAGAAGGCGAGCGTGTTCGGTATATTCGCGCACTGTTTCATTGATTATGCAGTCTGCTTGTCTCAGTAGATGCTGACCAACCATAGCGTATCGTTCATCGAAAGGGATAAGAACCTCCTTGCATATTTTCGCTATTCTAGTCTTTCTACCGTCTATATTCAGTCCGGCAAATTTAGCAATGTTTTGGGAGATGTTCCTGATTATTTTATTGTCAACAACTGATGTTCTGTTCCTTCCACATTTTTGATCCCAATCCGAGTTGTAGATACTCATATATGCATTAAAATAGTCCGCGAATTTCATAACCGCTTCCCAATAAGAAATTTTATTTTCAAGGATGAAGCGATCGGGTGTGTATTCGTGAAAAACATCTCGGGTATGGTGTATGGCCGGAATTCCGAGAGATGAGGCGGTGTCAAATGTAAAATAATCGCATGCCAGCATATTTCGAGCCGATAAAGCCGGCAGCCATTCGTGAAGGGTTTTAACAGCGATATTGCCGCAATCCGGATTATAGGCGTCGGCAACAGAAGTAATTAAATGGAGCAGATCTTTGGTTTCAGGACTTTTATTAAAATTAAAAGAATCTGCACACAATGAGACAATACTGTCTTCTGGAAACCCGAGTATTTTGTATAGATTGTGCACAATAGCCATGGATTTTTTCGCAAAATCTTTCACGTCAAGATTCCATTCTCCAAAATAATTACTACCTACTACTAGAATTTCCCGCTCAACTTGTACTTGCCCCGACTGCCTAGCAAGAGAGGATTGCGCAATGTCACACATTTTTTTGCCAAGGTATTCAATTTCTATTTCAATTGGAAATCGTCTGTCCAAGGATGGGAATTCGTCGAATAGCAGGGAAGTGTCCGCATCTCTTCTATGAAAAGCATCCTTACGCATCGCAACCGCAAGAATGAATATCCTGTTGAATGCAGCACCGTAATCCTTTTTGTCCGGCACAAAACAGTTATAGAATTCATGCAATCCGTTTTTTAATAGTGTGTCAAAGTACCGTTCCAGAATGTCTCGAGTAATATGGTAGATATGCGCTGACGGATACTCTTTTTTTAATTCGTGTAGAACCCTTGCGTTAAGCTTTTCTGAATTGGATCGTGCAGATTCAACTAGGACAAAGGGGACCTCAATTCCATAAGTCTTCTTTGCAAAAGCAATTTCTTTAATATAGCTTCTGAGTGATTTTTCACAAGGCTTATTTGTCGGTATAAAGTATGCTGAATTGATCATATCCCCTCCAACTGATTACTATGTCCTAAGCGCCGAATCGCATCCTCGATATATTCAATCTCCGTTTCCGTGTGTCGACATTGACATGGAAGAATGACTATTTCATTTAGGGAGTATTTTTTTGCCGTAGCCCCAAACTTGATCGGTAGTTTCGTTGATGTTCAATTCGCCACTGACTGCTTCGCAAATTTTCAGGCCAAAACCATTACATCTGCCATGTAGCGATTGTTCAAAACGGCATGATTGTTTGGTATTGGAATATCTTGCGTTAAGCAGCAAATCCTTGTCCGTGTTACAGATCGGCGGCGTTTTTGAGGTGTTTGCCGGTTTCGTCCGGCGTGCCGTCGGGGTTATATTCGGCGGAAGAAAGGATTTGCCCGCCCGCAAAAAAAATCTCGCGCTGTTTCGCGCCGCCCGGGTAATAAAACGTGGCGACCCCGTCGGGATGTCCGGAGCGGTAGCTTATCTCCTGCTCCAGTTCGCCGCTTTCGCGGTAAACCCGCAGCGTCCCGTGAATTTTACCGTTTTCGCAGGGTATTTCTTTTTTCAGCGCGCCGCTTTCGTAATATTCACGTTCCATAAAAACTATTTTCGTTTCAGGCCGTAAGCGTTGGCGACCTTCATGGCGGACAGGACGTTCGCCGGCGTCACCGGCACCGCTTCATTGTGTATGGACTCGCCCGGCAGGCAGGCCTTGCGCGCGGCTTTCATAAGTTCCTCGTCGCTTATTTTCGCTGGCAGGCCCAGTTCGGCGAAGGTGGTGGGCAGGCCAACGGTTTCGCAGAAATAATAAACCTCGTCAATTGTGTTGACCGGCTTGTCGGTTAAAAACAGCGAGGTTAAAAGCCCGAAGGCCACTTTTTCGCCGTGGAACATTCCGTGCGTCTGGTGCAGGGCCGTAAGGCCGTTATGTATGGCGTGCGCCGCCCCTATGCCGCCCGATTCAAAACCCAGGCCGCTTAAAAGGATATTGGCTTCCACCACATGCTCGAAAGCGGGCGTGACACAGCGTGTTTCATTGGATATTTTGGCGGCTTCGCCGAATTCCAGCAAAGTGTCGTAGCACAGGCGGGCGAGCGCGAGCGCGGTTCTGGACGCGTGTCCGCCCGCGACGTTTAAGGAATAGGAGCCGGAGCAGGATTCGGCCTCAAACCATGTGGCAAGCGCGTCGCCCATGCCGGACACAAGAAAGCGGACCGGCGCATTTGCTATCACCGTGGTGTCAACAAGCACAACGTGCGGGTTTTGCGCTAAAAAGACCACGCGGTCAAAGCTGCCGTCTTCATTGTAGATAACAGACACCGCGCTGGTCGGCGCGTCGGTCGCGGCAATGGTCGGGACGTTTATCGCGGGCAGTTTAAGGGAGTCGGCGGTTATTCTGGCGGTGTCGAGCGTCTTGCCGCCGCCCATGCCGATTATCACGTCGCAGGCGGAGGCTTTCGCCAGGCGGGTCACACGCGCGATTTCCTTATCCGAACACTCGCGCCCGAATTTTTCCACGGTTATCTGTATATCCTGGGAAACGGCTTTTTTTATGCCCGGGATAATGCCCTTGTAAACGGACGGCGAGCATAAAATGAACGCGTGCTTTCCGAAATGCGCGGCTTCCTTGCCCAGCTGCGCCAGCGTGCCAGGACCCTGAATGTATTTCCCTGGAAAAATTGTTCTTGTTATCATATCGCCTCCCGATGAGTATACGGTATAAAATTTACAAATCAATAGAAAGTCTGTATACTTTCCAAATGGGGGAGGAAATGACCGGCGATCTCAAATATGCGTGCCGCACCATGCTGTTAATCGGGCTGGCGATACAGGGAGTTTTACACTTTGACTCCATGCCGTGTTCCCGCGGCATGAGTTTTCTGGAACACATACTGGTTTCCGCGGCGATAGGTTTAGGCGCGGCTGTTTTAGTGCTGGGAACCGCTTATCTTTTCGACAGGAAGGTGGAAAGGAATTTCTGGCGGTATTTGAAAATGAAGCCCGCACTCCTGAATAAAAAGAGAATGATGTTTGGCGGCGCCCTGATCGGCGGCGGACTGCCGCTGATTAATGATTTTTCCTCTTTTGCTGAGCTTAGCGGTATTTTCAAACTCGTTATCGCCGCGCTTCTGAGCGCCGGCATCGGTTTATTATTCGGGCGCGGCAGTATACCTCAGGAGGAAGATAAAGCATGAAAGAATTCAACAGCGTTAAAATCTGGTCCGATGCAAGGGAATTCACTATTTCAAATGCCGGAATTTTATTTCCGGTTTACGCGGCCGCCGCGGTGTTTAACGGGCTGGCGGCGGGCCCCTGGTGGCTTGCCCCTGTCGCTTTCGTGGTCGAAATAATTGCGGCCATGGCGCTTATTCTGGCGGTTGCCGGACTGCTCGACGGACGCGCTCCGTCGGCGCGTGAAGCGTACAACGCCGCGTTTCAATACGCGCTGCCGGGACTGTGGCTTTCCCTGCTTAAGATTCTGTTCCTTGTTCCCCTGTTTCTCTGTCTTCTTGTGCCGGGTGTAATTTTTCATGTGTTCTGGTCATTTGCGCTTGCGGCGGTCGCTTTGCGGGGCAAAAAGGGAATTGCCGCGTTAAAATACAGTTATGCCCTCGTATCAGACAATTGGGGCCCGGTATTCCAGTTGCAGTTGCTTTTCTTTATGATTTTCCTGCCTTTTGGAATAGTCCTGCTTTTACTTATGAACGTTTTCGGACTTCCCAATACCTCTCCGCTTGTTGTTGGGGTGAATATGGTTTTTTCGGCGCTGGTCATGCCCTGGTATTACAGCGCCATGGTGTTTGCCATGCGCGCGCTGGAAGAAATCAAGGAGCAGGACAGCCCGAAAGCCGTATAGCGGAGAAATTGGCAATTGCATATTTGCGGAAAGCTATACTATAATATAGAAAGGTTGGTAAGGAGATTAAAATGATTGTTGAGAAAAGTGAATACAGGGGAAACCCTTTGCTGGTTATCAAAAGAAATGAAGACGACAAATATCCTTTCTCCTTTGGCGTGACTAAGGCGAAAATGATTCTTGAAGCCATTGAGGATATCAAAAAATTCGTTGCTGAAAATGACAAGCCCGCAGAATAAGCCGCCTCTTTGAATGTCAGAAATGCGCCCGCATTATACGGGCGCATTTTTTTTGCCCTTGGAAAACGCATATAGGTCCAAAATAGGTCTAAAGACCCATGTTTTTTGCCGCCCCGCGTTTATAATACGAATGCATGGTTAACACAAAACGAAACTTTCTGTCATCAATTGCCGCGGTAATATGCCTTGGCGTTGTTTTTTGTCCCCAGCACGCATATGCCGCCTCATCTGGCGAATGGACTTTTGCCGGACTGGCCCAGAAATCCGAGCTTGTTTCCGCT
>JBAYFS010000058.1:0-12062 GCA_041667045.1 Elusimicrobiaceae bacterium | reverse complement strand
TTCAGGTCAAGGAATTTCTGCACGGCCTCTATGCCGTTTTCGCCTTCGCCGACAACTTCGAAGCCGCCCAGTTCCAGCATATCCCGCAGCACGGACCTGATTACCGGAGCGTCGTCAACAATTAATATTTTCTTTGGCATAAAATCCTCACGCTAAATGGCTGCAAGGTGCTCAAGCACCTTTTTTTCGTCAACCGGAATTATATACATGCTGCATCTGAGCCCGTGCCCCACCACATTGAAAACGCTTTCTATTATCACGATTTCTTCGGCGATGATTTGGGAGTTCATGATATATTCCTCAAAAATGGAGCCGCTGAAATCATGCATTCCGTACGGCGGGGTGGGTTTCAGGTTAAGCTTGAAGTCAACGGAAAACACGCCGGCAATCGCGCTGGCCAGAATGTTTCCTATTTCTTTGACCGTGCTGTAAACGTAAGGGCCGAAGGCCGTTGTGGTGCCGATGGGTTTGCGGAGCATGAGGTCGGTCAGCAGGAAACTGTCTTTATCGTTCACAAAAAGAAGGAATTTGAAATCCGTATCACCCGTCAGATCTATCATCGCGCCGATAATCCGCTCGCCGGAGGCGTTCATTTTGGATGTTATGGCCGACATGTCGCTCATGTATACGTTTTCCAGTTCGATCTTGGCGTCGTTTTTAAGCAGTTTGCCCAGCACGGCGGACGCTTTTTCAACGCTCATTTGAGAAACCATTCTGATATATTTATTAACCGGCGTGTGTTGTTCCATAAATTAAAACTCCATTATGTCTCCGTCAAATGTCTGGCACTTCACTTTGCCTGTGCCCAGGTCAAAATCCACTTTGTACCCTTTGACGCCTCCGGTTTTGGAGGCGATAATGCGGATTCCGTATTCCCGCAGGTATTTGCGGGCCGCCGCTTCGTTATCCAGACCGATGTTATGCTTTACGCCCGGCAAAAGGCTTGCCCCGCCGAAAATTTTGGCGGTAAGCTGGGTTTGTTCCACGCCGAAACGGGATTTGAGAACCGTTATCAGTTCCGGGATGCCGGTTTCGGCGTACTTTCCCTTTTTAAAGCCTTCCCGCTCCTTCGGCAGCGGCGAAGCGAGCATGAAGTGGAGCATGCCGCCCACTTCCGCCGCCTGGCAATAGAGGCATACCGCTATGCACGAACCGAGATTGGTTTTCAGCACCTGCGGGGATCTGCCGACGCGTACGTCGGCTATGCCCACAAGGACTGTGTTTCCCGGTTCGCACTGAAAGTGCGCGGCGAGCAGGCGGCTTTGTTCGTTATCCATTTAACTCGTGCCTTAAATTTTATTCGCTTTGCTGATAATATCGGCGGGGTCAAGAATAAGGGCTATCCTGCCGTCGCCCAGTATTGACGCGCCGGTTATACCCCGGACATGCGCGAAATATTCCGGCAGTGATTTGATGACAATCTCATCCTCGCCCACCAGATCGTCCACCACCACACCCACTTTCTTGTTCCCGTCGGTTATAACCACCACCCGTTTATAGGGGGACTCCGTTTTCTTCGCGTTGATTTTCAGCACATCAGGCAATTCGACAAGGCTCAACGCGTGTTCGCGGAGTTTTATGGTGTCGTTATTGTTGACCGAGTAGATGTCTCCCGACGAAATCTTGACGATTTCCGTAACGGCCTCAAGCGGGAACGCGTAAACCGAATCGCCTATAACCACCAGCAGGGCTTCGATAATGGCGAGCGTGAGCGGAATCTTAAGGATAAACGTTGTGCCTTTGCCCAATTGGGTTTCGATGTCTATCGTTCCGTTAACGCTGGTTATCATGTTTTTTACAACGTCCATTCCCACTCCGCGCCCCGACAGGCTGGTCACTTTTTCCGCGGTGGAAAAACCCGGCAGGAAAAGAATGTTAAGCTTGTCTTTTTCGGTCATTTTTTCGATATTGGTTTCGGTGTACAGCCCCTTGCGGACCGCGCTTTCCGTTACCTTGTTGACGTCTATGCCTCGGCCGTCGTCCCGCACTTCTATCCAGATGTTGTTGCCTTTATGCTCGGCGCTTAGCGAGATGGTTCCTGTTGGAGGTTTGCCGGTTTTCCGGCGGGTTTCCGCATCCTCAATTCCGTGGTCTATGGCGTTTCGCACCATATGGGTAAGCGGATCGCCCAGGCTGTCCACGAGTTTTTTGTCCAGTTCGGTGGTTTCACCTTTAATTTGCAGGCAGACATCTTTATTAAGGCTCTTGGCGATGTCGCGGATAATGCGTTTGAATCTGGTGAAAATACCCTCTATCGGAATCATGCGCGCCTGCATGACGCCGGTTTGTATATCGCTCGATATTTTGCCCAGCGAGCCGGTGATCTCGTCTAAAGCGTGGACGGTGTTGGCGAAACTGTTTTTTGACGACTGGGTCATTATCTGCTCTATTTTCGCGTCCAGTTCTTCTATCGCCGAGCGGATCCGTTTGCTTTCCCGGCTGTCTGTTTTGCTGTCGGACAGGACTTCCTTGCTCAGCGTTTCCGATGAGGATTTTATTTCCCGCAGCGTTTGCACGCTTTCCCGGTGAACGGAAATTTCGCGGTTAAACAGGCCCACCAGCTGGGCGAAGCGCGCCCGGACAATAACCAGCTCCCCGGCGAGATTCATAAGCGTGTCAAGCTTGTTGGAATCTATGCGTATGGTAGACAGTTCTATCCCGCCCGGTTTCGCAACTGTCTGGGTTTTTGCGTCCAAACCGTTTTCGTTGGCATTATTGTTATTTTCAAGCATATTCCCGTCACTCCCCTGTGCGGCGTTTGTGCTGCTTTCTTTTTCCCTCGTGTCTACTCTTTCGATGGAAACCACTTCGAAGGCGTCCAGTTTCAAGAGTTTTCTTATATCTTTTTCATCCAGCTGCGAAGACGCGAATGTGATTTCTATTTCCACGGCTTCCCCGGAATCATCCTTTATCTGTTCCGGTCCAGGCTTGCAGGCTATTACCTTGCCCAGCGGGGCAAGTTTCTCCAGCGCCAGAATCAGTTTGACGCTTTTCATCGCAGCCATTTTCATGATAGCGACGTTTATCCGGAAAAGATCAATGTTTTCGTAATTCATCTGCGTTTCCTCCGGTTTTTGCTGAGGCTTGTCCGGTATGCCGGTTTTTTGGCTTTCCCGGGGAACCGCCGGTACCGGCTGTTTTTCTTTTGTGTCGTGGTCTTCACCGTTTATCTGCGGAGGCGCCTGATGTGTCAGTTCCAGGTAGACCACGTCAAACATCGCGCAAATTGGGCGCGTATCAAATTTTGTGGCGCTTTTTTCCTTATAGAGGGAAATGATTTCCTTCACCGCGTCTATGCCCACGAAAAGCAGCGATATCGTGGTCTCGTCCATTTTGGTTTTCGCGTCGCGGTAATACGCGAGAATATTTTCCATGCTGTGCGCTATTTTCGCTATCTTCTTCGCGTTGACCAGTCCTGCGGACCCTTTCACCGTGTGGATTATCCGGAAAAGTTCGTTCACCGCGCCGGGTGTTTCCAGATTGGACTCAACGGACAGAAGGACATTGTTGAAATTCACTATCTGGTGGTCGGTGTCTTCAATGAATTTAGCGATGTACTTGTCCGCCGGCGGCAGGGGCTGTTCCGCGGGTTCGGGTGGGCTGGCCTTTTTTTCGTCCGGCGCAGGCTCCAGCAACCCCTTAATGTCGGCGAGCACCTGCTCCACATCCGTCGTTTCCCTTGAAGTGTCCTTAAGGCTTTGGAATTCTTCTTCAAGCGCGTCAAAAACCTCGAATAAAACGTCTATCACCCTGCTGTTAAACTGCAGTTCCTTGTTCCTGACTTTCGAGAGGACTGTTTCCATCTCGTGCGTAAGAGTCTGGGTTATCGGCAGCCCCACGAACGCGGCCATGCCTTTGATGTTGTGGGCCGCCCGGAACATTTCGTGCAGATCGTCGTCGGAAAGAGCTTTTCCGCAGTTTACGGACTCTTCCGCGCTCACAAGTTTCTGGTTGAGGTCCTGAAGGAAACCGGAACTTTCCGACAAAAATTCGGATATGAGCGCCGCCCTCTCCTCTGGTGATATATCGTCTGACATGTTTCCTCTTCTCTATAATGCCCCAGGCTGGTCAAGGCCGATTACTTTTTCTATGGCCGAGTGGATGGCGCTTAACGGGTATTGCGCGTCAACCGCGCCCTTGCAGAAGGCCGCTTTGGGCATTCCGTATACTATGCAGCTCCGTTCGTCCTGTCCTATTACCAGGGCTCCTTTCGCGTGCATGTTCACAAGCCCTTCGGTCCCGTCATCGCCCATGCCGGTTAAAATAACGCCGAGCGCTTTTTGTCCGTAACACTCCGCCACCGAATTAAAAAGCACGTTGCAAGAGGGGCAGTGTCCGTTCACTTTTACCGAGTCGCCTATGCGGATGCGCGTTTTCGCGCCGGTTTTGACGACGGTCATCTGGAATCCGCCGGGCGCCAGATAGCATCTTCCGTTTTCTATAGCCATGCCGTCCGCCGCTTCCACCACGTTCATGGCGGACAGGCCGTCAAGCCTGTCGGCGAAACTTTTCGTGAACTTGGGCGGCATATGCTGAACCCATACGATAGGTTTTGTTTCCGCCGGCAGTTTCGGAATAATTTCAACCGCGGCCTGAACCCCGCCCGTTGATGAACCCATGGCGATCACATCCACATCCTTGCGTTCCATGTGTTGGGGGGAAACGGGTTTTTCCTCCCGTTCCTCCTCCGCGTCCTTTTCCTTCGTCTGGTGTCTGAATTTTTCAAGCCGGGCGAATTTGCTTTTCATCACGATAAAACGTATTTTCTGAACCAGCTCGCCCACTACGTCCTGAAGGGCGTGCGCTCCGCCCGCAGGTTTCGGAAAAAAATCCAGAGCCCCCAGTTCCAGAGCTTTTATCGTGACGGATGCACCTTCCTGTGTAAGAGAACTGAACATGAACACCGGCAGGGGGCATTCCGCCATTATTTTAGCCAGAGCTTCAAGGCCATGCATGACCGGCATTTCGCAGTCCAGAATAAGGATATCCGGCTTCAATTCTTTTACAAGGGCGATGGCTTCCTTGCCGTTTTTCGCCGCGCCGACGACGCTCAGGCCGCGCTGGGTCAGAACATCCGTAAGAACTTCTCGCAAAAATGCCGAATCGTCAGCGATAACAAGCCGTATCATGCTTAATCCTGATTCCTGAAAATACCGGATTTCCAAAACTTCATGCCGCACTTTATGTCATGCAGGTGTTCGGCCAGGCTGATGAAAAAATAGCCGTCTTTAGCCAGCGATCCCTGAATATTCCCGACAACCCGCTGTTTAGCGTCCGAATCAAAGTAAATCATCACGTTGCGCAAAAAAACTATGTCGTTGTTTTTCTGGATGGGAGGGTTGAGCAGGTTGTGCCTGCGGAACGTGACGAGCGCTTTTATCCTGGGGCTTACGGCGTAAGCCTTTTTGTCATGCGTTTCCGACGGGATTTCCGTGAAATATCTGGCCAGCAGTTCGGGATCCACATCGCGCACGCTACGGGGGCTGTAGATGCCGGCGGCGGCATCGCGCAGAACTTCCGTGTTTATATCCGAGGCCAGAATCGAGAAGCTCCAGTTGTGTTTGCCCCTGAAATATTCGGAGAGCAGGATAGCCAGCGTGTACGGCTCCTCGCCCGTGGAGCAGGCGGCCGACCAAACCCTTATTTCCTTTGGCTTTCCGAGCGACTCTTTCAGGTGCGTCAGGCTCGGCAGGATTTCATTTTTCAGGCAGTCAAACTGCGCGTCGTGCCGGAAGAAGAAGGTTTCATTGGTCGTTATGGCGTTTATGAAAATTTCGAGTTCGCCGCAGCTATGCGCCATAAGTTTCGGCAGGTAATCGGTGAAAGAGCTCAGGCCCAGTTCTATGAGCCGTTTGCGCAAACGCGATATGACCAGCGGCTTCTTCGAGTCTTTAAGAAGAACGCCGGTCAATTTATACATGAGATCGCGCACTTGGCAGAACTCTGTATCGGAAATAGTCAAGTTTGTCATGGCCGCCCCAAAGCTGCTACTCTACGGTTTTTAAAAGCTCCATTTCTTCTTGGGACAAAATGCCGTCCAGATCAAGCACAAGCATCATCGTGTTCTGGCGCTTAACCACGCCAAGAATGAATTTTCTGTTAATTCCGGAAACAATGGCCGGTGTTTTCTCAAATTCGGCGTCTTCCACTTTAATGACCTTTTCCACGAAATCAACGGCCAGTCCGATTTTTACGCCGCCGATATCCACGACCACTATCCGGGACTGCGCCTGCTTGTCCGATCCAGTCATGCCGAATCTTTTTTTCAGGTCGATTACCGCGATGACCTTGCCGCGCAGGTTGATTATTCCCTCAATAAAATCGGGCGCGTTGGGAATCTTCACGATATTTCCGCAACGGATGATTTCCTGGATTTTCGTTATGTTGGCGCAGAACAGCTCTCCGCCTATTCCGAAGCTTACCAGATGCAGGTTGGTATGTTCGCTCATATTATTTCCTTGGTCGCGTTTATCGCTCCGGCAATAACATTGCTGACAACCGAGGTGTCTAGAATGATGATCATCCTGTTGTCTATTTCGCCCAAGCCCAGAATGCATTCGCGGTCCATCTTAAGTTTAATGGACGGAGCGGGATCTATTTTGTGGCTTTCCAGTTTCACGTTGTCCAAAATTTCATCAACTATGATGCTGAAGCTTTGCCCGCCCACATTCAGCACGAGAATTTTCGTGTGTTCGTCAAAAGGTTTTTTCGGCAGCTGAAAGGCAGCGCGCAGATCAAACAGCGGCACGATATTGCCCCTGATATTTATGACGCCCAGCACAAAGTCAGGCATTTGGGGAACGTGCGTTATGCTTTGAATTCGGATAACTTCCTGCACTCGGACGATGTCTACGGCGTATTCTTCCTTGTCCAGCCTGAAACAAACCAGTTGGACAATATCCTCCGAAATTCTTTCGGATACTTTTGTGTTTTCATCCATGGCATTTTCCTTTCCGGCAGGCGCGCTCGGCGCGCCTGCCGGTATCAATATGCAGGTTTAGACTTTTGTCGCTTTCCGAGCCGCTTTTGCCGCGGGCATAGCGTGCGCGACGTGCGGCGCTGCGTGCGTCGGCGCCGCCGACAGGTTTGCCAGTGCCGCTTCGTTTACCTTAAACATGGAAACCAACCGCTTAAGCGCATTTGCCTGAGAAGCCAGTTCTTCGGAAGACGCCGCCAGTTCTTCGGACGCGGAGGCGTTGGCTTCCGTGATGGAGGTGTTTTCTTCCATCGCGGCGGCCTGCTCCTGCGTCACTCCGGATATTGTCTGGAGCTGCTCGGCTATTTTATTTATATCGGTAACCATCTTCTGCAGACTTTCACCGGCGGATTTCGACATATTGACTCCGTTGCCGACATGGGAAACGCTTTCCTTTATAAGGCCGGAAATTTCCTTTGCCGAAGACGCGCTTCTCTCCGCCAGTTTCCTGACTTCGTCCGCCACCACGGCGAATCCTTTGCCGTGTTCGCCCGCGCGGGCCGCTTCAATAGCGGCGTTTAACGCGAGCAGGTTGGTCTGATCCGCGATGTCCGTGATGATTGCCACGGCTTCCGCTATCTGTTTGGCGCTTTTCTCAATGGCGTTCATGGCTTCAACCGTCAGTTCCATATCCGCGCCGGATTTTTCAGCCTGTTTAACGGTAAGCTGGGCTATTTCATTGGACTGCGACGCGTTTGACGCGCTGGACTGCACGGAACCGGAAAGTTCCTCGAAGCTGGAGGACTGCTGCTGCGCGCCGTCCGCTATCTGCTGTGACGATGAGGATATCTGCTCGGTGGCGTTGACAAGCTGGTCCGCAGAATCTTTCACCTGTGCCACCATTTCTCCGACGCTGGTGTTAACGCGGTCAATGGCGTTTGAAATATCGCCTATTTCATCTTTGCGGCTTTTATACTTCTCAGGAACGGCAATGGAAAAGTCGCCTTTGGCCAGTTCCATCATGTGCGCTGTCGCCGCCATTAAGGCCACGCTTATGCTTTTCGCGAGAGAATATCCGAATACCAGTGAGAACACTGCGCCAAGCAGTATTGTTATCAGTGTGAGGGCGAGCACGGTTTTCTTGGTTGAGTCCATTTCCGCGTAGAGCCGTTTATTGTTCTCCTCGTTGATTACAATTATTTCCTGGGCGCATTTCAATTCTTCATTGACTATTCTGATCGTTTCCGCTGAATGTAGCAGGTTAAGCGCTTCGGCCTTTCTTCCGTCCGCGAACATTTTGCCGATTCTGTACGTGACGTCATTTGTCGCCTGGGCCGATTTGTAATAATCGTTTGTTGCATTTTTCATTTTTTCCGAGGAGACCATTTTCTTCACGTTTTCAATCTCGGCGATCAGTTTATCCGACGCTTCTTTCGTATTGGCCACTTCTTTTTCCAGAGTTTCTTTGTCCTGGGCCAGCAGAATGTTACGCAGTGAGAACCGTCTTTCTCCCCAGTATCTCGTAGCTTCAAGCAGGCGCTCTGTCGCGCCGACGCCTTCAATCTTCAACACTTCGGACATGTTTGACATCTTGACGATTCCGTAGATGCCAATGGTGCCGACCAACAGTAATATGGCCGCCACTGCTATAAATCCCCCGACAAGCTTTGTTTCTATTTTTGTATTCTCTAACATGGTTCTCTCCGTAATGGTTTTATGCGCTGCGGTTATTGTTCCGTTCGCGCAAGCACTTGATAAGCGACCACCGCTGACCTTCGTCCAGCCCGCTGAAGTTAATGCCGACATCGTATTTGCCTGACGGCAGCTCTTTCACATATACCACCTGCCCTATCACAACAAAAGGTTTCTTTTCCGGCGCTTGCCCGGGTTTGTAGAACGTGTTGTTGTACTTTTCCCAGTCCGGTATGAAGATTTCCATGCGCAGTATGTCACCTAATTTATACGCATGGTCGGCTTCAATCAAAATACCGCCGCCGCTAGCGTTCTTTGCCTTTACCGTACTGGCAGCGCCGCTTCGCGGAATGGTGTATTTTTCGCAGCTCGCTACGTATTCCGCTTCAACACGCAGGTACTTACGACGTTCGTCCATATAATTTTTACCCCCTTGAGAAATGCCTGGAACCTGGCACTTTGGCAGGTTCGGCATTTGATCCGACTCTAACAAAACTGCTTAGCTGGTCCGTATTAAGCTAGTACGGATGGTCTATTAATTGTTCGAGTTTTTTTCTATTCCCTCGCAAATTATGTTTATGGTGGGCAGATCCGGGAAAAACAGGAACAAGCCTTCAAAATTTCGGTTCTGAATCCTTAACGCTGTTTTTATCAGCATGGTCTCATCTTCGTCGGCGCGGTTACTGTTTACCAGGGGCATGTGGCTGTCTAGTTTAAGATCTGGCACGCTGAACATGACTTCAAGGCCGGTAACTTCGCTGAGCACCGCCATATACGCGCCGGCGATGATGTTAAGCGCTTCTTTAAGCGAGGAATGGAACATCACGTCGTCCATATTTATTTCCTCTTCCGCTATGCCGAGCAGGGCCGCGCCGAGCAGTTTCGCTTCCGCCGAGGACATTATAAAATAAATGTTGCCGCCTAATTTCCCTTCCAGTTCCAGAATGAGGGCGAAACAGGGCACCCGGGGCGCCAGCACCGAATCTTTGAAGGTGTTTTTGAAAAGGACGTCTATGTCGGAAACATTTACGTCAACTTGAGTGCTTATCATGGAAGACAGTGCTTCCGCGGCTCTTTTGGCGCCAACTTCGCCGATCTGTTTCAAAAGCTTGATTTGTCCTGTGCGCATGTTTTCCCTGTTTGTCATAAAGTTTCGCTCCGTTTACAACGCCGAATCATCTTCGCCGTGCAAAGCTTTTTTTACCGCCGCGGATACGCGGGAGGCATTGAAAGGTTTGCTGACAAAGTCTTTCGCGCCCGCCTGCATCGCTTCAATAACAAGCCCGACCTGACCCATCGAGGACACCATGATGATCTTGGCGTTCGGGTCAAATTTGATAATCTCTCTTACCGCCACAATGCCGCTGACAACTTCCCCGACTTTCGGCATGACTATGTCCATCGTCACCAGGTCGGGCTTCAGTTCCTTATATTTATCAACGGCAATTTGTCCGTTTTCCGCTTCGCCGATAATGTCCAGGCCTTCGCGTTTGAGCATATCGCCCAGCATGCGGCGCATGAACACCGCATCGTCTACTACTAAAACTGTTGGCATAAAATATCCCCGTTACGGCTAGAATGTGGCCCCCGATAAACGCTGGCTGTCAGCTTCTCCCCCAAGAGAATATTCCACATGTCGGACACAAGAAGCAAAAGATATGGAAAATCATTTGTTGCAATATTATATCACACTAACGCTGTTTGCGTAATATGTTTTTTAGTGCCGACAACTAATGTTTTTTTTATGGCTATGAATTTACCCCAAAAATTCCAGCGCGGCGCGCGCGGTCGCGACTTTTGACATGGCGCAAGGCGTTAGTCCCGCTGTCCGAGCCATCTGTCCGGCAAGCGCGTGAAAATATTCCAGCGCTCCGCCCGCGAACTCAAGTTCAATTTCCTTCATGCGAACCGCTTTCATGGCGAGGTGAATTGTCACGTCGTCGAAACTGGCCAGTGCGGAACACCCGGCGAAATTCAGGCGGTAATCTGTTCTGCGGTTGTAAATTTTGAAAAGCACGCGCAGTTTCTCCGGTTTTATGCCGAACGGATTAAGCTTTGCCGCCTCCGTCACCGCGCCGCGCAGGGTGGACGCTTTTATCGCCAGATTGTCTTCTTTTCGGCTGGCCATTCCGTTTTTCAGGGCCGTGGCGCTTTTGACCGTGAGAAGGAATTTTCCTCCGCAGGCGCGCAATCTCATAGCACAGGAGGATTTTTCAATCTGGCGTTCTGGTGTGTCAAAATAGTAATCCCTGTTGTAAAGTTTTTCCTTATGATGAGGTTTTCCTGAGTCGGGCAGCGCCAGTTTTGCCAGGCGCGCAAGGCTCGCCGAAACGGGCACCTGCCACTTGTATTCGATTTCCAAGGGGGAATCAGGCGTCATATTCGTTATGGCGGTTTTTAAGATAATCGCGCAACAACAGTTTATCGCGTTCAACGAGCTCGCGGAAGCAGACGGCGACTTCAAAAAAGCCGTCCGGGTTTGCAACACACCTTATCACGCTGGCGAAAAAGGAGTGAACGTCAGGAGGGAGGCCGTCTTCGCTTGGAGGCTTGCCGCCGCGGCAGTCATCCCAGCCGGGCAGCGTTATTTCAATAATAAGAGTGTCGCCCTGGTCGTAGGGGACGGGTGCTTCGAACAGAATGCCGGCGGGGCTGATGTCATGGGTGACGCCGTCCACGCCGCAATCCACGCCCTTTTCTCCGGGTGTGAATTTCCGGCAGTTGAGTATATAGCGGGACTCCAGCCTTTCGTATTGCCGCTTTTCTTTGTTTGCCGACATAAGGGGCCCCCTTTATCCTTTAAAGTATAGCCTATAAACATTGATTTCGCCATGTCAATTACAGCTGGGAACTTTGTATTATTTCCATATGCCGCGTATTATTCAAAAATTCGAGAACTGGGCTGAAACGGTTTTTGAACTGGACCGGTATCGTACCTCCGTCAAACGGGAAAGCGCCGCGGGCATAACCATTTTCCTGACAATGTCGTATATCCTTTTCGTCCAGCCTAGCGTGCTGGGCGCCGCCGGCATGGATAAGGGCGCGGTTTTTACGTCCACCTGTATTGTGAGCGCGATTGCCTGCCTTATGATGGGGTTTGTGGCGAAACTGCCCGTGGCACAGGCGCCCCTGATGGGCGAGAATTTCTTTTTCGCCTATACCGTGGTGCTGGGGATGGGGTATTCCTGGCGGCAGGGCTTGAGTCTGGTGTTCATTTCCGGAATTCTGTTCCTGCTGTTAAACTTCACTAAAATACGCCAGCGGCTTATTTCGGTTATTCCCGATTCGCTCAAGTTCGGGATTTCCGCGGGGATTGGGCTTTTCATTGCGATGATAGGTTTTAAGCAGTGCGGCCTTATCGTCGCCGATCCCGCCACGCTGTTGAAGCTGGGGCCTCTGCACCGGCCGGAAATCCTTATCGCCGTTTTCGGGTTTTTCATCACGGCGGCTTTTT
>JBAYFS010000057.1:0-12067 GCA_041667045.1 Elusimicrobiaceae bacterium | reverse complement strand
TGGGGCACTTTCCGGCCCATGCGCGCCAATTCGGTTGAGGAGCACGTCATGCTGCCGGAATACGCGGTAATGCCGGAAAAAACAGCGGACATCATCAACTCGGCGCGCGGTGAAGGGCGCCGTGTAATTTCCGTGGGCACGACCAGCACCCGCACCATTGAAAGTTTCACCGACGCGCACGGAGTGACCGCCCCGGGCGCGAAATGGGCGGATTTATACATTTATCCCCCCTACAAATTCCGCGGGATTGACGCGCTGGTGACCAATTTCCACGTGCCGGATTCAACGCCCATCTGCCTAGCCGGCTCGTTCGCCGGGGAGGATTTGCTTTACAAAGCCTACGGCGAAGCCGCCGCCTCGGGCTACCGTTTTTATTCCTACGGCGATTCAATGCTCATCATCTGACAAGGACACTTATGCTCAAATCGGAAGACATCTTAAGCCCGTTTTCAATCACCGCCAAATCATCGGAAACCAAAGCCCGCGCGGGCGTCCTGTACACACGGCGCGGAGCGATTCACACGCCCGTTTTCATGCCCGTCGCCACGCAGGCGAGCGTTAAAGCGCTGAACGATGAGGATTTAAAAGCGATGGGCGTGGAATGCATTCTCTCAAACACCTACCACCTTTACCTGCGGCCCGGAACAGCCACGCTCAAACAGCTGGGCGGCCTGCACAAATTCATGAAGTGGGACCGCTCGATTCTGACTGATTCCGGCGGCTTTCAGGTTTTCAGCCTGTCGCACCTGCGCAAGATAACGGAAGAAGGCGTGCTGTTCCAGTCCCATCACGACGGAAGCAAACACCTGTTCACGCCGGAAAACGTTATCCGCTTCCAGTCGGAGATAGATTCGGACATCTGGGTCTGCCTTGATGTCTGCGTCCGCAATCCGTCCGACAAAAAAGAGGCCATGGGCGGCCTGAAATCCACAAAGAACTGGGCGGAACGCGCCATCGCGGAATACCACCGCACGGTGCCGGCCCAGGACATCGCGCAAAATCCGGACGGAACGTTCACGGTAAAACATCCTTTGCAGTTCGGCATAGTGCAGGGCTCCGTATACCCCGACCTGCGCCAGGAAGCGGCTATGCACATGCGCGAGCTGCCCGTGCACGGCTATTGCATCGGCGGTCTGTCCGTCGGGGAAGGGAAAGAGGAAATGGCTACCGCGCTTTCGGCGGCGGTCGGCTTTCTGCCGGAAAACAGGCCGCGCTATTTCATGGGGCTGGGTTCGCCGGAGGATTTGTGGGAATGCGTGGAACGCGGCGTGGACATGTTCGACTGCGTCTGGCCGACCCGCACCGCGCGCAACGGGCGCGTGATGACCGCCGACGGCAATATCTATATCCGCAAAACGGAATACCGCCTAGACGAACGGCCCATCGAGGAAGATTGCGGCTGCTACGCCTGCCGTAATTACTCCCGCGCTTATCTTTCGCACCTGCACCGCTCAGGCGAGTTTTTAAGCCACAGGCTTTTGTCCATTCACAATATCAATTTTCTGATGCGGACCATGAAAATAATCCGCAAAGCGATTGAAGACGACAATTTCGCCGAGGTTAAAGCCCAATACCTTAAACGGTTTAACGCCTCGAAAGAAAAATGATTTATTTTATGGCGGGCGGAAGCGAAACGCTGAACACGGTTCCGCTTTCCGGATTAGAAATGAAGGAAACCTGCCCGCAAAGATAATTTTCAACAAGCAGCTTCATGCCGTAAGTGCCCAGGCCGCGGCCGTGGCCTTTCGTCGAGAAATAGCGGGTGAAAACCTGTTTTTGCACGTCGGCAGGCATAACCGCGGAATTTTTCACGGAAACAATAACATTCTCGCCGTCTTTTTTGCATTCGGCAAAAACGGTCTCCCCTTTCCCGCTGGCTTCCAGCGCGTTTTTCAGCATATTCATAAACACCCGTTGCAAAAGCACGGGGTCGGTTATTACGTTAAATTCTCCCTCGCTATTAGAGATACTGATATGTTTGTCGCTTCCGGCGCGGTAAAAAGCGAACATTTCCGCCACTTTGTTTAAAACCACTACGGGATCAACCGAATCAGGCTCCGGAGTGAGAGCGTGAGAGTCGGCGTCGGACATGGTGCGCTGATATTTTATTTCCGAGATAAGCGCGTCGGCAATGCCGGAAATTCTGGAAGCGGCGAACTTGAGTTCGCCGGAGACTTCATTATCCAGCAGGAAATCGGAGTAAGATGACACCAGTCCGGCGAGATTTAAAATGTCGTGAAAAAAAACGCTTTCGAAATAATCTTTGCGCAGCTTGTCGCTCACGTCGCGGATAAAGCAAAGCAGGACTTTTTTTGCTCCCATGGGAAAAGGAACAACCGTTATTTCAAATTCCAGAGACTGGGTTTTCCCGTCCTGATGAACCAGCACGGAAGCGGTGCGCACCGCGACATTGCCGTCCAGCGCCGCAAGCAAAGCCGCCACGGCTCCGCAATAACGGCAGCTCTCGGACGTGCCGCAGCCGGACGGCGCGTCTTTGGCGTGAACACAGCCGAAAGCTTCGCCGGGCCTAAGCCCAGATATGGCTTCAAGGCTCGCAAAGCCGAACGCCTTGATAATGGCCTCGTTAGCGTAAATTATCTGCCGGTTTTCGTTTAAGACCAAAACGGTTTGCGGAATAACTGACAAAGTATTTACGAAATCCGTGTTTCGCGCAAAATCGCCCGACTGTGTCTTTATGCTGGCCGCGTCATCCCGCTGCGGTGACGCGAAAAATGTTGAGCTGGTCCGGTTTGAATTGCTGGTTTCCATACTATCCCCCATCACCTAGAGTCTAATATAAAATGCTCAGGCGCGCAAACGGCTCAGCTTTCAGGCGGCTGAACCGGCGAAATTTTCCTGATGGCGGCGATACGCTCCATCACCGGCGGATGGGAATATTCCAGCATGACTTTCCACGGATGCGGCGTGAGATTCGAAAGATTTTCCACCGACAGTTTTTTCAACGCGGCGATAAAATCCCCGCCGTGAAGATAAGTTGTCACGGCGAAGCGGTCCGCCTCGTACTCGTTTTTGCGCGACAGCCACGCGCCGAAAACCCCCGTCGCGAAACTCACGGGAGCATAAAGAAAGCCGAAAGCCACCAGGCTCGCGTAGACCGAAGGGTTTTCGAACCCGAAAACACCCGCCAGTTTTATATTCCCGATGAAAAGTGAAAACACAAAAAGCATGATCCCGAAAGAAGCAACGCTCATCGCCATTCCCTTGATAATATGCTTTTTCTTAAAATGCCCCACCTCGTGCGCCAGCACGCTGACTATTTCAGGCGCGGTCATTTGCGCGATAAGGGTGTCGAAAAGGACAATGCGACGGAATCTGCCGAAACCGGTGAAGAACGCGTTTGATTTCGTGGACCGCTTGCTGCCGTCCATGGTGAACACGCCTTTCAGTTTGAAACTCTGGCTATTGGCATAAGTCTCAATCTCTGAGCGTAGCGGCCCCGGCTCAAGCGGTTCGTATTTGTTGAAAAGCGGCATGATCAAAACCGGCGATATATAGCCCACCCCCAGCTGAAACACAGTAAGCGAGGCCCAGGCGTAGACCCAGGCCCATTTGCCGAACGACGAGAAAAACCATATCAGGGCCGCCATGCAAATTCCGCCGATTATGATACTGAGAAAAGCGCCTTTTATTATATCGGTTATGAAAGTTTTGACTGTGGTTTTATTGAACCCGTATTTTTCCTCAATAACAAAAGTGGCGTAGGCCGCCTTGGGAATCTGAATTACCTCGAAAGCGGCCATCAGAATGAAAAAAAACAGCAGGCCTGATCCTATCTCGCCGAACCCGGCGGACCGGGCAATGCCGTCAGCCGCGTTGAATGTGCCGGCGTAAATGAACAGGAACAAAACCAGAATGCCGGCGGTGGCGGAAAAAAGGCCGAATACCGTGTTCTCTTTAAGGTATCGCTGGGATGCGGCGTATTTCTCGGGCGGATACGCGCCGGCGAATTCTTCCGGCAGGTCCGGGCGCATGGCGCGCACATTGAGAATATCCAAAACCGCGTCCAGCGCAAAGTTAAGAATTATAACAGAAAAAATCACGACGGCATAAACACTCATACATTCTCCGATTAAAAAAGCCCAACCTTGCGATTGGGCTTTTTCACAAACTTCAAATTCCTTATTTCCGCCTGACGGCAACCAGTTTCAAAACGTCATGCTTGTCTTCAGCCAGGATTTCCTCGTAAACCAGACCAACGCCCGGCGCGTAATACCGCGTCGCGGTGCCGAGGTCTCCTCCGCCCAGACTGGTTACGACTTTCAGCACGCCGTAAAACTTCCCGGCGGGCACGATAACCCAGCCCCGCAGAGTGGCTATTGATTCAATACCCACCGATGATTCCCAGCGCGCGTTCTCCTTTATAGGAAAAGGAAATTCCATCCGCTCGCGTCCGTTCGCATAGTCAAACGCGAAAATTCCCTGCTCGGTCTGCCTTACGCGAAAAGAATCGGGACGGGTTTTGCCGGAAATGGCAAGCCTGCCGACACCCATGCGCTCCTTGGGAGTGAGGGAAATGTTTTCAAAAGTAAGTTCAATGGTTTCCGCCACGGCCTGTTCACTGGTGGTGTAGGAATAAACCAGCACGAGGCTGCTGTCGAACGGGAAGTAATTTTTTGGTTCAGCGGCGCGGGAGGCATATTCCTGCCCGTCTTCCGCGGGAAGCGGCAACTCTTTAATCTCAGGTGTTACGATATCGTCTGAACTAACGCATTTTTCTAGGGCAGGACCTGCGAAGGAACGAAGTTGGTCAAGCGCGGAATCGGAGGCCTGGGCATTACCCGATACTACTGCCATTACGGCAACGGATAACAATATCTTATACATCTATTTTCATACCCCACATAAGTTACGGTTTAAGTTTCAAACCGCGGACCGCATTGAGTGCTTCAAACGCTATGCGCTGCGGTCACGGCATTGGCGTTACTGAAATTATAGCACATTATTTTCCGCTTCCGCAATATTTCGGAAACAAAAATTATTTTCAGCGCACAGGATAATCCTTAATTCGGACTCTATCCTTTTATATTTAGTCCTTAATATGTTAAAATTTTTCACATATATATTCCCAGGAGGAAACACATGAACGCCCAAGGACCGTCAATAATAGCGAATTTGTTGCCCATAATTATTATATTCGCTATATTCTACTTTCTAATTATCCGCCCCCAGCAAAAGCAGGAAAAAGAACGGCAGAAAATGCTTGCCTCGCTTACGCAGGGCGATAAAGTAATAACCACCGGCGGAATGCATGGCGTTATCGAATCAGTAAGCGAAACGGAAGTCGCGCTCCGGATAGCGGACAAGGTGAAAGTCACCATGCAGCGCAGCGCAATAGCCGCGGTAACCTCGAATAAACCTGTAGTGACCACCCCCCAAGGAGAATAGTAATATGCCGCAAAAACTGATGTGGAAGTGGATTTTGATTTTCGGATTGCTGATTTTATCGGCATGGCTTTTGTACCCCAGCATCTCGTGGTACACACTGCCCGCGGCGGAACGCACCAAGCTGGAAGCGGAGCGCAGCCGTCCGAAACGGATTTTAAACCTTGGTCTGGACCTGCGCGGAGGAACTTACCTCCTGCTTGAACTTGACGTGTCCAAACTGGATAAGAAGGAAAGCACCCAGGACGCGATGCAGCGGGCCATCGAAATTATCCGCAACCGTATAGACCAATACGGCGTGGCGGAAACCCCCATCACCCGCCAGGGCGACCGGTGGATAGCAGTTCAGCTGCCCGGCATTGAAAATACCGACCAGGCTGAAGAGCTGATCGGCAAAACCGCCATGCTTGAATTCAAGGAAGTGGATTCCTCCCCTCAGGCAGAAAAAGTGCTGACCCTGCTGAGCGAATCTTCGGCTCCGTTCCTTGCTGATGGACAACTCAACCCAGAGATAGCGAAAGAACTGCCCGCGGGAGATCAGGTGCTGCGCGGCGAAGAAGCAAAATACTTCGTAGTCCACAGCACCGTGATAGTGACGGGCGCTTCCCTGTCTGACGCAAAAGTCATGACCGGCGGCCAGTACGGAATGCCCTACGTCAGCTTCACGTTCAATCCGGAAGGCGGCAAAATATTCGGCGATTACACTGGCGCCAATATCGGAAAAAACCTCGCCATCGTGTTAGACAACGTGGTTTATTCCGCGCCCGTGATTAAAAGCCGCATCGGCGGAGGCAGCGGCATGATTGAAGGCGGAAACTTCACCATTGAAACCGCCAAACGGCTCGCCATTGTTTTAAGGGCCGGCGCTCTGCCCGCGCCCGTCCGCATCATTGAAAAACGCACGGTCGGACCCGGCGTCGGAGAAGATTCCATCCGGGCGGGCCTTAAAGCGTCGCTTCTCGGCCTGGTCGCCATTGTGCTGTTCATGATGATTTACTACAAGACTTCCGGCTTCATAGCGGATATCGCGCTGGTGCTCAACTTCATCTTCCTGCTCGCGTCAATGGCGTATTTCTCCGCCACGCTGACACTGCCGGGCATCGCCGGTATGATTCTCTCGCTCGCCATGGCCGTTGACGCCAACGTGCTGATTTTAGAGCGTATCCGGGAAGAAATACACATCGGCAAACCGCTCGCCCTCTGCATTCCCGTGGGCTACGACAAGGCGTGGAGCGCCATTCTGGACTCCAACCTTACCACCTGGATAGCCGCCGTGTTCTTGTTCCAGTTCGGCTCAGGACCGGTTAAGGGGTTTGCGGTTACGCTGACACTCGGTCTTTTGTTCGGTGTGTTCACATCCGTGTTCGTGACCCGCGCGATATATGAACTGTGGTTGCACAACAACCCCAAGGAGATGAGTATATGATTTGCCTTATCCCCAAAACAAACTTTGATTTCGTAAAAAGACGTTATATATTTTTCGCGATTTCCGCTGTGCTGGTGCTGGGCAGTATCGCGTCGATCGCGATAAAGGGCTTTAACTACGGCCTTGATTTCTCAGGCGGAACGCTTCTGCAGGTGCAGTTTAAAAACCCGGCTGACACAAAAGACATCCGGGAAGCCTTGTCCAAAAACGGAATCGAATCCGAAATCCAGACATACGGCGACAATTCTTTCGCCGTGCGCGTTAAAGGCAGCCAGGAAAACGTGAACGAGATCGGCGACAGGATTAAAGGCGCGCTCGGCACGATGGGCAACGAATATACGGTCGGACGCCTTGAATATGTGGGGCCGGCGGTAGGCCGCGATCTGTCTAAAAAAGCCATGTGGGCGATGATTCTGTCGCTGTTCGGAATCATCATTTACATCGCGTTCCGCTTCAGCAATCCGCTGTGGGGCGTCACCGGCGTTATGGGCCAGTTCCATGACATTATAGTAGTCATAGGCGCACTGTCCATAACAGGCCGGGAACTGAACCTGATGACGGTAGCCGCACTGCTGACCATCGCAGGCTACTCTATTAACGACACCATCGTCATCTACGACCGCATGCGCGAGAACATGCACCTTAATCCCCGGATTAAGCTTTATGATCTCATCAACCTCAGCATAAACGAAACGATGTCGCGAACAGTTATAACCGTCTTGACGGTTTTCATCGCCACCGTGTTCTTGTATTTCATGGGCGGACCGGTGATTAACGACTTCGCATTCGCCATGCTTGTGGGCCTTATCTGCGGCGTCTACTCAACCGTTGCCGTGGCGACAAGCCTGCTCTTCCAGTTCTCCGCTGAAAGCAAAACGCCCCATGTTCCGGTTCTTTCCGGAGCCGGCGCGAAAGTTTCCATAGCCGCGGAAAACAAACCGGCGGCAATGCCTGCCGTCAGAAAAGAACAGCCCCGCAACAAGAAAAACGGTAAAAAAAGAAAGTAAAAGCCAGTGAAAAAGATACGTCACTTCAAAATTCCCGTTCACCATAAGGAAATAGCCCGCAGAGCGGGCAAAGCTGAAATAGCTTTGCCCGCCGCGGGCATAACCGATACGGGCGCTTTGTGGGAATTTATTTTTGCGCAGGCCGCAGAGCTGGATCCAGGCGTGGTTTACAATTCGTTCGACAAAAATTACACAGCTCTTGATTTAACGGGCGTCCAGCCCGGCCGGCTGTTTAGCGCGGCGGTGGTAACCATCGGCTCAAAACCTTATAAAAAAGCGAATGAATACGCCGAAATACCTTTAAAAGAAGCCGCCGCCATAGCGGATTACGAATTTCTCGAAACAGCGTTCGATTTCGTGCTGGACCTTATCAAAACCGAAGCCGAGGGCGAAAATTTCGAAACAGGCGTTCCTGAAATAGTTTACGCGCCCCAACTGTCGGAAAGTTTCGAGATGCGCGCGCCGGAACTGCGCTTCATAAGAAACGGAAAACCGCTTGACCCCGTAACCGCCCGGAAAACCCTTCCTATATTATTACACGAGCTCAACGCGGAAAAAATAGACATCACCCTTGACGGCGAAGGCAACATATCAAACAAACTGACGGCTGTTTTTATCGTGCCGTGGGAACCGCGGCGAAAGAAGAAAAAATAGCGATGCCGCCCTCAAAACCACAAACACGGACAACCTGGCTGCATCGCGCGGCTGGTATTCTCGCGTATCTTTATCTGCAGTTCACCGGCAAAACGACGCGCATAAAACGGGAAGGAAATTCCAGCGCGGATTTCGACAAGACCGGAAAAAATTACATTTTCGCCCTCTGGCATTCGCGCCAGGCTTTTCTGGTTTACGCTTACCGCGGCCGCGGGATATGCGCGCTGGTCAGCATGAGCCATGACGGGGAATATATGGCCCAGCTTATCAAGTATCTCGGCCACGCGGCGGTGCGCGGTTCCTCAAGCAGGGGCGGCGCGAACGCGCTGCTGAACTTCATGAGCAAGATTGAGGAAGGCTTTCACCCGGGCATTACGCCGGACGGGCCGCGCGGCCCGCGCCGGAAGGTGCAAAAAGGAATCCTGTTCCTCGCGCAAAAAACCGGACTGCCGATAATACCGGTCGGCTGTGCGGTAAGCAGGAAAATCACCTTCAATTCGTGGGACAGGTTTGAACTGCCGCTCCCCTTCTCGCGCGCGGCGATAGTGGAAGGCAACCCAATATATGTCGGACCGGACGGCAAAGCGGAAACTTCCGCCACTGCGGTTCAGCGCGAACTGGACCGGGTGACGGACCGCGCCGACAGTTTAGTGCTTTAACATGGGAACATTTTTACTCATACTCGCCAATCTGCTTTTCCCGTTCGCCGCGGCGGGCTATCTTGTGTATTTTTTCCTTACCCCGCGGCGGGGCCTGCTTAAAAAACTTTCCTCCGAACTGCCGGAACGCTTCACTCTTTATGGAAAGAGCAAAGCCTCCGGCCTGATCCCGGGCCCGCTTTGGCTGCATGCGGCAAGCGTAGGCGAAACAAAATCCATTCTGGCTTTGACGGCGGAGTTAAAAAAAGAGTTTCCGGACCGGGATATTATCCTCACCACGTCAACAACCGCGGGCAAGGAAGCGGCCCGCAAAAATCCGCATCTGGCGCGGGTTCTGCTCGCCCCGCTGGATTTTTACCCGTTCACGAAGCATTTCATGAATGTGTTCCGCCCGTCGGCCATTATCGTTATCGAATCGGAATTATGGCCCAACATGCTCTGCGCGGCGCACGCGGGCGGATTGGCGACAGCCATTGTGAACGGACGGCTTTCCGCAAAGAGCGCGCGCACCTATGCAAAAGTAAAACCGCTGGCTGAAAAAATGCTGGGAGGATTATCTTTGGTCTGCGCTCAAACGCCGGACATCGCCGCCCGTTATGAAAAGCTTGGCGTTGACCATGAACGCGTGCTGGTGACAGGGAACATAAAGTATGACCTGTTAACCGACCACGCCGAACGCAAAGACGAAGCCGCCGCGCTGTTAGCCCGCCTCGGCTGGACAGGAAAACACATCCTGGTTTGCGGAAGCACCCATCCGGTTGAGGAAGAACTGCTGGCGCGCACCTTCGCCGCGATTGCGGAAAAAGTGCCGGACTACCGCCTTATAACGGCCCCCCGCCACCTTGAGCGGGCGGAACAAACCGAAAACGTTTTCAAACAGGCCGGCATACCGTGCGCGCGCTTTACTACAATGCACGCCGCGCAGGACGGCGCGAAAGTCTTTATAGCGGACACAATGGGCCTGCTAGTGTCTCTTTACTCGCAAAGCACGGCCTGTTTCATAGGCGGCACGATCGCGCCGCGCGGCGGACACAACATACTTGAGGCCGCCATTATGGGAAAGCCGGTTTTATTCGGGCCCAGCACGCACAACACGCCGGACGCGGCGGCCCTGCTGGAGAAAACCGGCGGCGGATTCCGCGTTAATCAGGAAAACCTGCCCGCCACTTTGATACAATTGTTTTCAGATGTCCAGCTGACGCACAAAGCCGGGGAAAAAGCGCGGGCAGCCGCGCAGTCGTTTAGGGGCGCTACGGAAAAAACCATAGCCGCGATAAAATGCCTGAAGAAGATATAGATAAAAATTACACTCCGCATATTCTGGTGGCCAGGCTGTCGTCTTTGGGCGACATTATTCTGACATCACCCGTCTACCGCAATATCAAGGACAAATGGCCGAACTCCAAAATAAGCGTTCTGGTAAAACCCCAGTTCGCCCAAGCACTTGCCGGCAACCCGCATATTGACGCGATTATCCCCTTTCAGGGCATTTGGCATACCCTGCGGATAATAAACCAAAAGGAAATTACCCATTTTCTGGACCTGCACGCCACGCTGCGCACGTTTCTGATATCTTTTTTCTCGAATATCCCTTACAAATCGCGCTATAAAAAAGATTCCATGGCGCGGCGGCTGTTCGTCCGGTTCGGCATACCGAGCCCGAAACTCCAGCGCCATGTGCTGGACCGGTATCTGCAGGCCCTCGCGGCCTGGGACATTCCCATAAAATACCGGGACATGGAACTGAAAGACTTAAATTATTATCAAAAAAACCGAAACCAGAAACCGTGCGCCGCGCGGATATGTATTTTCCAGACCGCGTTTTTGGGAGACACCGTGCTGACCGCACCGCTTATAAAGAAAACGGCGGAACTGTTTCCTAACGCGGAAATAGCGGTGGTCACCCGTCCCGAAACCGTGGAGATTTTCAAGCCGCTCAAGGAAATAAGCGAAATAATAGTGGACGATAAAAAGAGCCTCCCGCTTATAAAAGGCATAAGCACAGTCGCGGCGAAACTGCGCGTGCGCCATTTTGACATAATAATCTGCCCGCACCGTTCGCTCAGAAGCGCGCTGATAGCGTACCTGAGTAAGGCGCCGGTCCGCGTGGGGTTCAGTTCAAGCGCCGGGAAATTCTTTTATAACCGAGTCGTCCAGTTCTCCTGGTTGCTGCACGACACGGAACGCAACCTCTCGCTTTTAAACGCGCTCACGCCGGAAGATATCGCGCCGGCGCCCGTGACATTTGAAGAAAACGCCAAAATGCTCGACGATATTAAAACGCGCCTTGAAATCACAGGCTGCTATCCCAACCGTCCGCTTATAGGCATACACCCGGGTTCGGCCTGGTTTACAAAACGCTGGCCCGCGGAACGGTTCGCGCAGGTGATCAGGTTGCTTTATAAAACCACCAGCGCGCGCGCCATTATTATCGGCGGCAAGGGCGACTATGAACTGGGCGAGGAAATCTGCAAACTCTCCCGCACGGACGCGATAAACTGGGCCGGTAAAACGGATTTGCCGGAATTGATGGCCCTGATGCCAAGCCTTAAACTGTTCATCACGAACGATTCCGGACCCATGCATATCGCCACGGCGTTTAATGTGCCCACCGTAGGCATTTTCGGGCCGACGACTAAAGAACTGGGGTTTTTTCCCTACGGCAAAGGGCACACCGTAATTGAAAAGGATCTGGCCTGCCGGCCCTGCGCTCTCCATGGCGGGAAGGAGTGTCCCCGCAGTCACTTTCTCTGCATGCGGCTCATAACCGCGGAAGAAGTTTTTGAAACGGCGTACGAGAAACTTTGCGGCAAGAAATTCGAATGGCCCAAACCCGCCCCGAAACCAGTTGCGGCAACGTTCAAAAACCCGGAACCGGAAGCGAAAGTGATAGCGGGCGCGCCGCAGATTGTGCGAAT
>JBAYFS010000056.1:0-12075 GCA_041667045.1 Elusimicrobiaceae bacterium | reverse complement strand
TGGCTGATGCTGCCGGTGAGCGTTGAACTGCCGGCGAGTTCGGTTGAAAACATTGTCCAGTGGAGAGACTGGCTTGAAAAAGCGGGTTTTGAAATAGAGCAGTTCGGCCCACGCACCGTGCTGGTGCACGCCGTGCCGAGCCTGTTTGATTTCGGCGACGACTCGCTGGCGGCTTTCGTGGAAAGCCTGTCCGCCGTGCTGGGCGATCCGGAAAAGTGCGCCGAGGACGTGCGGCGCGAACTTGTGGCTATGACCGCCTGCAAAAAAGCCGTCAAGGCAAAAGACCAGCTGGGCGAAACCGAAGCTTTGCGTTTGCTGCGCGATTTGAAGCGCTGCGAAAACGGGCTTAACTGCCCGCACGGACGCCCGACAATGATATTAATGCCGGAAATGGAACTTGCTCGCAGGTTCCGGCGGACATAGATATAGGCCTTACGGCCCTTGCTTCATCCGGGCTTTTGTGGAAAAATACGTAATCTTCGGCAGACACATGGGAACTACAATGAAAAAGCTAATGATAGTCGCAGTTATGGCGGTGTTTTGGGCGGGACAGGCGTTTGCCGCAGTTTCGTCCGCCGCGGACGGGTCCGCGGAGCAGTCCGGTCTTAAGTCGCTTGCCAGGAAGAAGTGGACCATAATGGTTTACATGAGCAACCGCAATAATCTTGCTTCCGTCACTATGGCGAATATCGCGGAGCTGGAAAGCGTTGGTTCCTCCGAAAATTTCAACGTGGTTATTGAAAGGGCGCGCGTGCTTCCCAAAGAGGGTGAATACGGCCCGGTCGAGCGGCTTTATATCCAAAAGAGCGTGCCGAAGGAAAAATCGCAATCCATTGTTTTGCAGTCCCGTCCCGGCGCGGATTTGGGCGACTGGAAAGAAGCGCGCGATTTTGTTGATTTTTCAAAAAATAATTTTCCGGCAGAAAAATATCTGTTAATAATCTGGAACCACGGTTCAGGCTGGGCTTCGGACGGTAAGAAACCGATAGAAGGGACCTCGGGCAAAACGCGCGGCATAGCTTTCGACGACGTTTCCGATAACCATATCACCACCATCGAGCTTGCGGCCCTGCTGGAAGCGGCTGGAGGAGTGGACGTGTTCGCTTCCGACGCCTGTTTTATGGCTGATATCGCTGTAAACACCGAGATCGCCCCATACACGCGCTACATCGTGGCATCCCAAGAGATGACCCGCAATTTCGGTTACGATTATGCGCGGATTTTAAATAAATTTGACAAGAACCCTGATATGTCCGCGGAGGGTGCGGCTGTCGCGTTGGTGGACAGCTTCGCCGAGTTTTATGACTGGCGGCCCTACTTGTATTCGCAGGTCGGGCTTACTATGTCCGCTATCCGCGCCGACGTAGTGGAGCCGCTGAACAGGGAATTGAAAAAATTCACCGCCATGGCCATGCAGTCCAAGGATTCCGAAGCGGTGAAAAAAGCTTTTAAGAAAGCGAATGTGTTCAGCACTATGGACGCGGTTGATTTGTACGATTTTCTTAGCATCTTGAAAAAGAATACTTCTGACGCTAAGCTCGCCTATGAATGCGAAAAAATCATGGGCTATGTAAGCCACCGCCTGGTGGTAAAGAATCTGGCCAGAGGGCGCCATAGCGGAGTCGCGCACGGGGTGTCGGTTTATATGCCGCATGAAATGTATAATCTCGCATATGACAAACTTCTTTTTACGAAGGAAACCAACTGGTATGATTTTACGCATTATCTTTTCAAACTGACCAAAAAACCCCGCTGATAGTAGTATCTGTTCCGTTTTAACAAGAACTGTCTAAATAAAAACCCCCGAAGCTTATGCTCCGGGGGTTTTGTTTAGCGGTATTTGCTTATTTAATTTCGATGATTTCAACTTTTTTCATAACCACCGGTTTGATGGCCATGCCGCCGTTGGCGGGTTCCTGCGCGATTGCGGACACCACGGTAATGCCGTCAACAACTTCACCGAATATGGTGTGTTTGTTGTTGAGGTGCGTGGGATAGCCGGCTGCACCGGGCACGTCGGTTATGAAGAACTGGCTGCCGTTGGTGTTGGGTCCGGCGTTCGCCATGGCAAGCAGGCCCGGTTTGCTGAAAGTGAGGGCCGGATTGAATTCATCCTTGAAGGTATAGCCCGGTCCGCCCTGGCAGGTGTTGAGCGGGTCGCCGCCCTGGATCATGAAGCCGGGAATTACGCGCATGAAGGTAAGGCCGTCGTAAAACGGGGCTTTTTTCTTTGTGCGGGTGACGGGATCCGTCCATTCTTTCTCGCCTTTCGCCAGGCCGACGAAATTCGCCACTGTCTGGGGGGCTTTGTCGGTGTAGAGTTTAGCCACTATTCTGCCTTTTTCGGTCGAAAAAACGGCATATTCGCCGGGCTGAAGCCCGAGTTCGGCTATGGGCTTTTCTACTGCCACTGCTGTCTGTGTTGACTGTGTCATGGGTTGCTCCGCCGGTGCTGTAACGGACTTTTCCGGACCGCACGCGGCAAACAGCATTGTGCAGGCCGACAGCGCTAGTACTTTATTCATCTTTTGTCTCCTTGTTATTTTGAAGCGGGCACTGTGCCTGCTTCAACTTAAATATTATAATATTTATAGTCTCCGCAATAAATGCTTTCAGGCCGTTTTCACCGGCGCATTTGCGGAAATCTGCGTAGCGGGTGTTATTTTATGGAAAAGCGTATGCAAATAATATTGACGCTTATTTTTACCGCCGTCTGCGTGTTTTTCCCGGCGCGGGCCGGAGCGCAGGGTTTGCCGGGCGTTAATTACTCGCCGGGCATGGCCGCGCAGGATAAACAGTATTCCGGCACTCGCGCGGTTGACAGGCTCGCGCCTGCCCGGGCCGCGGTTGCGAATGCGGTTTCGGACAAAGATTGCGGAACTCAGCCCGACGCCGACGCGTGTTCCGGTACGGGTGATAAAAAACCCTCCGCCGCGGCTATCGCCAGAGCGGTGGCTTCGCGCAAAGCCGCGAAGGAAAATTTGTCTTCTCCGGCGGTTAAAACCGCCGGGCAGGAGACCAAGGAGCTTATAATGTCGGATTCCGAAAAGAAAGAGTTGGA
Organism: Elusimicrobiaceae bacterium; assembly: GCA_041667045.1. Classification (GTDB taxonomy): domain Bacteria; phylum Elusimicrobiota; class Elusimicrobia; order Elusimicrobiales; family Elusimicrobiaceae; genus JAQVSV01. The sequence goes on along the minus strand of JBAYFS010000056.1, from coordinate 9,014 downwards.
AACAGCACAGGATGTTACGCCTTCGTCTGGGCCTGATTTCGGGCTGCTGCTCAAGGGGCTGGGCGCGGCTGTTCTGGCGGCCGGCGCTGTATATCTGGCTTTCAAATATTACAATAGGAAGAAGAACGGTTAAGCCCGGTATGTGACAGAATTGCTGTTGACTATTTTCTATTAGCCTTTATACTATACCTGTAAGGGCGGATTGGCGTTTTTCTAGGCCGTTCCGCGCGGATTAAAACGGAACAAAAGCATATGTTCAGGTTTTTAATAAAAAAACTGTGCCGGCCCGACATTATTTCGGCACCGCTTATGGCGGCGCTGTTTTTTTGCGCGTCCGTTTCCGCCATGGTGCCTCCGGCTGGCGGGGAACTGGAAAAATATGTGCAAGACGGGTCTTTCGCGCGCCGCGCCGAGTTCGCCAATGCTTTGGGCAATAACCGGGCGGCTCCGCGGCAGTTGTCTAAGATGTCTGTTTCTTTGTCAAAAAATACGGTTGAATCGGCCCCTCCGCCTGCCCTCAGAGGCGTACCCACTTCCGGCAATGTCAGGCCGGTTGTCCTGCTGATAGATTTTATTGACGCCACTCACACCATAAGTTCGGCCGCTGTCGCAAACGGTTTGTTCGGCACATCGGGCGGGGCCTACGGTTCTCTGCGTAACTATTATTACAATTCTTCCTATGGAAAACTGGAACTGTCCGGCGGGCTTGTGCTGGGCTGGCAGAAACTTCTCATGCGCCGCAGCAGTGTCGCCGGCACAAAAGCCGAACGCGAGAATATCATAAAAACGGCTCTCGCAAATTACGCGGGGAGCGTTGATTTCTCGCAGTACGATTCGGATGGCGACGGTTATGTGGACGATCTTATCGTAGTCTGGTCGGGTGACAACGGCGGCTGGGGCGATTTCTGGTGGAGCTACACGGACACCATCGTTGACGCCAGCTTCACTTATAACGGCGTGAAATTCCGCAACTATTCCTGGCAGTGGGAAAAATACGGCACCGCCCAGTTTGACGTTATGACTGCTACCCGGCTCATGGCTAATTCCCTCGGTATTCCCGATTATTATGACTACGCGCCCGGAGTCGGGCCCAACGGTGGTTTGGGCGGGATAGACATAATGGACTCCCTTATAACCCACACGCCCCGGGTTGACCATAACGCTTTCAGTAAAATGCTTTTGGGCTGGCTGGAGCCGCAGGCGTTCAATTCCGGTTCGTCGGCTGTCAGCCTCGGTTCCGTTGAAACATCGTCGTCCGCCGCGCAGTTGCTGCCCGCGGGCGGAGTTTCTTCGGTTTTTGGGGAATACTTCCTTATTGAAAACAGGCAGAACGGAACAGGCAACGATCTGGATTTACCGGGCAGCGGGCTTCTGATCTGGCATGTTAATGCCGCGCTTAATACGGCCGGAAGCGATTTCTTAAACGACAATTCGCGCACGGACCAGAAACTTCTGAAACTTATGCAGGCCGACGGACAGGGCCACATCGAGCAGAGTTTGTACGCCCAGGCGAACGACTTTTACAAAGTCGGCGGTCATTTCGGAGCGGGCACCAATCCTAACAGCAGTCTTTATTCCGGCCTGCCCACGTCCGCCGATGTTTCCGCGATATCTGGCGCGAATCCGATGGCCTTCACCGTGGCCTACAGCGCGCCGCCCGGCGAAATAGCCAATCTTTCCGCGGCGGAAGTGACCGGGACTATCGGCTCCGTCAGGCTGGACTGGACTCAGCCCGCCAATGCCAGCCGCTATGAAATCCGGTACTCTACTATAGGCGAGCCCGGCGGCAGCGCCGTGCCTTGGGACAGCGCGCAGGTCTGGACCTCGACCAAAACGGCTTCCTCCGTTACCGAAACGGAATATGCCGGAGCGCTTTATCTGCCGGAAACGTTTTACTTTAAAGTGAAGGCCTATAATGCGGACGGTTCTTTTGTGTTTTCAAACGCCGCTTCCGTCCGCCCGTGGGACGCGCCTCCTTCCGCGCCGGATAGTGTGTATGCTGACGATCAGATCAAAACGGAAAATGGGTTGGGCGGCGACGGTATGGCGTATATAAATTGGACCGCGCCCGGCGAAGACGGTGACTATGGCGACATAAAACTCGGCGCGTACCGGTTTGCCGTTTCAACGGATCCCGCTGTTTCCTGGGATGTGGATGTTTATAACGACTCCGGCACCATTCACGACATTGTGCCCGGCGATAATTACGCTTTCGCCTATAACGGCCTAATGCCCGATGTTACCTATTACCTCGCTCTATGGATACAGGATGAAGGGGGCAACTGGTCTCTCCCCGCTGTGGAGAATATGGGCTATTTCAAAGATTATGTTCCGGCTGTTCCAGTATTAACCGGCGAACCGATGAACCGCGCCATAAAATTCAGTTGGGCGCTGAAAGAGGCGGATATTGATTACTGCGCCTTATGGATATCCACGTATGCTCCGTTTTTTGTGCAGAACAGCAGTGGCAATATCAATCAGTTGCTCATAAGTTCCATATCAATGCCCACCAGCAGCTATATTGGCACCGTACCGGCCGGGGCCGGCGGCAATTACCGGTTGTATTGTTACGACAACAAGCCCGACGGCGCGCCTGATGTGCCTTATGTGAAATACAGCACGTCGAACGTTTTGCAGATTTACGCCACTGATCTGGAAGCGCCGCTTGTGCGGAATCTGCGTTCAACCACGCATCCAAGCGAGGATGTTGTTTATGCCAATAATCTGCCGCAGTTTTTCTGGGACGCTTCCGACACCGGAGGCCAGGGCCTGCAGAATATTTTTGTTTCGCTCTCGGCCACTTCCACTTTGACCGCTGATCAGGTGGGCCAGTTTACTCTGGGTCCGAATATCAGTTCTTACACCTACACCGCCCCTTTAACCGAGGGCGACTGGTATTTTTACGTCGTGGCGCAGGATAAGGCGGGCAATAAATCGGAAGCCGTCAAGCGGAAAATCCGTGTTGACTGGTACCCCAACCAGCCGGGCACGCCCTCGATAGCGGTAGCCAGCGGCAAGCTGACCATAACATGGACGCCTCCTTCACCGGTGCCCGCCGACCTTGATTATTATGAGCTTTACTGCGATTCCGTCACGGCTGACGACTGGTCTGATTCCTTTCTGCTCGCCCGCTCCACGGGCACTTCTTTCATTCATGACAATCTGGATGTCCTTACCACCTATTATTATCGCGTGGTGGCTGTTGACAAAGGGCCGCTGGTGCTTAAAAGCTCCCCGACTCTGGACGCCATGGCCAGGCCGCTGGGCGTTGTGGAAATCGGCAGTATAAATTCTCCCACGCATCCGAGCCATACGGCGTGGAGCGGCAATAACCTGCCGTCATTCTCCTGGACCGTTAACGACATGGACCGCAACGGAATCGCCAGTTATTATCTGCTGCTGTCCACAAGCGAAGTTACCGGCTCCGTGCTTATGTCCACCGGCATCGCGCAGACCTTCTCCACCTATACCGCGCCTTCGCCCATCGCGGACGGCGAATGGGCGTTTTATCTTATGGCCCGCGATAATCTGGGCAATCTCACTTCCGTGGCGAAATACGCGTTTCTGGTTGACGCGTCAACGCCCGTGGCGCCGGCAGGGCTTTCCGCCGCGCAGGAGCAAAATTCCATTCTGGTTTCGTGGACTACTCCCGCCATGGCGTATGACATCAGCTACTACAAGCTGTTCTGCGACTCCACCACGCCGTACGATTTCTCCGACGCTTTTGAAGTGGCCTCCGTTACCACCACCTATTACCTGCACACCGGCCTTGAGAATAACCAGCCTTATTTATACCGGCTCTACGCTGTTGACAGGCAGGGTCACCGCAGCGATTATTCCGGCATTTTAAACACCTACCCCATTGACGCCACCGGTCCGGTGATAAGTTCGGTCACTTCGCCCACCCACCCTGTCGCGGATCTGTGGTATCCGAGCCCCAGTCCCACTTTTTCCTGGTCCGCTTCCGATAGCGGCGGCGCGGGAATTAAAGGATATTATTATCTGCTTAACCAGCTGGTTGACGTGACGACCGAGGTTATAAAAGCGCAGGGTTTTTACACTTCCGACACTTCGGTTTCCCTTTCCGGCCTTACCGACGGGCTTTGGTATTTCCATATTTTCGCCGAAGACCAGCAGGGCAACCAGTCGCGGCTTGTAAGCCGTGAAACCAGAATTGACTACGCGCCGGGCGCGCCGAGAAATCTTAACCTTGTGGCGCGCGAGCGGAAAATAACTCTTTTATGGGATCCGCCCGAATTCGTGCCGTCGGATCTGGAAAAATACCGCATTTATTGCGATTCCGTTTCGCCCTATGGTTTTTCGGAAGGATTTATCCTCGCACAGACAACGTCCACCAGATTCGAGCATTTGAATCTGGATTCCTCCAGCACGTATTATTACTGGGTTACCGCGCTCGATACCGCGCCTAACATTCTGGAAAGCGAGTTCTCTAACGGTGTGGCGGGGCGGCCGGTAAACTCCATTGCCATATACAACGTGGTTTCGCCCACGCACCCGTCTACCTCAACATGGTACGCTAACGCGCTGCCGGAATTCTCCTGGCAGGTCGAAGGCAACGGCGGACTGGGCGTGAGCGCGTATTATGTCGCCGTAACGACCTATTCCGTTTCTTCGGCGGCGGTGCTGGCGGAGGGTGTTAAACTAACCACGACTTCCTATACCGTTCCCACGGCTCTGGCTGACGGGGCCTGGCGGTTTCAGGTGATAAGCGAGGACGCTTTGAACGACCATTCCGACATGGTTGTTTATCCGTTTAAAGTGGACGCGGCGTCGCCGCCGGCTCCTCTGCACCTGCTGGCGGTTTCTTCGCAAAACGCGATATCCCTGACCTGGGACGCGCCGGTTTTCACTTATGACGTGGACCGTTACGAGGTGTTTTGCGATTCCGTTTCGCCTTTTGATTTTTCCGACGCGTTTCTGGTGGTTACCACAACGGAGACAAATTACCTGCATACCGGCCTCATAAACAACAAGTCTTACCATTACCGGGTTTATGCGGTGGACGGGACCGGCCACGTCGGCAATTACGCCGACACTGCCAACAACGCGCCGCTGGACATAATTTCGCCTACCGTAAGCGGTCTGGCCTCCTCGTCGCACCCGGACAGGACTTTCTGGTATCAAGACGACAGTCCCCAGTTTGCATGGTCGGCGAGCGACGGCGGCGGCAGCGGCATAAACGGCTATTATTACGCGTATAGCGACGCGGAAACAATGGCGAGGCAGGTTTTGCTGGCTACCGGGGTTTTCACCTCTTCCTCCGGCGTGGCGCTTTCCGGCGTGCCGGACGGGTTCTGGTATTTCCATGTCATGGCTGTTGATAATCAGGGCAATATGTCGGAAGTGAACAGCCTGCCTTTCCGCATTGACTATTTCCCCGCGCCGCCCGCAAACGTAGCGCTGGAGAAATGGAACGGGCAGATAAAAGTTTCCTGGACTGCTCCGGACCCAGATCCGGGTGATATAGCTTTTTACCGCGTTTATTGCGATTCGACCACCCCGTACGACTGGGAAGATTCCTTCATCCTTGCCCAGGTCAGCACGTTTTCGTACATGCATGTTGATTTAAACGAACATAACACCTACTATTACCGCGTTACGGCGGTGGATAATGACCCAAATATTCTGGAAAGCGTTTATTCGGATGCGGTATCGGGCGTGCCGGTGGACGCCACGCCGCCCGTGGTGACGGCGCTGGATTCCCCGTCCCATCCGTTTGAAAACGTTTGGTATCAAAACAGCAGCGCCACTTTCACCTGGGGCGCGACTGATTCCGGCGGGGCCGGTTTTAAGGGTTATTATTATCTGCTTAATCAGTCGTCGTCTGTTACCACGGGCGGGCTGCTTGCGGCCGGCGAGTTCACTTACTCCACTTCCACAAGTTACGCTGGCCCGCTGGCGGACGGAAGCTGGTATATGCATGTGCTGGGAGTTGATAATTTCAATAACGCGGGAAGCGTAAGGAACCGCAGAATAAACATAAATTTCCCGCCTACCGCGCCCAGAAATCTGGTGATGTCCACCGATGTGACCCATGTAACTTTAACCTGGGATCCTCCCGATCCCGCGCTGACCGATTTCGGCTATTACAAGGTTTTCTGCGACTCCTCCACGCCCTACGACTGGGGGGACGCTTATCTGGCGACGTCCACCGTTGATGCCGTGTTTATTGACACGGTGACTACTTATTCCACCCGCCGTTACCGGGTGTCGGTGGTGGATTCCCAGCCGACGCCTCTCGAAAGCGGTTACAGCAACGACATTATGCTGGAAGGGACCAGCGCGTCTGTTAACGTTATTTCGCCCACGCATCCCAGCCATACCGTGTGGAGCGGCAATAACACGCCGTCGTTTAACTGGACCGTGTCGGGTTTTGACGGCAGTTCCGCGTCAAATTATTACCTGATGCTGTCCACCCGGACCGTATTGCAGGCGGAACTGCTGGCGAGCGGAATAGCGCAGACGGAATCCACTTATACGGTTACCGTTCCCCTGGCCGACGGGGAATGGGGTTTGTATATCATCGCGCGCGACAATCTGCAGAGGTTTACGGCGGTCGCGAAATATGTGTTTTTGGTTGACGTTTCAACGCCTGTTGTTCCCGCGGGTTTTTCAGCAACGCAGGCGCAGAATTCCATCCTGCTTTCGTGGGACGAACCTTACAAGACTTATGACGTGGCGTATTACCGATTATTTTGCGATTCCACCACGCCGTATGATTTCGCGGACGCTTTTGAAGTGGCTGACACGACAGCCACGTCATATCTGCATACCGGACTGTCGAACTATCAGCCTTACGCTTACAGGTTTTATGTTGTGGACCGCAATAACAACCGCAGCGATTTCTCCGGCATTCTCAATACCTATCCGGTGGACGCTCTGTTGCCGGTAATAAGTTCAGTCACCTCGGTGACGCACCCTGTCCCCGGCGTCTGGTATCCCAATCCCAGCCCGGCTTATTCGTGGACCGCGAACGACGGGGGCGGCGCCGGATTGAAAGGTTACTATTACATTCTCAACCAGCGCGTTGAGATGACCGCCGCGGAAATCAAGGCGCAGGGCGTGTATACTTCCGACACCGAGGTTTCTTATTCCGATCTTGTTGACGGGGTCTGGTATTTCCACCTGATTGCGGAAGACCAGCAGGGCAACCAGTCGCTTCCCTTCCGTTATGAAACAAGAATAGACTATGCGCCCGGCGCGCCCAGAAATCTTAACCTTGCCGCGCGGAACAATAAAATCATTCTTTTGTGGGAACCGCCTGCGGTCGTTCCTCCGGATTTTGACGTTTACCGTATTTACTGCGATTCCACTTCGCCATATAATTTTGTGGACGGTTTCATCCTCGCGCAGACGACCTCAACCAGATTCGACCATGTTAATCTGTCTTCCTCCGCTACTTACGCCTATCAGCTGACGGGGCTTGATGTCGCGCCTAATATTCTGGAAAGCGGATTCTCCAATATCATGTCCGCGCGGCCCATAAGTTCCATTGCCATAAGCAGTATAGCGTCGCCCACTCATCCTTCGTCTTCAACGTGGTACGCCGGCGCGCTGCCGTCTTTCTCCTGGCAGGTTGAAGGCAACGGCGGCATAGGCGTGAGTTCTTATTACGTGTATCTGTCCACTTTCGCGGTTTCTTCCGGCACGGTGCTTGCGTCCGGAGTTAAGCTGACCACAACTTCTTACACCGTCCCTGCCGCGCTGGCTGACGGGGAATGGCTGTTCCAGGTGCTAAGCGAAGACGTTTTAAACGATCATTCGCCGCTGGCGGTTTATCCGTTTAAAATTGACCGATCGTCCCCGCCGGCGCCCCCGCACCTTTTGGCGGTTTCGTCCCAAAACGCGGTTTCCCTGTCCTGGGATATTCCCGTTTTCACTTATGACGTGGACCATTACGAAGTGTTCTGCGATTCCGTTTCGCCCTACGATTTTTCGGACGCGTTTCTGGTGGTTAATACAACTTCGACAAATTATATTCACACGGATTTGGTAAATTACCGGCCCTATCATTACCGTGTTTTCGCGGTTGACAAAAACGGGCGCCGGGGCAGTTTCGCCGATACGGCAAATAACGCGCCCATTGACATAACGCCGCCCGTTATAAGCGGACTGGTTTCCGACTCCCACCCGGATCCTGATTTTTGGTATCAGGATAACAGCCCGCGGTTCAACTGGTTCGCCCGCGACGACGGCGGCAGCGGTATCAACGGATATTACTACGTTTACAATACGCAGTCTCAAATGACGGCGCAGGAAATTATATACGCCGGAGTTTTTACCTCCTCCGCCGGCGTGGTGCTGTCCGGCGTGCCCGACGGGTTCTGGTATTTCCACGTAATGACCGTGGATAACCAGGGCAATATGTCCGCCGCGCTCGATAAGCCTTTCAGAGTTGATTATTTCCCCGCGCCGCCTGAAAACGTCACGCTGGAAAAATGGAATGGGCAGATAAAAATTTCCTGGACCGCCCCCGATCCCAATCCCGGCGATATTGATATTTACCGCGTTTACTGCGATTCCTCCACGCCGCATGACTGGAATAATTCCTTCATAGTGGCGCAGACCAGCACACTTTCTTTCACGCATAACGACCTTAACGTGCATAATACTTATTATTACCGCGTTACCGTGGTTGACGCGGGGCCCAACGTGCTGGAAAGCACGTATTCGGCTTCCGTATCCGGTCTGCCGCTGGACAGCATTGCTCCGGTAATGGTTTCGCTGGATTCCCCGTCCCATCCTTTCGCCGCTTCCTGGTATGAAAACAACCGGCCCACCTTCACCTGGGTGGCCACGGATGCCGGCGGCTCGGGGCTTAAAGGTTTCTATTATCAGCTGAACCAGCTTGAGTTTATGACAACGGGCCAGTTGCTTTTGGATGGCGATTTCATTTATGCCAACACCACCAATTATTCCGCGCCGGTTGCGGACGGCGTGTGGTACGCCCATGTAATGCCTGCTGATTACCAGAGCAATATCGGCAATATGCT
>JBAYFS010000055.1:0-12083 GCA_041667045.1 Elusimicrobiaceae bacterium | reverse complement strand
GTCGGAAATATGCCGCGTGGGCCTTATTCTGGTCTTGGCTAATTATCTGGATAGGAACTCGGGGCGTATCAAACAGCTGGGCACGCTTCTCGGCGCGGTGGCTTTGGTTTCGCCCGTGTTTGTCTTGATAATGCTCCAGCCGGATTTTTCCGCCCTGCTGGTCACTTTCCCCACCATAGTGGCGATGCTTTATTGCGGCGGGGCAAGCGTGGCGCATCTTCTGACCATTATGGGATACGGCGCCATTGTGGGCGGACTCACTGTTTTGTGGACCATGATTCCGCTTAATCCGCAATGGCTGGAAGCCAGCTCTTTCGTGCAGAGTTTTTATTCGCTGTCCAGTTTCGGTTTCCCGGCTTTGGTGTTTTGTCTGGTCGTGCTGGCTATAGCTTTCGCCGCCTGGAAACTTGGGTCCCGGCTGAGAATAAAACTGCGCGCGGTGTATTATTTCGGAGCGGCGGTCGTGTTTATTTTCGGGTTTTTGACGGCGGTTGGCGTGCAGAGCCAGATGAAGAACTACCAGCGCAAGCGGTTTGAAGTGTTTTTGTCTCCTCAGGCCGATCCCAAGGGCGCGGGTTATAACATCTTGCAGGTCCAGATAGCGATGGGCTCCGGTGGTTTGTGGGGAAAGGGTATTTTTTCCGGCACGCAGTCCCGCCTTGGTTTCGTGCCGGAACGGCACACGGATTTTATTTTGGCTGTTGTGGGCGAGGAGATGGGTTTTTGGGGCAGTATCGGCGTGCTGGGGCTTTACCTGATGATTTTGTGGCGGCTTATGGTGATAGCGCGGCTTTCGCGCGATCAGTTCGGTTATCTGAGCTGCTGCGGTTTGTTCAGCATGTTTTTGGTGTATTTGGGCTTAAATTACGGCATGTCGGTCGGCATTGCGCCGGTGGCCGGCGTGCCCTTGCCGCTTTTGTCGTACGGAGGATCTAACCTGGTCGCATCCTTGTGGGCGCTGGGCGTGGCGGAATCCGTTTACGCAAGGCGCATGGCGCTGGTGTAAGATGGCTAACGCGGACGGCGGTTTTCGCGATAACAAGGCCCGGGCGGTGCGGCCGGGCGCGCCGGGAGCCGGATCAAGGCTGCGCCTGAGATTCGCGCGCGGCGAAGCGGCCCGCCTTATCAGCCAGCACGGCCAGATAGCGGCTTTTCGGGCCATAGCGGAAAATGCGGGTCTGAACTGCGCGGTGAAGTCGGGCAAGGTGAAAATGTCGTTCGGGCCGGCGATTGTGGAAGGGTATGAAAGCCTGGCCGAGTACGCGGACCTTTTTCTGACCGGATATGTGGACAGCGGCCTGGCCGCTGAAAAAATCAGGTCTTCCGCGGCGGCGCAAAACTATGAACTGCTGGGCGCGAAAAGGGTGCCGTTGCAGTTTCCGTCTCTGGAGGAGCTTATCTGCGCGGTGCGGTATACGGTTTACGGGGATTTTTCTTCCGCGCGGGAAAGTTTGGCGGACTATGTTGAAAGGGGGATAGTAAGGCGCGAGCGCTCTGAGGGGCGGGTGGACGAGCTGGTCGCGCGCGAAATTGTAAGGGCATCCGCCGCTGAAGAAGGGAAGCTGGAGCTTTTAATGAACATCGGGCCGGGCAGAAACCTCAAGCCGGAACTGCTTATAAGCGGTTGGCTGGGAAAGGAGTGCCTGCCGGTTCGGGAACTGAAGGTAGTAAGGGAAGATTTTTATTGGGAGTCCCGGAACGGGCTTTTGTCCGTGTGGGAGTGAACGATAAATTTCAAATTAACCAGAGAGATGAACATATGAAAAAAACAACATCGGGAAAACCCGAGAAAATTGAAATACTGGCGAACACGTCTTTTGAGGAAACGCGCATTGCCATTTTAGAAGACGGCCGGCTGGCGGAACTGCTGTGGGAACGGCGCGGAACCCTTAACATTGTGGGAAACATTTACAAGGCTACGGTGGAGAACGTCCTGCCCGGCATATCGAGCGCGTTTGTCAATATCGGTTACGAAAAAAACGCGTACCTGTATATTTCCGACGTTATCGGCGGAGACAAGGAGCCGATAGACAAGCTCATCAGGAAAGGCGACGAGATAATGGTGCAGGTTGTCAAAGACGCCATCGGCACGAAAGGCATGAAAGTCACCATGGACATCACCATGCCGGGCCGGTATCTCGTGCTTACTCCGTACCAGAGTTTTGTGGGCGTGTCCAAAAATATCGAGGACGACGAAAAACGTAAAGTCCTTTCCGAAATGGTGGCGCGCCTGGCGGACAGGTATCTGTCCAAAATGGGCTGCATCGTCCGCACGGAAGCGGAGGACGCCACCGAGGAAGAGCTTGAGAAAGAGATGAAGGACCTCAACTCCCAGTGGGAGCAGATAAGCAAGAAATTCACCGCTAACAGGTCGCCCTGCCTTTTGCATAAGGACATGGATCTGGTGCTGCAGGTCACTCGCGACATCCTGTCGGAGGAAGTCTCCCTTTACCTGCTTGATAACGCCGAAGACCATGCCAGCGTGGAGGATTTTGTTTCAAGGAATTCGCCGGAACTGAAGTCTCGCGTCAAGCTTTATAACGCAAAAACACCCATCTTCACCGCGTTCGAAGTGGACCCCGCGATTGATAACCTGCGCAGGATAAAACTGGAACTGCCCAACGGCGGAACCATTATCATCCAGGAAGCGGAATCTTTGTGCGCCATAGACGTGAACACCGGCAAATTCACGGGCAGCAAGTCGCAGGAAGAAACCGTCACACAGACCAATATCGAGGCCGCGCAGGAAATCGCGCAGCAGCTGCGGCTGCGCAATATCGGCGGTATTATAGTCATAGACTTTATAGACATGAAAAAAGCCTCTAACCGGCATAAAGTGGTTGAAGCTCTGGCCCGCGCTGTTAAACGCGACCGAGCCAAAATCCGCATTCTGCCGATCACCCGGCTGGGCCTTGTGGAAATGACCCGCGAACGCAAACGCGAAAGCACCGGCAGTTTGTTAACCGAGGAGTGTCCCGAGTGTCACGGTTCCGGGCGCGTGCTTTCTTCCGAGAGCATGCGCATAAAAATCCAGCGGGAGATACGCAACCTCACCCTGGGCCGTCCGGGCGGGAATATGCGGGTAGTGCTGCATCCGATGCTCGCGGAAACCCTGCGCGGCAAGCAGGACGCCATTGAGCGCAACGTGCATCGCGGCATCAAAATTCAGTCGGATCCCCAGCTTACGTGGGAAGATTACCGCATAATTCTGGAGTGAACGAAATGATGAAGAAGGCCGTCGCCGGTTTGGTTTTGCTGTCGGTTCTTTTGGCTGGAACGCTGTGCGCGAATGCCAGGCAGGAGGCTTCGCGCGCCGTTCCCGACATGATACAGTTTGCCGAGTCGGGCGATTACAAGGACAGTGTGGATTCGCTCGACAAGGACGGCAGGCTGTACCTGCACGCGCGCAAAGTGCTGGAACTGTTCGGAGGAACGATCTATTGGAATCCCAAGTCCGGCGCGCTGAGCGGCAATATCCGCAAAGTGAAAGTCAGTTTCACCGTCGGCAGCGACACGGCGGTGCTGGCCGGCCAGCCTGTCCGTTTGAGCGACAAAACAGTGAAATACGGCGAAAAAGCCTACGTGCCCGTTGATTTTTTCACGAGCGACGCGTTCGGCGCGGCTGTCGGCAGGGACATCGCCTACAACCAGACGGCGCATTCCCTGGACGTGGAGAAAATTTTTAACGTCGGGGAAATGGACTATTTTTCCTACGGCGCCGCCACGCGCGTGAGTTTTGAACTGCGCGGCGTGTCCAAATACAGCAGTCTGGAAAAAGGGCCGCGCCATGTGCAGATTGTCATTGAGGACGCGCTGGCGAAAGTAAGCGAAAAAGAAAATTTCGACGACGGGCTCGTCAAAAGCGTCTCTGTCGCCGGTTTAAACGGCGACGTGGTGATAGACGCTTATCTGGGCGAGCGCGGCGATGTCTGGAACGTGAGCAGGGAGCAGGATACTCTTATTCTCGCCGTAACGCGCAAGGACGCGCCTGCGCAGGACGGCGTTGCCGCGGCGACGGCTTCCGTTTTGGCCCCGCCCCTGGCTCCGGCTATCGTGCAGGAAGACAGGATTTCCATTCCCGATATCATCTCGCCGATGCGCACGGGGCGCAAGCTGGTTGTTATCGATCCCGGGCACGGCGGCAAGGATCCCGGCGGGCATAAGCGCAAGGGGCTGGCGGAAAAATCGCTGAACATCCGCATGGCCGAGGAATTGGCGGGCCTGCTTAAGGAAGACGGCGGTTTTGACGTGCTTGTAACCCGCACTTCCGATTATTTCATTCCGTTAAGCGAGCGCAGCCGTCTGGCTAACGACAGCCACGCGGATATTTTCGTCTCAATCCACGCCAACGCGCACCCGCGGAAACACGAGAAGGGGTTTGAAATTTATTTCATGTCCGAAAGAGCGTCCGATCCCTGGGCCGCTTCCGTGGCGGCGAAAGAAAACTCCGTGCAGGAGTTGGAGGACGACTGGGGCGCCGATCCGGCGGAGTTGCTGTTGCATTCCATGGCGCGCAACGAATATATGAACGAAGCCGCCCAGCTGGCCGGTCTGGTCGCCAATCATGTGGGCGCGCGGACGCCTTTTAAAAACAGGGGCGTGAAACAGGCGGCGTTTTATGTCTTGCGCGGCACTTACACTCCGGCGGTACTTGTAGAAATGGGTTTTATGACCAATGCGGACGACTGCAAAAACCTCAACGACGAAAAAGTGCGCGCGAAAATGGCGCGCGGAATTTATGACGGCATTGTTGATTACGCCAAGCTTAAAGGCTGGAAATAAGGCTTCAAGCCTGGCAGGGAGTTCTGATGTCTTTTCGCATAAGGCTTGTTCTGGCGACTGTTTTGACCGCGGTGATCGCAGGTTCTGTTTACGTCGGCCTTAAAAATTTCGTTTTTCACGCCACTTACCTTCCCGTTAGGGAAATGCAGGGAACCCCGGCCTCCTATAACCTGAAATATGAGGACGTCAGTCTGGGAACGAAAGACGGGCGGCTCGTTACCGGCTGGTATATCCCGGCGGAAAAATCGTCCGCTCCGGCAGTGTTGTACTGCCACGGCAACGCCAATAACATTTCCGTTTATTATCAGTTGTACAAAGCCGGGTTGTTGCACAAAATGGGGTTTAACGTTTTAACGTTCGATTATGGCGGCTACGGAAACAGCCGGGGTTCTCTATCCGAAGAAGGGACTTACAAAGACGCGACCGCCGCCTATTATTATCTGGTATTTAAGAAAAATATCCCGCCGGAGCGGATAGTTATTTACGGGCATTCGCTCGGCACGGCTGTGGCCGCCTATCTGGCGGCTAATCTTAACGCTTCCGCGCTTATCCTGGAGGCTCCGTTCACTTCCCTGGCTGATATGGGGCGGATTTTGCATCCGTGGCTGCCGTCGCGCCTTTTGGTCGGCAGGCGTTATGATACCGCCAGCCGGATAGCCGGCGTCAATATGCCTCTGCTGATTTTACACAGCGCGCAGGATGAAATTATTCCCTATTCCATGGGGCGCAAGCTTTATGAAACCGCCAAGGAACCCAAAGATTTTATCAAGCTTAAAGGCGACCACTGCACCGGGTTCAAAGACTCCGGCGATGTTTATGTCGTCGGCCTTAAAAACTTTTTTTTGAAAAGAATCAATTATAATGCCGACAAGTTGCTTTATATCGTTGAACCAAAACCTTTTACCGTAGCCGTGCAGGACGACCGCGCAGTTTTCCATCGCAGTGCCGTTAAAACTGGCAAATAAGACCTTGACATTAAAAAAACCGGACCTATACTAACAATAAGGACACGAAAGCACCTGAAAATAAAAAGGGATACGCTCCGTGTCCTCCTTTTTGGGACGATTTAAAACGGCCCCCGTTTCTGCGGGGGCCGTTTCGTTTGAATGATTAAATGTCCGCTTCGGCGGCCCGTATTTCAGGCGGTTCCTTTTGCGCGGCGGGTTTCGGCATTACATGCCAGATTTTGGTTAGTAGCAGCGTGCCGATAATGGCGAAAGGCAGCAGGAACACGGGCCAGTAATGCCAGCCCCATTCCGGCGAGGTTGTGATGTAGCCGATGCCGAAAGACTGGATGGCTGTGCCAAGATAAACGAAACCGTCAATGATGCCTACCGCGGTTCCGGCTCCTTTCCTGCCGCCGAAATCCATGGTCGCGGTTCCGCTGAGCATGCCGTGAGTTCCGATTACACACAATGCCATTACAAAAGTGATGGCGGACAGGATCCAGCCGTTGCTCAGCGCGAAGATCATCATGCCCGTGCAAACCGCCAGCGTGATATACAAAAGCCCCGCCGACGGGGCCCTGCGCGAATGAAAGAATCTGTCGCTTACCCAGCCGGCCAGCAGGCCGCCGGTGACTCCGGCTATCATCTGGATCAGTCCCCAGTTCTTAAGCGTGTAATCGAATCCGGAGGTTATTCCCTGCGCCAGGTTCTCTTTCGCGAATATAGGATACCACTGCATAATCCCGTTTCTCAAAACGCCGGTGCATAATTCCACGAACGCGATTATCAGTATCACCGGATTGGTGACGATTTTCTTTAACACGGTGAATATGGGCGGCTGGACGTCGTCTTCCCCGCTGGACGCGTCGCCCGTTTCAAAGTCTTTAAAGCCCGCGTCGCTGGGCTTGTTTCTGAGGAACAGCGCGTTGACTATCCACAGCGCGGTAAGAAGAATCGCGGGTGTGTAAAACACCCACCAGACCGCGAGGCCGCCGTTCACGCCGCGGCCCGCCGTCATGTCCAGGATGCGCTGGTTTACGTCGAAGGCGAAGTAAAGGCCGGATGAAATCATGATACCGAAAATGCCGCCGAAAATACCGCGTTCCCGCACATGGAACCAAGGCGCGTTCGTTTTAACTATGGCGACAGCTCCGTAACTCTGGAAGTACATGTTGATCGCATAGAGCAGCATGAAAACGGTTTTAAGGCGTTGCGGATCGGGCGAGGGCTGGGTCATAGCGTGGAAAAGGTAAAGGCCCATAAGCAGGTTGGCGATAATCGCGCCGCCCATGCCGATAAGCATGCTTTTTTTTCCACCTATTTTATCGGTCAGCGGGCCGTTTACAAGAAACGACACCGAGTAGATTACCGCGCCGACGCCGAAAATCTCTCCGAATGCGGCCTTGCTCATTAAATCGCCCAGCGCGTTTTTGCTGACTGTGAGATTGTAGCGGCCCATGTAAAGCATAGCGTAGCTTATGCCCAGGGGGAACCAGTTGAGGAAACGTCTGCGGAGGAACTGCCTGCTGTGTTCAATGGGGAGGGGGGCGCCCATGGATATCTCCTTTTTAGTATTAAGGATCAAATAAATTGTATATAAATTGCGGAACTTGGGAAATGACCGTTAAACCGCTTCGCGGAAAAGAGCCATATGCCGCGCGGCTATTATTGCCGGCGCGAAATTTTCCTGAGCAGTTTGGCGCAGTTTTTCCCGCAGGACTGTTTTCTGTTCCGCGTTCAGGGATAACGCTTTTTGCAGGGCTTCCGTAAGAGCGGGAATGTTTTTTTCGGCCGGAAATAAAAACCCCGTTTCGCCTTCCTTGATTACCGACGACCCGTTCACCCGCGCGCACACCGGAGCGACGGCGCAGGCCATGGCTTCCAAAAGCGTGTTAGGCATTCCTTCGCTTTCCGAGGCCAGCACGAAAATATCGCTGGCGCGGTAATAATCTTCCGCGCGCGGAATAATGCCCGCGAAAGTGACATTTCCCGCTACTCCTGTTTCCTCCGCGAATTTAACCAGAAAATCCCGTTTGCTGCCTCCTCCGGCGATAACCAGCTGCAAATCCGGCCAGCGTTTGAGCAGGGCGGGCAGGGCTTCTATAATCCATTCCGGTTTCTTAGGCTCCTCAAGGCGGGAAAGTGAGAACAGCACCGTGCCGTCAAGGCCGAGCTCCGCGCGCAGTGCGGATTTCTCAGCACTTGTCGCCGGGTGGAACTGTTCGGTGTCCACCGGAGTTGGTATTACTGTTATTCTTGCGGGGTTTACGCCCGCCGCCACGAATTCCGCTTTGGATTCTTCGGTTTGCAAAATGAAACGTGTTCGAGACTTTATAAGCAGGGTCCGCTTAAGGCCGGAAAACGCGCCGAACCCCATGGTGTCGGTAATGCCGCCGCACGCGCCCGCGCCGCCCGCCGAGATAAAAAACGGCTTGCCCAGAATTTTTGCCGCCAGAAGGCACGCCATATTTGTTGAGGAAATGAGGTAAGCGTGTATTACGTCAATTTCTTTGCGCATGGCAAACAGCGCGCGCAGCACCGCGCAATGGAATTTTAGTGCGCTCAGGCGGGTGGCGGGCATGGTTTCCGGCGTGCGGTAAACCGTTATCCCGTTTTCCACCGTTATGCGCGGCAGGCCTTGCGGGCCGCGTGTTATTACGGTTACGCGGTGGCCCAGTTTTTGCAGGGCCGAGGCGGTGTTTTTCGCCTGGTTCTCGGCTCCGCCGATAACTGGCGGGTAATAAGGCGCGACGATAGCTATGGAGAGTTTGCCGTCAGTCATTTAATCTCCTGTAAACCGTTAAGGAAGGTGATGATATCGCCGGTATTTCCCTGTAATTCGCTTCTACCAGCGAGTAAAAACCTTCAATGCCGGGCGGGTCGGCGTAACCGCGCTCACCGTGCGGGCGGTGCTGGCGCACGAAGGGGTTTAGCGACGGGAAAACGCGGTTGAAAGCCGACGTGTCCATAATGTATTTCGGGCGTGCCGCTTTAACCGAACCGATAAATTCATTCATGCGAGCTAGGGTGCCGTAGCCTTTTAAAAACAGCGGATATTGGTAGAAATAGCGGGTCGGCGATCTGCGGTTTATATTCACCAAAATATTGCCTTGCGCGCCCCAGACCAGCACGGTGTCGTCCGGCTTCGTGCCGCCTTCTATCGCCTTGATTACGTTCACGCCAGGCGGAGGCGGCAGGAAGAAATACAGCCGTTCCTCGGTCTTGCGCATGACCGTCCAGGCCGGGCCCCAAAATATTATCGCCGCAAGCGCGATTTTAAGCCCGGGCCGGATGTTTTTCGTGAATCCGGCCAGTGTCCCAAAAAGCATTCCCGCGCTTGCCGCCAGGGCGGGCATAAGGGCCAGGAAATAATGTCGGTACCCCCGGTCTGACGTAAGCGCGGCGCACAGTTCCACTGGCAGGAGTATGGTTATAAGCAGTTCGAAAAAGCAGTTTTCCTTCCGACTCATTTTCCTTAACGCGGAAACGAGCGTGGCCAACCAGCCAACGAATGCGAAGAATACTTCATACGGCGCGTGTTTTGTTAGGTATTGGCATAGCTGTTTCAAAACTTCCATGCGGTGCTTGCCGGATGAACCGGTATAGGCGAAATTATAGACGAACGCCGAATCCCAGCAGGCGGTTAAAATTCCGTTAGCCGCCAGCAATGCCGCAAGCGTGAGCGTAGCTGCCGCGAAACCGCCCGCCAGCATTAAGGTGTCGCGCAGCCATCGGCGCGGATTTTTTAAAACCAAAGCCTGCGCGCCGGAGGCTAAAAACGCGGCGGCCAAAATTCCGGCGGTGTTCTGTTTTGTGTAGAAGCAGGCCGCTCCCGCCGCTCCCGCCAAAAAAATTTTCCAGTCGGCGGCCCCGGTTTTTTTGGCGGATAAAAGCAGCCATAACGCCAAAAACTGGAAAGGCAGCGCGAATTCCTCGGTTAAGTTGCCTTCTTCTATTAAAACCATGAAAAACGGCGAGGCCGCCAGCAAACCGAACAGGGCTGCTTTTCTGCCCAAACGCGGCGTTAGCGCGCGGAGCCCAAAAAACAGCGCCGCAAAAAGCGACAGGTATTCCATAACCCATATGCCCCAAAGCTTCCCGTGCGTCATTGCGAGGCCGAGCGCATCAATATAGAAAATTACGGGGGGTTTGTGGTCCCACGCGTCAAGATACGGCCTGCCGCCCGCCAGAATCGTTTTGGCTACGTAAATGAACGCTCCGGAATCGCGCTGGGTGATATTGTAAAACAAAGGATGCAAAGGCCACAGCGCTGCGAACGCCAGCAGAGCGAGTAATAGGACGGAAATGCCGTCCCGCCAGTTTTGCGGTGCCTTCATGTTCATATAGTTCTGCGTAATTTAAGCAACTGCCCTAACCCTTTAAGCGCGAATCTAAGTAGTTTCAGCCGCACGATGGACACAGTTCCCGTTTTTCGTTCCCGGTGCGAGACGGGCACTTCCGTGAAACAAAAGCCGCGTTTTTTGAAAAGTATGGACAGCATGATATTCGGCGCGAGCGAATCCGCCGGAATGGTTTTTAGCAGCGAGTGGAGCTGGATCCGGTTCATAAGCCGGAAGGGGCAGTTCGCGTCGCGGATATCGGTTCCGAAAACGATATTTATGGACGCGCGCACTATTTTCGTGAGCAGCAGCCGGTGCAGCGGGTCGCGGCGGTTTCTTCTGTAGCCGAGAATCATGCCGCATTTGTCCTTATAGGCCCAGAGCGTGCGGAAGTCGTCCGGCTCGAACTGATTGTCCGAGTCGGTCTGGAAAACCAGATCTTTAGAAGCCGCTTCATAGCCGAGCAGAATCGCTTTGCCGTGCCCGCCGTTTTTTTCCGGCGTTATGACTTTCAGTTTGGGCAGCTCTTTGGCAAGTTCGGCCAGGATGGCTCCGGTGTTGTCCGTCGAGCAATCGTTAACCACGATCAGCTCGGCGTCCGTCATTTTCCCGATAACGGTATCGTAATACTCGCGTACCGTTGCGGCGATAATCTCGCCCTCGTTATAAACGGGCATCACCATCGAAAGCGAATTCAATTCTTCCATACTTGTTCCTCCGTTCCTGAAATTATTCTGTCAGCCGCCTGCCGGCCCTGCATGAAGCAATGGTCGGTGTTGCCGGCTTCGTACCGCCAGGCGCCGAACCTGCCGCGTGAAAAAATGCCCAGCCGTTCAAGCCTCGGCAGTATGGTTTTTAAGGCGGCATCCCTGCCAAGCGAAGGGATCGGGTAGGCGCGTTCTATATTGCGGACGTCCAGCGAAACGACTTTGTTTTTGTCGGGCAGCATGCCGCAGCGGGCCAGGCCGTTGACGGTTTCCTGCGCGATCGTGTCCGCGTTTTCCGGTTTGTGCGCGCTGTGGGAAACCTCGCAGAGCATGGCGTGGTGTTTGCCGTCCGGCGCGATTTCCGGCGAATAGTTTGAAAGGTATGTGACCCGGTAGGGCGGTGTGTTGTTCTCCGGGAAATACATCCAGCATTTATTGTCCGGCACGGGCCCCGACACACCCACTCCGATTGAAAAAACCCCGTTATAAAGCAGTTCTTTCGCCGCGTCAGCCAGCGCCGGGTTCCTCGGGCGCAGGGACGAAACCAGCGTATCCAGTGGCGCGGTGCTGATTATGAAATCGTAGGGCAAGGTGTCGCCGGAGGACAGCGTTACTGTTTTTCTGTCGGCGTTTATTTCCGTGGCTTCTTTGTTGTAGAGGATATTGTTTTTAACTTCCCGCGCCAGCGCCAGAAAAATGGCGCCAGTTCCGCCGGAGCGCGGATATTTGAACCGGGCGTTCGGGCCCCAGTTCATTTCCGGCGCGTTGGTTTTGAAGCGTTGGAAAACATCCTCGTAACTTACCGGCGCCACGCGTTCGGCCAGCCAGTCTTTCGACAGCATTTGCGGCGGATGCGCCCACACCTTGAAATTGTAGGGGAGCATGAAATATTCCGCTATCCCTCGTCCCATAGTGTTTAAAATCCATTCTTTGAAATTGGCTGAAGGGGCTTTTGCGCCTGGCGCTTTTTTAAGTTCTTCAAGGCAGAACAGGGCGTCCTTTTCCGGCAGGGTTGCTATGTTGTTTTGAAAAGGATAGGGTATCCAGCGGTCCATGATGCGGATGCGGCAGATCCTGTCATGCTCCAGGAGATTGCCGTCCAGCGCGCCTTCAAACGCTTTGGTGAATTCCGGGAAGTGGGAGAAAATGACGTGTCCGCCCAGATCCCAGGTGAAGCCGCGCAGGTCTTTAAAGCTTGCGCACAGCCCGCCCGCATACGGATTTTTCTCCAGCACGGTGAAATCTTTTACGCCCAGCTCTTTCAATCTTAACGCCGCGCCCAGTCCGGCCGGGCCCGCGCCGATAAT
>JBAYFS010000054.1:0-12400 GCA_041667045.1 Elusimicrobiaceae bacterium | reverse complement strand
GTTTATGCCGTGCCGGCAATTTTATATTATATGTAGGAAGCACACGGAGGGGTATATGCCGGAAAACAACGGAGTCAGGAAGCCAGCCGCGGCGGGCCGGTTTTATCCCGCGGAAAAAGAAATCCTTGCGCGTATGGTTAATGATTTCCTGCGCAACGCCAAGCAATGCGATATCGGGCCGCAAACCATTAAGGCTATCGTAGTTCCCCATGCGGGTTACGTTTTTTCGGGTGCGACGGCGGGCGCCGCTTTCGCCTGCGCGCGCGATTTGAATTTTGAGACCGCCGTAATTCTCGGCGCGGGCCATACCGCCGGAATCAAAACCGCCGCTTTGTATGGAAAAGGCTCTTTTTCGACTCCTCTGGGCAGTCTGGAAATTGACGGTGAACTGTCCGATTATCTGATTGCGAAGCACCCCGCTTTGTTTGACGTCGCGCCTTCCGCGCATTTAAAGGAGCATTCCATCGAGGTTCAGCTGCCGTTTCTCCAGACTATAAAAAGCAAAGCCCGGATATTGCCAGTGCTGCTTAATTTCGCGGACGCGAAAACCGCTTCCGCGATAGGCCGCGCTCTGGCTGACGCGCTTGAAGGAAAAAAAGCGCTCATAATCGCGTCCACGGATTTATCACATTATCCGCCGCAGGCGGCGGCCCGTAAAGGCGATTTGTCAACGCTCAAGGCGCTTGAGATCGCCGCCAGAATCAACGCGCCGGAATATTTCGCCAAAGCGGTTGAAATGCTCATGGCGCGGAAACTGCCGGGTTTTGAAACCGCCTGCTGCGGCGAGGCGGCGGTTATGGCGGCAATCGCAGCGGCCTGTTCTCTGGGCGCGGACGATTTCCGGTTAATTGAATACAGCAATTCGGGGCAGGTGCCCGGCGCGGATTCCGAAAATACCGTGGGTTACGGCGCGGGCGCTTTTGTCCGGCGGGGCGGAAAGGCTGAAGTCATGGATTTGACCCCGGAACATAAAACGGAGCTTTTGAAACTGGCCCGCCTAAGCCTTGAAACCAAATTAGATTCGGGCCGCGCCTATGCGCCGGAGCTGAGCGACAGGCCAATATTCAACGTGCCCGCGGCGGCTTTCGTTACGCTGACCTCGGACGGGGATTTGCGCGGCTGTATCGGCTCCCTGGAGCCCGCTGACACTTTACAGGACGCCGTCTGCCGGCTTGCCGTTTCAGCCGGGTTCGAGGATCCGCGTTTTGAGGCCCTTACCCGCGTGGAGCTCGCCGGAATCAAAATAGAAATTTCGGTGCTTTCCCCCCTGCGGCAAATAACCGGGCCCGATGAAATAGTTCCGGGCCGGCACGGCGTGCTTATCCGCAAGGGTCGTTCCGGCGGCACTTATCTGCCGCAGGTCTGGGAGCATTTTAATGATGACAGAGAAAAATTCATGGCGTCGCTCTGCGCGGAAAAAGCCGGACTGCCCCCCGACGCCTGGAAAAAGCCCGGCGCGGATATTTATGTCTACACCGCGCAGGTTTTTGAGGAATAACCGACCATGTTTTTAAGACCCTATATAAGCGGTTTGGCGAGTTATGTTCCGGGCAGCGGTGTTTTGCACCGGATATTATCGCGTAAAAAAATCGGACTTGCTTCCGCGCGGTATTGCTACGCCGTGTGGCTGCGCCACTTCGTTTGCGCCTATAATTGCGGCGCGCTGGCCCGCGTGCCCGAAACCGTGGCGGAACTGGGGCCGGGCCGTTCGCTGGGAGCGGGGCTGGCGGCGCTGCTGTCCGGCGCGAAAAGGTATTACGGGCTCGATATCGCTAAATACTCGGAACTTTCCGGCAATATTGAGATATTAGACGGGCTCGCCGAGCTTTTCGCGGAACGGAGCGCAATTCCGTCATCGGAATTTCCTCACCTGAAACCCGAAATGAATGATTTTTCCTTTCCGGCTTTTCTAAAGCCTGATATAACGCCCGGCAGAATCGGCGGGATTAAAAGCGATATCCTCCGGGGCGGCGGAGCGAATCTGTCCTATTTCGTTCCCTGGTCCGGCTGCGACTGGCGGGCCGATATGGTTTTTTCCCAGGCCGTTTTGGAGCATGTTGACGATGCCGCGGGCGCCTACCGCGAAATATATAAAAGGCTTAATCCCGGTGGGGTCATGACGCACCAGATTGACTATCGTTCCCACGGTACCGCGCCCGTCTGGGACGGGCACCGCGCCTATACCCTGCCGCAGTGGCGCGTTATCAGGGGCCGCAAGCCGTATTTAATCAACAGGCTTTCCCATTCCTCTCACATTGCGCTTATCAAGGAGGCGGGGTTTCGAATCATTCTTGAAATACCCGTCCGTTCCGCGCCTCAGGCTCAAAACGGTTACGCGCCGGAATTCGGAAATATGTCCGAAGCCGATGTCGGCATATCGGGCGCGTTTATCTGCGCCGTTAAATAATGCGGGTTTGAGGTTGTTTAATCGGGCCGAAGGCCGGACGAAATGAAAACTACCCCCAAGAAGAATTGAACTTCTATCCCCTGCTTAGAAGGCAGATGCTCTATCCATTGAGCTATGGGGGCAGTTGTTATATTATACCGCGTCCGCGCCGCGCCTGTAAAGCCGAATCGCCATGTTCCAATTTACAGCTTTCCGTTTACGTAGTCCAGGGTGAAAGCCAGCACGGGGTCGCCGGCCTGTTCGTATTTGGCGAGGATAGCTTCGGTAACCGGCACGGTTGGCATGATGCCGTGGCGATCGTCACCGTCTTGGGGCCGCGCGTTGTAGAACTGCTTAAATGACGAGGCGTAGGTAATCCCGCTGTTTTTTAAGCGCATTGAAAACAGGTCGCCGAAATGTATCGGCAGTCCGCCTGTTTCATAGCCTATAATTTCTCCGCATCCGTAATCGCGGAACATGGCCGCCAGCATCAATGCGGAAGAAAACGTGTCGTTATCAATTAGCAGGAACACTTTTCCTTTGAAGGCGTTGGGCAGCGGGTCATAACGTCGTTCTGTGCCGGTGCCTGATATAAGGAGTCCGGTTAGAGAAGCGTAGTCTTTCAATGCCTTGTCTTGCCCAACGCGCCTGCGCGATATTTTCTCATATCCCTTGGAGCCCGACATGAATGGTTTATCCGTTATATGCCTCATGATGAAATTGCTCATCAGAGAATTGCCGCCTCTATTGCCCCGAATGTCTATTATCAGCGCCTTGGCGTTGCGCGCTTCGCGAAATATGGCGGAAACTTTGTCCATTTCCTTCTGGTTATAATCGCATTGGGGATAAACGAAATGCGCTATTTCCCCTTTTTTGTAAAGTTGTACGGAAGTTTCCTTTTTTGCGGGCATGATTTTTTTGGATATTTCCGCGAATTCTTTGGAGTTAACCGGCGCCAAAGTGCGTTCCTGGCGGGTTCCCTTTTTGCCGGATATTTCAACTTTCAACGTTTCACCGCCCGATAACAGTTTGGAAAACGGCCACCAGAAATTCTGCTGGGCCGTGAACTTCGCGGTTTTTAAGGTAAGCGTTTCGCCGGAACAGCGGTCCAGAATCGGGCTAATGAATCCAAGGAACGGCACTCCGTTTATTGAAATCAATTCCATGTTTTCCAAAGCGGCGTCCGCTGCGGATTTTATGAAAAACTTCCCATTCCGCCATTCCACGAAAAACGGAGGAAAACTTTTCGTGTCAGGATTTTTCCATTCGCGCGGGCTCCAGTAGATGGAAGTGTGCCCGTCCTGAAAATACGCTACGGCATAGTACAGGATATACGCGAAATCTTCCGTGTTGATGCGTCCTTTTTTTACTTTGCCTACCATTTCGTTGATTACTGCGCTTTTGAGGGCCAAATAATCGTCCGGAGTAATTTTCGCCAGCAGATTGGGATGAACGTCCTGGAGGCTGTCGAATAATTCCGTTATGTCTTCCATGGCTTCCGCCGCGGAAATGGTGCCATCGTCAAGAACAAATTTGTCGTTGTAGAGGCCTTCGGCAATTAGTTTAGTGCCGCTGTATAAATGGTAGGATTTCGGGCCGCTGTAGAGGCTGTTGATACCTTTTATCAATTTATTCGACGTGGTCGCGTATACAACCGATTTTCCGTTGGCATACGGATTATCGCCCACAAAATGCAATCGGAAATCTTTGCCGGGAAAGGTTTGCCCCAAAAATGAAATGCCGGAATCCGTTGTTTTTAATATTAGCGGTTTTGCCGTGTAATTTAAAAGGGCGGAGTCTTCGCCAAATACACTGTACAATACGAAACCGTCCGCGAGTTTATCGTGCAAAACTGTTTGGCTGGCGGTTTTTGCGTCTGTTAAATCGGCGTCCTTGAAAGCCATGTCGCGGATTGCCTTGATATACTCCACCGCTGCGGGTTTGTCCGCGTCGTCGGTTAGTTCATAAACGATATGGACTGTCTTTTTTGCGCCAAATTGTGAGGTTATGGTCACGGGTTCAGCGTGTGCCGCTCCAGCGCATAAGGCGGCCATTACCAATAAAAATCCGATTTTCCTAATCACGTTATGCTTCTCCTTTGTGTTTTTGTTTTGAGCAGACGGTATGCTGTGTTTCAATTGTTGCTTATTTCACCGCGCAATGCAAAGCGGTTTATAATAGCTATAATGTAATAAATTAAGGCGCAAAGGTAAAAGATAATGGCAAAACTGCTTGATTTCTCTTATTCACGGATGAGTCTTTACCAGGAATGTCCGCTTAAATTCAAATTCCGCTATATCCATAAAATACCGGAAAAACCGAAAACCTATTTCGCGTTCGGGCACAGCATACACGCGGCTATGGAGTTTCTTTATAAAGTAGACGCGCCGCCCTTCCCGTCGTTAAATGACGTGCTAATGATTTTCGAGCGGGACTGGCACACCAAATCCCCCGAGGAGAAAGGCTACGTATCATCCGACAAGGAGCATGACGATTTCCTGCACGGCATAAAAATCATAACCTCCTATTACGAAAAACACAAGGGCGCGTTCGCCGTTCCTGTTTCGGTCGAGATGTTCGTCAAGCTGGCTGTTGACGGGCTTAATCTTATTTCGGTTGTGGACCGTATAGACGATCTGGGCGGCGGTAAAATTTCCATCGTTGATTACAAGACCGGCAAAACCGTTGTAAAAAATACGGGCCAGCTTAATATGTACCAGAAGGTTCTGGAGCTTGCTCCGGATATTAAAGACCTGCTGGCCCGGAAAACCGGCTATAAGGGCGACATCAAAGTCGCGCGCATGAGTTTTTACCAGCTGGAAAATCTTAAGGAAAATGTTTTCGAGCCCGCCAGTCCGGACGAAATAGAATCTTTCTGGCGCAACGTTTTGAACGTGGCTGATTGCATAAGGGCCGAGAAGTTCGACCCCGCTCCCGACGAGAAAAGCTGCCGTTTTTGCGATTATAAAAATCTCTGCCCCGTATTTTCAGGCGCGGGCGTGGAAGCGGTGCGGCCCGTCCAGACTGCGGCTCCGGCTCCGGTCAAAGTCGCGTTCGCCGCGCCGGAAAGCGACGCGCTTACGGAAAAAGTTGACCGTTATGGCCAGCTGCTGGCCCAACAGTCCGCTTTGGCGGCGGATATCGAAAATCTTAAAAAGGAAATTCTCGTTCTGATGAACGACAAAGGGTATTTCCAGCATTACGGCAAGAAATACAAAATCCGGCTTAAAAACACCGAGGCCTGGACATTTGCGGACCGCAAAAAGGTGATAGAATACCTGCAGGAAACGGGCCATTTGAGAAAGGCGCTCGTGCCCACCCAAACCACGGTGGAAAAACTTTTGACGGACGACTCCATCCCGGACAAAGACCGCGAAGGCCTTAAAAAGCTCGGCAAGATCTGCCCCGCAACGCATATTGACTGCTCGGGCATAGAGGACTGATGAAAGACTGTTTTCTCGTTTTAGACTGCGGAAGCTCCGGCGTGCGCGCCGCGGCGTTTTCCGAAAACGGGAAAAGCGTCGCGTCCGTTCACCGGAAAATGCGGGCCGATTTCCATGCCGGGGGCCGCGCGGAATACGACGGAACGGTTCTTTTAAACGCCCAGCTTTCCGTTTATAAAGAACTGCTGGCGCGGGTTAAGGAAAAAGGGTTCAGGCCGGTTTCCCTCGGCGTCGCCGCGCAGCGGTCCACGGTGGCGTTCTGGGACAGAAATACCGGCGAAATCCTCGCCCCGGTGCTGAGCTGGCAGGACGGGCGCGCCGAAGAACAGCTTAAAAAACTGCGGCTTTCGCACGAAAAAGTCCACGCCGTTACCGGACTTTACAAAACGCATTTTTATTCCGCCGCCAAAATTCTGTGGGCTTTGGAAAATATTCCCGCGGTTGCCGGAGCTTTGAAAAAAGGCTGTCTGGCCGCCGGGCCCTTAACCTCGTGGCTGATTTGGAACCTCACCAAAGAAAAAACATTTTATGTGGATCCCACGCAGGCCCAGCGGACCATGCTTTTTGATATCCGCAAGCTTCAGTGGGACGACGGCATTTCGGTGGCGTTCGGCATTCCCCGGCATATTTTGCCGGAGCTGTGCCCGTCCGTGTCGGACTATGGCACCTGCGCGCTGGCAGGCGTGCCGGTCAGGGCGGCAATCGGCGACCAGCAGGCCGCCGCTTTCGGGCTGAATGTTTTTGAAAAGGGCCGGGCCGCTTTTAATTTCGGGACCGGCGCGTTTTTCCTGGCTCACACGGGCAGCGAGCCGGTTGCCATAAAAGGGCTGCTCACCTCCGTTGCCTGCCATGACCAAAACGGGGTTTCATATTTGAGCGAAGCGTCGGTGAATTCCGCCGGTTCCGCGCTGGACTGGCTGCAGTCGGCCGGTTTGGAGTTTGCTACTTCCGCCTGCGATGAGTTGTGCGCGCAATCCAAAGCGCCTGTGCTGTTTCTGCCCGCTTTGGGCGGGCTGGGTTCGCCGTACTGGGATTATTCCGTGTCGCCGGTGATAACCGGCCTGACGCCCAAAACCGTCAAGGCTGATTTTGTGCGCGGCGCTGTCGAGGGGATAGCGCATCTTGTGGCCGACAACGTGAACCTGATGCGGCGTAACGGCGTGGAAATTTCGTCCTCGCGCGCGTCCGGCGGACTGGCGGCCAGTTCATACCTTTTGCAGTATCAAAGCGATATTCTGAACCTTAAAATTGAGCGCGCGCCCGTGTCTGAAGTTACCGCTTTTGGTTGCGCCTGTCTGCTTGCGCGCGACTCCGGCGTTAAAACGGATTCGTGGTTTAGCGGGTGCGACGGCAGTTTCTCCCCCTCTGTTTCCTCGGGCGAGCGGAAAAAACGTCTTGCCCGCTGGCGCGTTTTTTCAGACGGCGCAATGGCACTTGGCCGCAAACTTTCACAACTGTCCTGATAGTTTTGGCGCAAACGAATAGGGGTTTCAGCGTTGCTGAAACCCCTATTCGTTTTAAATTGTGCCAAATGGAGGCGGAACGTCTATTCGTCCACCGGTTCAGGGATGGCGGTGTTTTTCTGCCACACGTTCCACGCTTTTTTGAAATTGCCCTGCGCGTCCTTGAGCCCGAAGTATTTTTCAGCTTCCCCGAAAAACTCGGTTCCGTGGGTGGGATCGTCGTAATAGGAGAAAAACAGAAGCGCGAAAACGCCGTTATCAAGGAACTCCCGCTCGCGCCTGAAAATCTCCGAGATTATCTCCGCCTGCACGTCCTGCCAGCCGAGCGGATCGCCGTTTGCGTAGCTGGAAAGCGCGAGATAGGCGAACAGGATAGGTTTGTGAAAAGTTTTTTTCAGGTATTCGGTGAAGGCCAGCGCGGTGTCCGCCACGTCGCGGTAGGAGGCGCTTTTCGTGTCGGCGGTGGCGTCTGAGGCGCTGCGCATTTCCGGGAACGCTATGAAATCGCATTTTTTGGCGGCCCGCGCCATGCACTTTTCCAGATTGTAGTTATGCCAGTCGCCGGGGCAAAGGCCGACTTTTGCGCGCGGCGCGCCCTTATGTATCATGTCAATGGCTTTGCCCGCGATGTCGTTCCACTCGTCCCATTCGGTAACGGAAGTGCCGCCGGCGGGAATTATATTGAATTCTGGTTCCAGCACCACAAGCACTTCGGCGTTTACGTTTAACAGGGGTATGAGGTTTACTTCAATATCTTTATACCACGCTTTAATGGCGGCGCGGTTATCGGCTTCCAGGTTTTCCCTGCCGCCGCGGTCGCCGAAAGTGTAATAGGCTAGCACGGGGGTATACCCGTCGGCTATCACCTGCTGGATCATTTTTTTCGTTATCCACTTGGGCCAGCCGGGGGTGAGCCAGAGCGCGTAATACTTGAAATCCAGCCCGTCCTTTTCCGCCTGCCGGTAGGAAATCAGTTCTTTGCCGTTGACGGTCTGGTCGAAGCGGTCGCCTATGCCGAACTCCAGCCGCCGCTGTTCCGCCGGGCAGGCTTCGGCGGCTGAAAGGGTAAGAAGGCAGCAAAAAAGAAACTTTTTCATCATTTGGCGGTTCCCGCGGCGGTCAGGTCAACCACAAATCCTCGGTTCTCATCGGTTTCCAAAGTCTTGATGTTTAAAATCGCGGTGTTGTTTCCTGACATGCTGATTTCCGGCGCCGCCACGGACATGCCGTCCGGAGTGGCCTTAACCCCGGTAATGCCCGGCGGCAGCTGGATTTTCACTTTAATTCCGTCTATGGTTTCCGTGGAATTGTTTGTGACGCGCAGGCCCATGCGCCTTTGCGCTATGGGCGTGGTGTCTATATCAACCAGCATTCTTTTTTTCCACCAGTCGGCGGCCTGCCCGAAATTGGCGAGCCACACGTTCTTGGTGTTGACGTAATCAATAAACCGGGAAATCACGTCGAGGTATTTCGGGTCCGCCATCAGCTGGGTGTGGAACGAGAAATAATAGAGGCCGCCGATTTTATAAACCGCGTCGAAATCCCGTTTCATCACTTCCAGCATTTTTTCCTTATCGGTGATGCCGTCGCGCAGCAGGATGTCGTAATCGTCGTTGCCGGTTTTGGGGAATTTTATGAAAAGCCGGAGGTTTTTCCTGATGCTGAAAAGCTGGTGTTTTCTGGTGAGATGCACTATGGGCGAGGCCTGCAGGATATCGTCGCCGGGCATATACTCGTAATCGGCGTCCATAAGGGCGTCCATGGTGTTTTCGTCGTACTGGGCTTCCGGCGGGCGGAATCCCGTTATGACGCGCCCGCTCAGTTTTTTAATAAGGCTGCGGCCCGCCAGCAGCCGTTCTTTCTGCTGGTCCAGGCTCTGGCCTTTGTAAAGTTCAACACCGTGCAGGCCCAGCTCGAATTCCGGGCGAGAATAAAGCTGTTTGAAAACGTCGCGGTACCGCTCGACCAGCTCCGGCACGCAGAAGAAGGTGATGGGCACGCGCTTTTCGGCGAACAGGTTGGCTACGGCGGACGCGTTGTCGAATTTATCCTCCGTATCCTCAGCCAATACCACCGCCGCCTGCTTGCCGCCGGGCCACAGTTCCTTGCTGAAAATGGGCATGAAGGCTGCGTAATCCATTATGTTGTTAATAAGTCTGCCGCGCACTTCCAGACTGGCGGAATCGCCCAGCGTGTTGCCGATGGAAAAGCCCAGCCATACGAACCTGCCGCCCATGTAGCCGCCGCTTACCAGCGCGGTTTTTTCCGCAGAAGTCTGATACAGCTTGAAACCGCCGTTTTCCCAATAAGCCGCTATGCTGGTGCGGGGTTCGATGATGGTGGCGGCTATCGGCTGGTCATAGGTGTTCACGCCGAGCCGGAAACCGGGCGGAATGCCCGCGGAAAGCGGGTCCAGTCCGTCTAAAATCATGTAAACGGGGCGTCCGTCGGTCACCGCGCCGAGGTCGGCGGGCTCAATGCGTTCGCCGCCGAGAATTTCGGAAGCCAGCGAAACCTGCCGCCATTCCCCCTTTTCGTCGCGTGCGCCGGCGAAACCGGTCACGACAAGGCCGTTGCCCTGCTTGGAGACGAAATTTTTCACCGCCCGCATTTCGCCGTCCGACATGCAGACCGCCAGCGGCATGACCAGAATGCTGTAGCCGCTCATGTCGCCCGTAAGGTCGGCGCCGCGGATTACCCTGCTTTTTATGTGTAGCTTGTCCAGAATTCCGGACCACGTGTCCACCAGTGCGGCGTAATTTCTTTCGTTGCCGAAATATTTGGAGGTCGCTTCGGAATAGAAAATCGCCACGTTCGCGTTGCTTTCCGCCCCTTTTTTGCCGAAGGAAAGCAGGCCGGACAGGCTTGCCGGAGCGCCGCTTCCGTACATCATGAAATTAAACGAGCGGAACGCGAAGAACGCCGATATCGCCAGCACCAGCGAAAAAACCACCATAGAAAAAGGAGAGTGGCGTGTGCTCATTTCCATGTCTTCCCCTTAGCCGCCCCGCTGGAACCGGAGTCGGAGGATTCAAACGGATTGTAGGGCTTGAGGATGCGGATTTCCTTGGGAGTCTTGTCATGCTGGTCGTCCCGCGGAGCCTGCTGTTTAAGCGCGTCGGCGCGGCTCGCGGCTTTTTTCTGGCGCATGCGCATGCTGATGAAATAAGCGGAAAAAGCGAAAATAATGGTGACAATCGTGGCTATCAGCACGATTGTTGACAGAATGGCTATCCAATTAATGTTATACATGTCTACCCCGATCTCCTGGCGCCCTTGCGTTCAAGCTGGCCCCAAATCATTTTAACATGAAAAAGCTCTTCAAGCGTGGCGAAAAATTTGCACACGTCTATAAGCACCACGAAATAGAAACGGTAAAGTATCGCGTACGGCACGAACACGAGGCTTTCCCCCTCCAGCGTGACGCACAGAAGGGCGGCCATCATATCCAGCAGGGTGAGCTGCAGCCACCAGAAAATGACCATGCGCACCATCTCGGTCGTGCAAGCGACGTAAACGAAGAAAAACTGCGTGAAAATATTGATCGCGGGCCAGAAAAGCGCTTCGAAAAGCATATACCAAAGCACCAGCGAGGTGCGGTCCCATACGCTGTTTTTAAAAAGCATCGCGCTGTGTTTTTTAAGCGACTGCAGAATGCCTCTGGTCCACCTGTAGCGCTGGGTGAGCAGGGGGATGACTTTTTCCGGGGCTTCGGTCCAGCTTATCGCGTCCGGCTCGTATTCCACTTTCCAGCCCGCGCGGAGCAGTTTGATGGTCAGGTCGCAGTCTTCGGCGAAGGTGTCGTGGTCGTAACCGCCCACGCCCACTATTGCCGTGCGGCGGAATACGCCCAGCGGGCCGGGAATGATGTTGACGGTCTGGAAAAAGCTTTGCGCCCGCTTGACCATGTTAAGGCCCTCTATGTATTCCAGAGCCTGCAGCTTGGTGAGCGTTTTATGCCGGTTCGCCACTTTCACGTTCCCCGCCACCGCGCCGATTTTCGGATTGTCGAAACGCGGGATGATCTCTTTTAAAACGTTCGGGTCGAGCAGGGAATCGCCGTCCATGCACAGGATGAACTGCCCGTGGCTGGCGGCTATGCCGTTGTTAAGCGCCGTCGCCTTGCCCTGGTTGGGCTGGGTGATGATCGTCAGTTTCCCGTTGCCGTGGAAGCCGGAGTATCTGGAGGCCTGCGCTATGGTATTGTCCGAAGAGCCGTCGTCAATCACAATGACTTCTATATTGGGATAGTTCTGGCCCAGCGCGGATTTTATGGCGTTTTCTATCCCCACGCCTTCATTAAACGCGGGCAGCAGAATGGAAACCAGCGGGAATTCCGTCAGCTCGCGCTTGGGGTGCGGCAGCAGGAAATTAAGCGAGGAGAAATAAATCAGCAGGAAATAACGGAGGATGAGCACTATCATAAACGACAGCAGCACAATAAACGAGGTGCGGACAAATCCCGCCTGAAAGGAAAAGTCCATGAAATATACGTTGAAATAGGCAAGAAACGAAAATGCCATTAACAACGCGCCTATGGTGATAGCCCAGATTC
Source organism: Elusimicrobiaceae bacterium (assembly GCA_041667045.1). Classification (GTDB taxonomy): domain Bacteria; phylum Elusimicrobiota; class Elusimicrobia; order Elusimicrobiales; family Elusimicrobiaceae; genus JAQVSV01. Next base: position 553 of record JBAYFS010000054.1, on the reverse strand, counting down.
TGTTCATTTGCCGCCCTTAAAAATTATAGCCCACTTCAAACGAGATGGTTTTGAAAACCGAATTCGTGCCGTCCACCATGGAACCGCCGCCCCGTCCGAAGCCGAAATTCATGCCCGCGAAAAAGTTATCCTGCGGGCGGTAAAGCACTTCGCCTTCCATGGAGGCTTCCGTCTGGGAAGCGTCCATGATCCTGCAGATTTCCATGCCCAGCCGGTAAGACACGCTTTCGATTTTATGTTCCAGCGAAGCCACGAACGAAATGCCCGAATAGGACGCTGGCGCCCAGTAATATTCCGACGAAGTGGAGTACGACAGCAGTTTGTACGCTCCCCCCACCTTGACCAGCGGCACGCCGTAAAGGTCATGGGTGAAGCGCATGTTAAGGCGCGTGCGGGAATTGCCGTCCGAAAAAGTGCCTTCGGAAACGAAACCGCTTATCTGGTTGTTTTTAGACATTTTGTGCACCAGTTCCGCGTTGAAGGTGTCCATGCTGATATTTTTGCGGGCGAGAATGGCGCTTAGGTTGTTGGTGTCGAAAACCGCGTCCTGGCT
>JBAYFS010000053.1:0-12480 GCA_041667045.1 Elusimicrobiaceae bacterium | reverse complement strand
GCCGCCGAACAGCTGTTTCACTGTTGTCAGCATATTATTCGTATCGAAATCGCCGGTAACCGCCAAAATTACGCCGTCCGGTTTGTAATAGTTGTCGTGATAGTTTTTCAGATCCGCAACCGTCACCGCGCTGATTGTTCCGCTTTCTGCGCGCCAGCCGTAAGGATTATCCGCCCCGTAAAACATACGCCGGCTTTCCCGGTAGGCGATGTCCTGCGGGTTATCGTTGCGGCGGCTGATGCTTTCCAGAAACTGGTTCCGCAGGATTTCAACTTTTTCCTGTTCGAAGGCCGGGTTGATAAGCATATCGGCGAACATGGCCAGAGTCTGCGGCGCGTCTTTAGCCAGGGCGAACATTTCAGCATTGCCGTATTCGCTTTCCATGCCGCTGTTGATAGTGGCGCCGGTGAAATCCAGTTTTTCATTGAACATGGCGGACGGATAGTTTCCCGTGCCGGCGGACCGCAGGGCGTCGGCCATCATATCCGCCGTGCCGATCTTGTCCGGGCTGTCATACAGCGAACCGGCTTTGACAAGCGCGTAAGCGCGGACGACCGGTATCCTATGGTCTTCCAGCAGAATCACGGTGAGCCCGTTGCCGAGCGTGAATTTTTGCCCTTCCGGAACGGCGAGTTTAAGCGGCGCTGGTTCCGTCAGCCGCGGCGGGGTTGCTTGCGCCGCCGGAACCGCTAACAGCAGAGCGGCCAGAATGAATTGCGTGAATCTCATTTTGCCTCCTTGGCGGCGTCGGTGTTTTCCAGCCACACGACGGAGCGGTTGTCCTGCGTAAAGTATTTGGCGGCTACGCGTTTTATGTCCTGCGGCGTCACCGTTTTCAGTTTCCGGATGAAATTCCACGCGAACTGCCAGTCGCCGGTTATGCTGTCGTAATAAGCGAGTGTTTGCGACATGTCCGCGTTGTCTTCCAGAGCCTTTACCATTTCGGCTTCCATGTGATTGACGGCTTTTGCTATGTCGTTTTCGGAAGCGTCCGAGGTTTTCATTTTTTCAAGTTCTTCATAGATGGCTTTTTCCACGTCCGCCGCGGTGTGCGGGGCTTTGGGCGCGCAGTAGACCATAAACAAACCGTTTTCCCGCATGCCGGGCTCAAACGCGGCGCTGCCGGCGTAAAGAGCGACTTGTTTGCCTTCCACCAGATTCTTGTAAAACCGCGAAGTCATGCCGTAGCTTAAAATGGAGTCTATGACAGCCAGCGCCGGTGCGTCCTCATGATACTGGTTAGGCGTGTTGAAACCGATAACGAGCAGAGGCGAGGCCTGCAATTTCACCGCCGCGCGGCGTTCGCCCTTGTGTTCCGGTTCTTTTGTCAGTGTGCGGTCGGGAAGGGGGCGCGCTTGCAGTTCTCGGAAATATTTTTTAACCAGCCGGATAACCTGTCCGGGGGTAACGTCGCCCACAATCGCCATGGTGGCGTTGTTCGGTCCGTAATAGGTCCTGAAATATTCTTCGGCCTGAGGTCGGAGTAGGCGGGCCACGTCGTCTTCCCAGCCGATTACCGGGGTGTGGTAGGGACTGGCGGAAAAAGCGGAGGCGTTTAACGCATAATAAACCACGCGGAACGGATCTGATTTTCCCATGCGGAGTTCTTCATGCACAACGTCACGTTCCTTATAAAACTCGCGAAAAACCGGGTTTTTGAATCTGTCCGATTCGATTATCATCCAGTCTTCGACATGGTTTGAGGGAAGGGAAACCTTATAGGCCGTTACGTCGTTTGAGGTGAACGCGTTAAGGTCGTTTGCGCCCAGTTCGGTGTAGGTTTTCGGCATTTCGTTCTGAACGACGTATTGCCCGGCTTCTTTCTGCAGAGCGGCCAGTTCGTTTTTGAGCGTGGTGATTTTGGCGTTGTCTGGGACGGGTTTGACGGTTTCTTCGTTCAGTTGCGCGGCTATGGCGTCCATTTTGTCCAGCAGGCTCTTTTCCGCTTTATAATTATTTGTGCCGAGGGTTTTTGTGCCTTTGAATGCCATGTGTTCCAGCAGATGGGCAAGGCCGGACTGGCCTGATATGTTGTCAATGCTTCCGGCCCGGAAGCAGGTGAAAAACGAGACGGTGGGGGAAGTGTGGTTTTCCAGTATGAGCAGTTTCAGTCCGTTTTCAAAGACGGCCTTGGTCACGGGCGGCAGGCCGGGTGTGTTCGTCTGGGTTATGGTAACGCCGGAAATATCAAGCTCGTTTCCCTTGGCGTCAAGCGCGGGGAAAGCGAGCATAATAACCAGCGGCAGAATAAGCTTTCGCATTTTGCCTCTCCTTACATATGTTTCAAATATCTTAACATTTATATATTCCCCAAAAAATGCGAAAATGTAAACCATGACGCACGGTTCGTTTATCATCCGGAAATTCAACCGGTTCAAACTGCGGCGCGGCGCGGTTATTGCCGCCGAGACGGCTGTTTTTGTCTCCGGCGCGGTTGCGCTTGCCGTTCTTGCGGTTTTCTGGATGGACCGGGTTTTCATTTTAAACAACGCCGCGCGCATGGTTTTGCTTTCCCTGGCGGTGGCGGCGGTTTCTGGCTGGCTTGTTATTAAGGGAAACGCGGCGCGCAAACTGCTGTCCGATTTCCGCATGGCTGAAGGGATCGGGGCCGCCATCGGCCCGGTACGGGATTATCTGGCGAGCGCGGTCAGTTTCATAAAACACGGCGTGAAGGGCGACGTTTCTTCCGCGCTTGTGGACGCGCATATAGAGCGGACCGCCCGTATCCTGGCTGAACACGAACGCGTAAAGGTTTTTCCTTTTTCTGTTTCCCGGACGGCTTTTTTGCTTTTTTCTTGCGCGGTGTGCGCGGCGGTGCTGTCCGCTCCCGCTGTCTTAAACGATAAAGCCCGCTTCATGCGCGTGGTTCTGCCCTTTCGCAATCTTCCCGCGGAAACTTATTTTGACATCCGGCCCGGCGACGCCGTTCTGCCGCGCGTCAGCGCCGTGGTGATAACCGCGCGCGATAAAACCGGTTTTCAAAGAACGCCGGGCCTTGAAGTGCGGTCTGGCACGGGGCCCTGGCTGCCCGCGCGCTGGAATGCGGGCGCCGACGCGCTCAGTTATTCCGTGCCCCGGCTCAACGAACCCGTTTACTACCGGCTGGCCTGGCAGGATTTGAAAAGCCGCATTTACAGTTTGGTTCCGCGTGATTATCCGGCTTTCAGCGTTATTTCGGCGCGGATTCAGCCTCCCGCTTACACGGCGAGACCCCCGCTGGAACTTGCCGGAGGCTACGCGAGCGATGTTTTGTCCGGCAGTAAAATAGAATTTGAGGGCACGTGCAAAGAGCCGCTTTCTTCCGCCGTTCTGGCGATGGACGAGGGGCAGGGCAAAATCACCCGAACCGCCATGCGAAAAAACATTTCCGGCAAATATTCCGCTTCAATTATGGCCGAACGCGACGCGGATTACTGGTTTGAACTCGTTTCGCAGGACGGTTGGCTTGATCCTGAACCGGTGAAAAACCGCATCGGCGTGCTGGCGGATGAACCGCCTTTCGCGGCTATTTTATCTCCTTCCTATGAAACTCAGGCGGGGCCGGGCGAAGTTGTGCCGGTTGTTTATGAGGTTTCGGACGATATCGGCGTCGCGGCTGTTGACCTTGTGTATGAAACCGCGCTTGACGGGAAGATGATTGCCGGGCTTTCGGGCTTTCGCCGCGTGAAGTCTTTTCCCGTGCCGGGCCCTGTCCGCAAGCTGGGCGACACCGCTTTTGACCTGTCCGGCTTTCCAGACGGCGCGGAAGTGAAAATTTCCATTCGCGCGCAGGACCGCAATAAAGGCGTTTCGCAAAGCGAGCCGTCGGTGATAATCGTGCGCGACTATGCCGCCAAACACGCCGAAACCGAGCTGGGCCTGTTCAAGCTTGAAAACATGATGCGCCAGCTGGCGGACGAGTATAAAGCCGAGTCCGGCAGGCTGGCGGCGTCCTCCTCCGCCGTGGACGCGAATTCCCTGCGGCTTATGAACGGGCAGTGGAAAGAAATGGCGTCGGCTTTCGAGGAACTGGAAAATTCGGCCCGGGAAGACGCGCTTTTAAACGAAGGCGTGAAAGAGGAATTGTCTTCCATAAAAAAACGGCAGGAGTTCCTGCGCAAAACCCTGGCTCCCCAGTTTGAGAAAGAGGCCGCTTCCGGCGATAAGAACGCGCCGCAGAGCGGACGCGAACTGGCGGACGAGCTTTCGCGGATGGCGGACTCCATGAAGTCGCAGCGGAAATTCCAGGTTTACAAAGATTTGGAAAACAACGCGTTCGATATGGCGGACCAGCAGAACAGCATTGAGAACGTTTTGAAGGATCTGCTTAAAAGCGGCGGTGCCGGCGCGACGGACGAAGAATGGAAACAGCTGGAGAAAACTCTTGGCGCCATACAAAAGCGGCTGGACGAACTCAATGACCTGATAAGTTCCATGCCGGACCCGCGCAAAATGAAAGGCCAGGATGAGCGGAAAATGCATTACGTGCCCGTAAATTCCGCGCAGGATCTTGCTGGCAAGCTGATGGAAGCGATTAAAAACCGCGACATGAAAAAAGCCGCCGAACTGGCCCGCCAGCTGTCCGAACAGCTTGATAAGATGCGGAAGGTTTTTGACGAGGCCGCGCAGGATTTCGCCGGCTCGGAGATGACTTCCGAGTCCCAGGAAATTTCCGAAAAGCTGCAGGCCCGGCTTGAAGATCTGGTGGACAGACAGAGCAAGGCTCTGTCCGACTCGCAGGATATTTCTGAAGCGCAAGCGGCGCGCAGGCCGCAGGTGCAGCGTGCCATGCTGGGCGATCTGGCTTCGCGGCAGGAGAACCTTTATAACCGCGCCGCTCCTTACGCGGTTTACATTTCCACCCTGACGCACTATGCCATGGGCCGGCTGGCGCAGGAGATCCGGGCCGTCCGCATTGATAATTCGATTAATCTGCACTCGGCCATAATGCCGTCCCTGTTCGCGGTGAAAGTGGCTACTCCAGCTTTCGCGCGGGACATTGAGGGCATGCGTTCGGAAGAAGCCGCGATAGGCGAAGAGCTCAGAAAGCTTATTCGTCCGCCCGTGCCTTCCAGCGACGAGGAAAAACGGAAGATGGAGAACGGAGGTTCGGCCCAGCAAACCATCCGCTCCGACACCGATTCGCTTGAGGCCAATTTCAAAAAGGAAGCGGGGGCCAGCATTTCACTGCCCGCCGCGCTTAATAAAAAACTGGCGGCGGCCGCGCAGGAAATGAAGGGCGCGGAAGGCCAGCTCGCGTCGTATAACGCGGAAGAGGCGGCGCAGGCGCAGGCGCGCGCCCTTAAATATCTGGAAGACGGGCGCGACGAAATGAGCCAGTCCATGAGCGAGTCGCGCAAAAAGCGGCAGGGCTACAAATCCGGCCGCAAAAAGCAAAGCGCCAACGGCAAGGACGTTTCGGGCCGGGCCAAACTGCCTTCGGCTGAAGATTATATGCCGCCGGCTGAAATACGGGAGCAGGCCATGCAGTCCATGCGCGAGAATTATCCGGAGCAGAGAAGCGCCGTTATAAAAAACTATTTAAAAAAACTTTCGGAGTAAGAGCCCCGCGCGGGTTCTAAGGAGAAAAAATGCCGTCGATGAAAGGAACCGTTATAGCGTCCTGCCCCGCAGGATGCGGCGATTTTGAAACCGTGGTGTGGACCTTGATCCGCGCCGACGAGGACCAGGATTTGAAGGATACCGTTTTGGGCGGCGAGCTTAATCTGGCACAATGCCCGGTCTGCTCCCAGCTGTGCTATTGCAAAACTTCGGTGATTTATCTTGACCCGCCGCACGATGTGGCGGTTATCGTTTTGCCTGAAGGAACAGAACAGGAAACGATGTCGGACAAAATCAAAAGCGAATATGAAACGATAAAGGGCGGCCTGGCCCGCGAACTTAAAATCGAAACCGAGCCCGTGATAGTGTTCGGCACGGAACCGCTGAGGGATATAATCCAGGCGGAACAGTTTACCGGGGATGAAAGCGAGATTATCGGCTATGCCGTGCGCGAAATGGATCTGGAAGCCGTGGCGGTGAAGCCGGGCCGCGCGCGCGCCAAAGGCTGGCCTTACGTTGTGCCGTGCGAAAAGGGAAGCGTGTCGGTTAAAGGCGTTCTTTCCGCCGCGGAAAAGGTGCTGGCCCAGTACCACAGCCTGTCCCGCCTTGAGAAAATGAGCCGCGATCTTGCCGCGAGGCCGGAACTTTTGAAAGAGGTTTTATGATAGAAATACCGGCCGCCCGTCTGCCGTTTCTGCGCGAAGTGGGGGAATACGCTTCCTCGCGCGGTGTTGGCGCGTGGGTGGTGGGCGGTTGTGTGCGGGACTGGTATTTGCAACGGGCCACCAAGGACATTGATATCGTCACTGAAAGTCCCGCCGTTATACTGGCTGATTTTGTGGCTGAAAAATATGAGGTGACTAGAGAAATATTCGGGCGGTTCGGCACCTGCCGGCTCACTTTGCCGGACGGCACCGGGGTGGATTTCGCACGCGCCCGGACGGAAACTTACTCCCGCCCCGCCGCTTTGCCGGATGTGCGGTTTGCCACGATAAATTCCGACCTGAAAAGGCGGGATTTCTCCGTCAACGCCGCCGCGATTGATATAACGCCCGCGCGGTTCGGGCAGAGGCTTGACCCTTTTTCCGCAATAGCGGACATAGACGCTAAGGTTTTGCGCGTTCTGCACGGCGCGAGTTTCCAAGACGATCCCACAAGGCTGTTCCGCCTTGCGCGTTTTGCGGGCCGGTTCGGCTGGCGGGCCGAGCCCGAAACGGAGAAGCTGTTTGCCGCGGCAGTAAGGGAGAAATTTCCGGCGAAACTGTCCCGCGCCCGCCTTGCGCGTGAAACGCTTTGCTGCTTGCGCGAAGATTCCGCGGACGCTGTTTTCCTCTTTTTGAAAAATTCCGGGCTGGCGGATTTCATTTATCCGGGCCTTGGCTGGAATTGCGCTGCCGGAGCTGTTCAACCGCCCGGCGCGGATCTGCCGCTGGAATATGAGAGGTTGGGCGTTTTGGCCTGTTTTGCGGGGGAGGATTTCCTCCGTTCGTTCGAACTCAGGAAGGATATTTTCAGGACGCTCCACGCAGTTTTGAAGGTTTGCGCGGAAAAAGCGTCGCCTTCATTTGTACTGTCATCCAGCCAAAAGCGTATTTTAAGAGCGGTATTTCCTGAACTTGCCGAAGCCGCGCTGGAACGCCGTTTCATTAAGGCGGGAGATCTGCCCAATCAGGGCGGAATAATTGCCCCCGTATTGGTAAAATATGCGAAACTGCAATGGGAAGGCCTCTTCCGGGACAGAATTTCTGCGCTTTCTTTCCTTGATAGTGATAAGTAATTATTTATACTAAAAATTTACTTTACTTTTGTTGTTTTATGGGGTACAATATATCACTTTCCTGATACTGCCCTGGCGTATTGTTGATGGAAAGAGGGACTTTGCGTGTATATATAACCGGATGGTGCGAAAAGTGTTTTGCCATGATTGTGTTCGGGGAAAATTACACGGATATTTAATATTTACATGTAAAATTTCGCGGAGTTTTAATCTGATGTATTTGAGCTGAAAATTAAGATACCGCGATGATGTGTTATCGAAGTGAATGTATTTAAATATTGTGAGTAAAGCTTACACATCCTTTACATCGCAACAATTCCGTAACATTGTAAGAGTATACTACAGACACTTCGGGGGGTTTGAGTGAGTGAGGCTTTGGAATCCATATCCAACGGGGGTTGGATATGGATGATTTGAAAAATAACGGGTGCGTGAGGGGTTGTTCTGGGGGGGTGGTTAAAATGAAAGCAATCCTCGTAGCGGATCAGAGCGTGCTACGCAGGGCTGAAATAGCTTCCGTTTTTGACCGCTATTATCAGTTGCTGCCGGCGACGAACCGCAATGAAGTGATGTCATTGCTGGAGTTTTTTACTCCCGACGTGATGATTGTCAATTCGAAGTTTGCGGGCAACGCCACTTTGGAACTGGTGGAGAGCACTTTAGGGCTTCTGCCAAGACTGGCGGTGGTGGTATTGTGCGACGATGATGATATGGATATGGCGTATAACGCGCTTCAGTCGGGCGCGTGCAAGGTTCTCACTGGCAGGCTTATGCCGGAAAAAATTCTGGAGGCGGTGATGAATAAAGTGCCGCCCGATGATGCCCGGAAATCTGACAGTGATTTTCCCTGGGTGGTGAAAGAGAGTAAAAAGTGAAACCGTGGTTTTCGCATTGAATCGGATTTTAATGTAGGCGGAAGATGTCCGAAACCCAGCTTCCGCTTACCCCAAACAACTCACCTCAAAAAGGCAGGGGCCGAACAGCCGGCCCCTGCCTTTTCGCTTGAACTGAATTTAAGCGCGTGCGCGCTTATTATTGTAAATGTATCTATTGCGCTAAAATGATACAATTCTTTACATATGGATTTAAGAGAACTTTTCATACAGTTGCCGGTATTGTTTTTTTCCATTGTCTGCCATGAGTATGCCCATGGCTATACAGCGCATAAAAACGGGGATGACACCGCCTATCTCATGAACAGGCTTACGCTCAACCCTCTTCCTCATGTTGACCTGTTCGGCACCATAATCATCCCTGTGGCGGCTTACTTATCCCACCTGCCCATGATAGGCTGGGCGAAACCAGTCCCGGTTAATCCTCTGCGGCTGGACAGCCCCAGACGGGATATGATGCGGGTTGCGGTTTCCGGTCCTGCGGCGAATATTATGCTGGCTGTGGCTTTCGCCCTGCTTTACAAAATCACGGCCCTGCTGTTCGCCGATTCAGTCGGGCAGAACAGCCTCACCGTGCTGGTGCTGTCCATGGCGTCTTACGGCATCGTGATTAATCTCATGCTGGCGTTTTTCAATTTAATACCGGTTTCGCCGCTTGACGGCTCCCATATTCTGGCCGGCTGGCTGCCGGACCGCGCTTTGGAAAAATACGCCGCAATCAACGCTTACGGGCCATGGATTATCATGGGCCTGCTTTTTACCGGGCTGCTTAACGGGATACTCAAGATCCCCGTTAACCTGGCTTTGCTGGTTTTTTCTTACGCCGGCATTTTTTCGCGCTGACATCTGAAAAGGAGAATCTTATGGCTGAAAAAAAACGTGTGGTTTCCGGAATGCGTCCCACGGGGCGAATGCATCTTGGCAATTACTGGGGCGCGCTGAAAAACTGGATTGACATCCAGGACAAATATGACTGCATGTTTTTCGTGGCGGACTGGCACGCCCTGACCACCGGCCACGAGGACCCTTCCCATATAGCCGAAAACACGCGCGCCATGGTCGCCGACTGGCTGGCCTGCGGGCTGGACCCCGAAAAATCGGTCATCTATCGCCAGTCTGAAGTGCCGGAGATTGCGGAACTGTCCCTTCTCCTTAACATGATAACGCCGGTGGGCTGGCTGCTGCGCAACCCCACTTTCAAGGAGCAGCTTATTGATTTGTACCGCCAGCGTTACGCCGGGCAGGAACACGCTGTCAAGGCGGAAGCCGGAGTGACGATGAAAGCGCTGGGCTCCGCCGCCGGAGTGGAGGACGAGGATTATCTCGCCGCCATGACCGATTTCGCCACGGCGGGTTTTCTGGCCTATCCCGTTTTGATGACGTCCGACATCGTGATTCACAAAGGCGAGTTCGTGCCCGTGGGGCGCGACCAGATCGCTCACGTGGAAATTTCGCGCGATATCGCGCGGCGTTTCAAGGATTTGTACGGTGTCGAGGTCTTTCCCGAACCCCAGCCGCTGCTTACCGAGTTCGCCAGAATTCCTGGTTTGGATTCGCGCAAAATGTCCAAGTCTTACAAGAACGCGCTGGAGATGGGCGAAGAGGCGGAGAGCCTGCGCGCCAAGGTGATGACCATGTTCACCGACCCGAATAAAAAACGGGCGACGGACGCTGGCAATCCGGAAGGCTGCGTGGTGTTCGCTTTTCACAAACTTTATAACCCCGGCTGGCAGGCGGTTGACGCGCAGTGCCGCAGCGGCGCGTCGGGCTGCGTGGCGTGCAAGAAGCTGCTGGTTTCTTTAATGGCGCCGCAGATTGAGGGGTTCCGCGTCCGCCGCGCGGAATATGACAGCAATCCCGCTTTGGTGGACGAGATTCTCGAACGCGGCGCGGTTGCCGCGCGCAAATCCGCGCAGGAAGTCCTGTCCGGCGTGCGCCGCGCGATGAGGCTGGTGTAGCGCCCATGCTCAACATTCCCGCGATAGACGTTCACATAGATATTTTCGAAGGTCCGCTGGACCTTCTGCTCTATCTGATTAAGAAGAATAATCTGGATATCTACGATATTCCCATTTCCGAGATAACCAGCGAATACCTGCAGTATCTGGAAGTCATCAAGGAGCTGAATCTGGAAGTGGCGGGCGAATTCCTGCTTATGGCGACCACGCTTATGCAGATAAAGGCCAAAACCCTGCTCCCTTCCCAGGAAGCGTTAAACGAGGACGAAGGGCCGGATCCCAAGGCCGACCTTATCCAGAAACTGGCGGATTATCAGAAATTCAAGGCGGCGTCCAAATTTCTCAACCAGCGGTTTGAAACGTATAAGGACGTGTTTTACCGCGGCAGTCCGGTTTTCGCCGATTCGGATAAAACGCTGAACCTTGAGATGTTCGAACTGCTGGAAGCCGTCAAGCGCGCTTTCCTGCGGGTGGGCAACGATAAGGCGCGGATAATTTCCGCAGAAGCTTTTCCCATTGAAAAGCGGATAGAAAAAATTGTTTCCCTGCTCAAAAGCCGCGAGTGGATACTGCTTGACGATGTTTTCAAAGACGAAACCCACCGCATGGGGATAATCACCTGTTTTATGGCGATGCTGGAACTGATGAAACTTAAAAAAGTAATCGCGCGCCAGGACGAAGTTTTCGCCGAGATCAGGCTTTACCTCCGGCCCGAAGACGACGCCGCGCGCGAGGAAGCCGAACAGCGCGCCTGGGCCGAGCGGAAGAACGGTGAGGACAGGGCGGCGGGTCCCGAAAAGGGCGAAACCGCGCAGTAGTTATTTCATTTTTTTGGAGCGAACGATGATTGCAAGCGATGAAGAAATAAAGGAGCAAATTGACGGCGGCGCTCCTGCCGCCGCGCCAGTTCCTTCGGTGGCGGACACGGAGGGCATTACGGAAGCGGAACTCCGCAAAATTATCGAGACGGTCCTGTTCATAACGGACAAACCCGTTTCGCTGGGCAAGATCTGCGCCGTGGCGGAAATAGTCAATTCCGATTTCACCAAGGAAGTTATAGCCAGGCTCCAGCGCGAGTATCTGGAATCCGGCAGCGCCGTCCAGATTATCGAGGTGGGGGGTGGTTACCAGATGTCCACGAAGCCGGAGTTCGGACGCTGGGTCCGCCGGCTTTACGGCGAGAAAATGGCCACGCGCCTTTCCGCCGCCGCGCTTGAAACTTTGGCCATAGTGGCTTACCGCCAGCCTTTGACGCGCGCCGAAATAGAATCCGTGCGCGGCGTGGACGTGGTCGCGCCGCTGGAAACGCTTATCGAGCGGGGGTTGGTGAAAGTGGTGGGCCGGAAAGAGGCGATAGGCCGGCCTCTTATGTACGGGACCACCGCGGAATTCCTGCGTCTGTTCGGGCTGGGCGGTCTTAAGGATCTTCCGAAACTGGAGTCTTTCGGCATCGAATTGCCGGATTTTGAGGATGACAAACAGCCTGACCTTTTTGAAATGCCGGAAAATAACACGCAGGGCCTGTCATCGGAGCTGGTTCAGGCGTCTTTGGCGGCCGATGCAGCGCGCGAGCCGTTAGAAACGGAAAATGGCTTCGCCGAACCGGGAGTTTTGGAACCGGATTTTGCCGCCGGAGAGCCGGCGCCAGCCGAGGCTGGCCTCACGCCGGAGCCGGCGGAGAACGCGGAAATCAACGATACTGAAAAGCGGGACGAACCTTCCGCGGGGAACTTGTAACGGACTTGCTTATGCCAGAATTCAGAAAAGATCCTATAATCGGAAGATGGGTTATAATCGCCACTGAACGCGCTTCGCGTCCGTCTGATTTTCCGCACGACCCGCAGTTCAGCGACGACGCCTCGAAATGCCCCTTCTGTTACGGGCATGAAGGCGTGACCCCGTCCGAAATAATAGCGTATCACGCGCCCGGGCGCGAAAAAAACACCCAGGGCTGGTGGGTCCGCGTGGTGCCGAACAAATACCCCGCGCTCATCATAGGCGGCGGCATGGAGCGGGAAGGCGAAGGAATGTATGACAAGATGAACGGCGTGGGCGCCCACGAGGTTGTGGTCGAGTGCCCGGAACACCGCATGCATCTTGCCGATATGGCTCCGCGCCAGATTGAAGATATTCTCTGGGCGTATAAGGACCGGATGCTGGATCTGAAAAAGGATTCGCGCTTCCAGTATATCCTCATCTTCAAGAATTACGGGCGTTCGGCGGGCGCGTCGTTAAGCCATCCGCATTCCCAGCTTATCGCCATGCCCATGGTTCCTATTCGCGTGGCGCAGGAAATGGAAGGCGCCCAGCG
>JBAYFS010000052.1:0-12520 GCA_041667045.1 Elusimicrobiaceae bacterium | reverse complement strand
AGTCCTCCGGGAACAATGGTTAGTTGATTCTGGCGCTGTTTCATAAATTTTGAGAAAAAGGGTGATGGTTATGAATAACAATATTCCTGAATTCAGGATTCCAAGTCTTGAGAAGAAACCCGAGAAACCGAAGAAAGGGTTTCTTCCCTGGCTGTTCGGCGGGGGGAAAACAGGCGCGTCAGTGGGGCTGGCCGGATCCTCAATGAGCGGCGGCGGTGGATTTCTTGCCACCTTGCTTGCTTCAAAAACCGCGCTTTTGGTTTCACTCTCGCTTTCCGCGGGGCTTCTGGCTCTTGGCGGAACATACATGTTAACCAGCATGTCCGCTTCAAGCAAGGCGCCTTCTCTCAATACCTTCGCCGGCGGCGCCAGTTATTCGTCCAATCCCAATTCAAACTATGATGTCCGGGAAAACCAGGGCCGCTCCGATTCTCTTAAAATGTTCGCCGAGAAAAACGCGGGGCAGTTTGGTTCCGCCGCCAGCGTGTCGAAAGCGGGCACGGGCGATGCCAAGGACCAGGTGAGCCAGGAGGATCTGGACAAGGCGGCTGACGAGGCGATGGCCAAAAAAAGTTCTGACAGCGCACCCGATGCAGTTGCTCCGGCTAAACTTAGCCAGCTGATGGGTGCGGCCGGGTTCTCGGACAGCGGCTCCGGCGGCGGTTCCGGCGGGGCGATGCCGACTATTCAGAATAACGGGATTGCGAGTAGTTTCGGAGGCCCTTTAAGCGGCGGGATTAATTCGAACGGCATAATGGCCTCTTTCAAAAAGCCGGATTTCCATTCGGCATCCGGGCTGGGACAGGCAAGGGTTGCGAGAAACACAGGCGGTTCCATCAAACGTGATTTTTCTTCAAAAAAGGCTATCGGGCAGGCTAAAGGAATAGGCGCTTCCATGGGTACCGCCCGGACAAGCGTTGACGAAGATTCCAGCCGCACTTCCATTGAAGATGCCTGGGAAGGTAGCAGAACCTCCGGTTCCGTTATGCCCGTGGTAGATGATGGCGCGGCTGTGGGATCCGGCGGTTCCGGCAGTTCCGGCGGTTCTTCTTCCGGCAGCGGGACGTCGGCTACGGCCAGTACCACAACGGCTACCACCGATTCCGATGATACCACCACTCCGGAATCATCCGAGGGTGAGGCTGACAGTCCGTGGGGTATGATCGCGGCTTTGGCGAGTATACTTTTAATAATTGCCAATATTGTCATTATTGTATTGTCAATTCTGGCCATGATCCGCAATTCCAATCCGCTTGCGGCGATAATCCTTACTCCTATTACAAAAATATTGCTTATTGCGGCGATAGTTATTGCTTCACTTGTGATGATACTCGGCATAGCCATGATGGCTATGGGCCAGATGTCTCAGGGGTTGACTATGATGCTGGCAGCCGGTCTTACGATTGCGGCGGCTGTCGTGGCGTTTGCTGTCGGTGTCGCGGGCGCGCTTATTGCCGGTGTTCTTGCCGCTCTGTCTACGGTTGTTTGCGTGATAGGCGCCATGATGGGCGGTTCCTGATAATTTCTAATTTGGAAAATGGCAGGTGGTTCTTATGCACGAAAATCAGAACAATGATTTGCCGGAATTGAAAATTCCGAAGTTCGAAAAGAAACAACGCAAGGACCGTAAAGGTTTTCTGCCGTGGCTTATTGGCGGCGGAAAAACCACCGCGGGTGTAGGCGGCGGCCTGACCGCCGCCGGCGGCGGGGCGACAAGTCTTTTCGCGGGCAAACTCGGCACCCTGATAGTTACCGCGGCGTTAACGGCTGTAACGGTGGGCGGCGGCGTAAGCATATATAAATTCACCGAAAAATCGAAGGCGCTTCAGCAACCGGCGTCCGGTCTTTTGGGCAGCTACAATAATAACTATTACGGCAACTCCGGCAACGGCAGCGGTTATGTGCCGGCGATGGACAGGGTGGCTGGAAGTTCCAAATCGTCTATAGAAATGTTTTCCGAGCGGAATAAAGGCGCCCTTCTGGATGCGGCAGATCTTTCCCGAAGCAAGGAAGTAAAGATCAACAGCGATAAGCTGGAAAATGAGGCTTTGCCTTCCCAAGGGAAAAATCCGAGCAATAAGCCTCCCGGCGTGTCGGCTCCCAACATAGAGATTCCCAAACTCCAAGATACCATGGGCGGTTCTCCGTTCAGCAATATCTCCAATTCCGGCGGCCAGGGGCTTGGCGGTTTTGGCGGTTCCGGCGGGCTGAAAAACACGGCTGCCATTAAGCCGCCGAATATGAATTTTATCGGCGCCGGCATGGGCAGCGCTCTGAATACGGGCAAAACCGGCAAGGTGGCGAATAAGCGGTTCGGTTATCAGGAAGAGGTTAAGCGCGACAAGGTGAGTTCGAACAGCGCACTTGGCCAGGCCAAAGGCATAAGATCTTCGCTCTCTAAGATGGACACTTCCAGAAACGATTCCGTGCGCGGCGGGGTTGAAGACGCCTGGGAAGGACGCACCGGGGACGGAAACGTTGAAGAGGTGCCCGGCGCGGCGGGAACGGGAGCCGGAGCGGGTAGCACGGGATCCGGCGGAGGCGGCAGCGGCGGGGTCGTTACGGGTGTGCAGGGCCTTGATGACGCGACCACAACGTTTTCCACTACGGAAACTTCCGATGAAGCCACCACGCCCGAATCATCCGAGGGCGGAGAGGACAGCCCTTGGTCAGCTTTGACGATAATGGCAATGGTGCTTTTGGTGTTGGCAATAATATCCATTATTCTGCTGGGTATTGCTGTTATGATTAGGGAAGCGTTGCGCGGTATCCCGATTATCGGGCCCATTTTGGCGGAGGCCTGGGATGGCGCAGTTTGCATTCCCCTGCTGATATTGACTCTGATTCTGGGCATAATGACCGCCATTATCGGTGCCATTGTGGCTATGACCAGCGATCAGGCTACCATTGGCGCGGGCATAGGCATAGCAGGGGTATTGATCGCCATTTTCGCGGCCTTGGCGTATGTGTGCGGGCCGATTGGTTTCACGCTGGCTATTGTAGGCGCCGCGCTTGCCGCTGGTGTTGCGCTTATAAGCGCGTTTTTAGGTTAATGTTTTTTTGAAAGCGGATTTCTGCCTGACTGTATCATGCGAGTAACAGTTCCGGGGGTTAGAGGGCTGACTGATTATTCGTGAACAGAGATCGGTTTATCCGGGGCAGTACCGTCCCTTCTCCGGATAAACCAAAGTTTAGGGAGGCCGTTTTTCGGCCTCCCTTCTTATTTGGGTGCTTGAGTTTACCGGTTTTAAGAATGTCCTAAATGAGGTATTATAATAGACGGAGCTAACGGTGACACGAAACGGATTCATATTTTTTCTGGCCGGAACCAAAACGCGCAAAACAGTTTCCTTGGTGATTTTGCTTGCGGCGGCGTCCGTGCTGGCTTCCGCGCCGCTGTGGCTGGCGTATGACTGGGTGAAAAACAGGGTTTTCCCCGCCCAGAAACGTGAAAGTTTCCAACAATCCGATTACGTAAAAATAGAAAAGCTTCCGTCCGGTGATAATTTGCGCGGGATAGATCCATCCGCTTTGGTTTCCGGAGGCAAAGAATTATTTGAGGCCAGGGTTCCGGTTTCTGCCGCTAAAAATGACGATGCTTCGCCTAATTCCAGGCAGATTCCGCCGGTGCCTCTTACCAGCGGCCCGGGCCGTGCCGGCGGGGAAGGTTTTGCGGATTTTTTCGGAGAGGAAAAAGCCGACGCCGGTCCTTATCCCGGTAATCTGGAACCGGGCGCGGTGTCGCCCGTGCCAAGCCGGCTTGCCGACACCGCCGGAGACAAAATGCTGACAAATTCCGCGCGTTCCGGGGCGGGGGATTTGTTCTCTGAAAAACAGATCAACGCCTTTGTGTCGGACGCCGGCAATCCTAATAAAAGCAATCCTGTTTTTCAGACCGTTGACCAGCTTACCGACGCTTACACCACGGGCGCCAAAGCATCGGATACGCAGGATTTCCAGAAAGCCGCCTATTACGCAGGCCTGGTGTTTGACAGTGCCATGCCGGACAGCGAGCGAGTGAATCCCGTTTCCGTCATAACGCCAGTGCCGGTTGACAATCTGGATAAACTCGGCGCGGTCCGCTATCGCGATATGTCGGAACAGCTAAAGGCTCAGCAGGCGTGTTCGGCGGCGCACATGTACAATAGCGCGTTCATGGATAAAATTGACCATGATATGAACATTATTTCCAATCTTTTGGGAAAACAGCCTTCCGGCTGCTGTGATGAACGGGTTTACAGCTGGAACGCCGGGGTGCTTCGCTTGAAGGAACTTAGCATACGCCGGGACGAAATCGCCAGGATTCTCACATCCGCGTGCGGGCAGAATTATATGTCCGGACAAAGCGCCAGATATGACGCTATGCTTCTGCCTCGGCCCGATTCGTATTCCTGCTTTGTGCTGACCGGGTTTGCGCTTTTTTGCGCCGTTTCAGGCGCCGCGCTTGCGGTTATGGCGGCGGTTAACATTCTGGCTCCAGGCTGGGCGGCGGCAGGGTTTGCGGTTATGGCTGGCGGAATTTTTCTTATCGGCGGGAATGTGGTTTCAACGGTTAAAGTGTCAAACACCAGTTTGGTCCGCGGTGTGCGCGCCGAGGCCGAGTCAAAACTTCAAAAGGTTCTGGGTATAGCGGCTCCGGCGGCTAATGCCGCGCCGGAGCAAAGCGCCGGAACGGAACAAATTCAAAATATCGCTCCGACGGAAGGAAAGCCTGAAATAGGTCCTTAGGCCTAGACGCTAATAGGTCTACAGTCCCTTGTCCACCGGGGCTGAACCAGGTAAACTGTAGGATAGATGGAGTAGGATTTGCTGTTAGCTGATGTTACATAAACAAGTCGCGCATGATATATGAGGTCTGCATAGTTGCATGCCCTGCATATATCTTAAGGTGTTTGCGAGCTCTGTCTGGAAATTTATTATAATTTCGCCGGAGAACTGCGTGTATAACGCGCGGAGGCCATATGAAACGGAAACTTAAAACCACGGAACAAAATCTTCCCCCCATAAGCTTGGTGGGCACGTCTGACGGCAATATGCTGAAAGTCAGCGGCGCGAAAGAACAGAAACCAAGCCGCAAAACCGACTCGATTTTAGCCCGCATGCCTAAAGTCAAAAGCACTTCAGCCGTATCAGGCAGGTCCGGTTTCGGAGGCCTGGGCGGGTTGATAGGGCGGGTTCAGAAATTTACGTCCAAAGAGATGGCTCTCGCTGCGGGCGCCATCGGTTCGCTGATGCTTTTGCCCGTGGGGCTGCACTATATGTCCGCGCCTCCTCAGGAAGGCAGCGGTTCCGCTAAACCTGGTTTTTACGCCAACAAGACAGGTTCTTCCGGCGAGCTTTTCGAGCCGGGCCTTAACGGATTTGCTCCGGGCGGAACCGGAGCCGAAGGCGATATGGTCACGCCGCTGAGCGTGCGCGATCCGCTGTCGCTTATTATCGGCGCGGGCGACAAGGATCCGGAAGTTGAAGCGGCCTCGGCCAGTGTCGCTCCCGCTCCGAAAAATGATTTTCGTGACGCGGTGGCAAGCGCGGCTCCTATGGCCGCCAGAGCCGTGGGAGAAGCCATGACTCCGGCGATAGTTCCCAGAATGATGGGCAGCATTCGCGGCCTTGACAGTGTAAGCGGCGGAGGAAGCGGCATAAGCGGACAGGCCAAAGGCCAGATTTTAAGTTCCGCGCAGAAAGGGCCGGGCCAGGGTGTTTCCAGCGATATGGTAAACCCCATAGCCATGAAAGGATATAAAGGCGTTTCCACGCGCGGCGACAAGGTCAGCAGCAACGGCGCTTATGAAGCGCTCAAGGCGAAAGCTGGCAGCATCGGCGATAATATGAATTTGGGCAGTGCCGTCCGTTCCCTTGACAAAGCCGCAAAGGATTCCGATTTTGGGGTTCCCACCAACTCATTGGCGTTCGGTGGTTTGGGTTCAAACGCGGGCCAGGCCGTAAAAGGCGGAGCTGGTAATTCCATGCAGGGAAAAAGCAATATAAACCGCAAGAATTCGCTTGAAGAGGAACTGCGCATAGCTCGCGCCAAAGCGGAACAGGAAAACGAACTGGCTTGGAAAAAATTCTGGAAAGTGGAACTGCCTATGGGCCTTGTCAAAACCGGGGTTGAGGCTGTTACCAAGCCTGTAGGGAGCGCCATAAGCGCCAGTGTCGGAAACATGTTTGGCGGCGGCGGAGCCAGCGACATGGCATATTGTGTTAAGGACGGGGTTTTCTGCCCTATTGATCTGGATAAGACCGGGCATGGTATCTCCCGCGCCGATAACGGTTATTGGAAGTACGTTGAGCAATGCAAGGACAAGGGCGGCACAATCTCCGAAGATAAAGATCCCGGCAGCAGTTCCGGGCCGAAGCCTGACGCACCTTCGCAGTCTCCCGCCGGCGGAAATGTTGATGCCGTTTTAAGCGGTGCTTCCACGGACAGGAATTTGCTTACTGGTTCCATTTCAAAATGCCGCGACGCGATAAGTGCGATGACCGGGGCGGGTAAGGTTCCGGAGTCCTGCACGGAATTGGTGACTTATGCGAAGAAGGTGAACACGAAATATTCCGAGCTTTTCAGCGGACAGCAGAATCTCCCCCGCAATATCAGCATGATCGAGGAAATGAAAAATTCCTTTGACAAGGACTTGACGAATCTTCAGGCGGATTTTGATTCCATCAACGTTGCGGCGCCGAAAGATGAAGCCGCCTCCATGAACGCTAAGGTCGCGGAACTTAACCGTCAGTGCGCTGCCTCAAAAACGAATTGCTCCTTCGAGTCTCTTGACACGGA
Source organism: Elusimicrobiaceae bacterium (assembly GCA_041667045.1). Classification (GTDB taxonomy): domain Bacteria; phylum Elusimicrobiota; class Elusimicrobia; order Elusimicrobiales; family Elusimicrobiaceae; genus JAQVSV01. The sequence continues at coordinate 5,739 of JBAYFS010000052.1, read as the reverse complement.
AAAGGTTTCGGAAGCGGAACTGCTGCAGAAAGCTATCCGCGAAACTTTGAAACAGGAAAAGGAAAACCTCAGCGGAATGGTCGTAGCCAACGGCATTAGTTACACCAAAAAGTATAACAATGACGGTAAGAAAATGTCCACGGATGCGGCAGGCAAGATAACGGAGATTGCCAGCGCTTTTCAATCCGGCAATCCCGGAACCATGTCCGCGGGTGTAAATGCTTTTGAAACTGACCTGTTAGGTGTTCTCGCTCCGGCTGACACCAAAACAAAAAATGACACCACTCTTTCCGGCCTTGTGAACAAGACCAACGGTCTCGAGGCGGATAAAAAGAGGGTGGATGATTTGACGGCTACCGATTATCCCTCGAATATGTGCCGGACCGGAGAATTGCAGGCTTTCAGTTCCAAGTTCGCCGACCCGAACAAGGAAAATACTAGCACCTATCTGCAGACACTGTTTCGGATGACCGGGCAGGAAAAGAGCCAAATTAAGTCTGCTACAAATGACTTGCGCAACAAGGTTGCCGACCAGGCGGCGCTGAACGCCGAGTTTAAGCGGACGATGGATAGCAAGATTACGATGCTTTCCAAGGGCGCGAACACGGACGACGTCGGCGTTGGCAAAACGCCGGACACAAAGGCGAAAGTTGCCGGCAAATAACGAAAAGTTTTAATGGATGAAAAGCCGGGCGGCACTAGCCGTCCGGCTTTTTCTATTCTGCCTGTTTCTGTTGCGCGAGATATTTTCTATCATATATAGAGTTTATTGCAATAATTATGCGGAAACTGTTTTTGCTTTTTTTAATCCCCGCCGTTTTCCCCGCCTTAGTTTTCGCGGGCGCGTCTCCTTCGGCCCAATTCCCCGGCACGCAGACGATGTGGGACAGGATAATGATACAGCAGTCCTACAGGAATTTGCGCAAGGGCATGGAGTTTATGCAGAGGGGCCAGTATCAGAACGCTTCGCGCGAATTCGGCAAAGCGGCTGTTGAAAATCCCCACGAACCGTGGCCGCACGTTATGCTGGGCTCCGCGCTTTACTGGCTGGGCCAGGTTGACCAGGCGATGACGGAATATGACGAGGCGCTCAAAATAGACTCCAAAAACGCGCAGGCGCACCAGCTTATGGGTATAGCGCACGCTTGGAAGGGCGACGCGCAGTCAGCCTTAAAATCATTCCTCGCGGCGGCAACTTACGAGCCCAACCGCTCAGATGTGCACATGGACATCGGTTCCATTTATGAATCGCTGGGCCGCTTCAGCGACGCGCTGGACAGTTTCAGAAGGGCCGTTCTGCTGGAGCCCAATCACCCTCTTTACCGATATCAGCTGGGTCTTTTGCAGACAAGGCTGGGCATGGAAGACGACGCCATGCAGTCTTTCCGCGCGGCGATAAGCCTTTATCCCGATTACGAGGACGCCATGCTTGAGCTTGCCGCTCTCCACGAGCGGAACAAGGAATTCAAGGACGCGCTCAGCCTTTACCGGCGCGCCGTTAAAATAAAACCGCGCGATTCCGTAGCCAGGTTCCGCTACGCCAAAGCGCTGGCGGAAAACGGCAAAAGTGCTGATACAAAGGATGTCCTTGAGCAGGCGTTCAGCCTTATGCCGAACAGCAAGGAAGACGGCATCGCGCTTTCACTCGCCTATTCAGGCAGCAAGAGCGGAGACGGGAAACAGAACACACTCGAATCCGGCGCGGGCGCGAATTCCGCGCAAAACGAGCGGAAAAACGAGAGCGAGCAGAAAAAAAGCAGCCCTGTGGACTCGCTGAAAAAGAATCTGGAACGCATTCCGTTAAACCAGGAAGTGAACGTGCAGGCGGAAATAGTGTATCTTCCCAAGGCCCCGCTTAAGCTGGTTAAAGCGGACAAAACAGAAAAGCGTTCCTCGCTCGGCCAGGCTTTGAAGGACAGCATGGACGAAAAACCCGCCGCCATGTCCATTAAGCGGCAGTATGCGATTCCGGCTTCCGATCCGCAGACGCGGCGCAAAATGATAGATTCCGTTTTATCGGAGCTTAAACAGTCGCTTGCCGAAGTGCCGGCCGACGGCAACATGCGCATGGCGCTTAATATAGACGCGGGCAAACCCGGCTCCGCTTCCGGCGGCGCGGGCGGTTCCGATCAGGGCGCGGCGGGGACTGCTTCCGGTCCCGGCAGGAACCAGAACAGAAACGCAAAAGTCACCTATAATCCGCGCGTGGTCGGCAACGACATGGGGCTTTGGGTTATGGGTTCCTCGTGGCTTGAGCTGGTTAGCGAAGCTGTTTCGGAAATTGACAAGGAACTGCCTAAATCCAGGGACGCACAGCTCTGGATTACCGCCGGACTGGGGCACGTTATTCTGGGCGAATCCGACGCGGCGGTGGAGAAATTTTCCCGCGCCGCCGAACTAGGCGGCGGCACGAACGCGTTTTTGGGCAAGGCGGTGGCTTACATTGAAATGGGCGATGAGGAAGCCGCGATAGCAGCCTGCAAAGCCGCTTTGAAAACCGATCCGGAAAACGAGATCGCCACGCAAAATCTTAAATGGCTGACCAGCCCTTCAACGGTGGATTAATGCCGAAATACAGCCAGAATTTTCTTATCAGCCACGCCGCGGTGAACAAAATCACGCAGGCCTGCGCGAAACATCAGGATTGCGCCCGTACGATAGAAATAGGGCCGGGCAAGGGTTTCCTTACCCGCGCGCTCATTGAAGGGCGTGAGGGCAAATTAACGCTGGTGGAGATAGATCCTGAGATGGTCGCGCATTTAAACGGCAAATTCCCGGCGCCCCGTCCTTTTGAAATAATAAATCAGGATTTTCTTGAACTGGACTTGGATAAGGCGTTTCCGGAACCGGGGAATATTCTCCTTGTCAGCAACCTGCCGTATGCCACGGGCACGGCGATTCTTCAGAAAATTCTCGCCTGGCCCAGGTTTAAAGCGGCGGTTCTGATGTTTCAAAAAGAGGTGGCCGACCGGATTGTCTCCCCTCCGGGCGAAAGGGAATACGGCATTTTAAGCCTGAGCGCCCAGAGCCGCGCCTCGGTCCGCCGGGTGGCGTTTGTGCCGCGGAAAATGTTCTGCCCTCCGCCAAAGGTGGATTCGGCGGTGGTGGAATTCGTGAAACTGGAAAAGCAGTTTTTTAAAAACGCGGACGAAGAAGCTGTGTTTTTCAAAACGATAAAAGCCGCGTTTTCCCAGAAGCGGAAAACTATTTTAAATTCTCTTTCTAATACGCTGGATTTAAACAAACCTTCCGTTCAGACGGTATTGGAAGGCGCGGGCATTGATCCATCCGCGCGTCCCGAAACGGTTTCTCTTGAGCAATATTTATCTTTAAGTGCAGCTTTACATAGCAGCTAGCTTTGCGTGTTTCAAAAATAGAACGGGGCGCCGGTAAACTGCCGGCGCCCCGTTCTTTCAATAATGCGCGGCATTACATGCCTGAGAGTTTTTCGATGCATGCGTCCAGTTTATATGATTCTTCTTCAGTAAGCGGCGCGTTATCCTTTTCCAATTTCTCGATTATTTTTACTTCTATTTCTTTGCGGATGGCTGATTTATTGGGCTGGTTTTTCATGTCTTCCAAGATGCTTTTTTGGCCTGCTTGTATCAGGCCTGCCCAATAGCGGCTTTCCAATTCTACGCAGTAATCTACGGATAGTCTATCTATCAGTTCGGTGTCTTTTCTTGCCGGAGAGAGAAGATTTTTTATCTGCTCCAAACTGTTGTCGTATTGTTCCATTTCCGCGTTCGTAAGTCGGCGGCTTGTTTTGGCGTCCAGAATTTTTTTCAACTTAGAAAAGAACAATTTTTTTGTTTCCGGTGTCATTATCCAATCTTTTGAATCAGTTTTCAATTGTTTGTAGTTAATGTCTTTCAGGTCCGTTATGCGCCATGCCCAATACATTGTGTCTATATCGATATTTCTTCTTTCTATCTTATCTATCTGCGGTAATATGTCCGTCAACACAGGTGTTTTCTTTTTTTCCACTGCGGATGTTTTCGTGGAGTCTGTCTGTTTTGACACCAAGACATTTTCGACAGCGGAAACCAGCGGAACCATTAACATTAATACGGTTAGTGTAATAATTACTTTTTTCATAATGGACACCTCTAGCTTAAGTTATGGGAATTGTGGGAAAGTATCACATTTTTTCTACGGACGCGGCCGGTTTGGGAAACGGTAATAGGCCAGCCAGTCCGTTGGTGTTTCGTTAATACGGAGCATCGCTTCTGCGCCAGTTGATGGGAAATTATAATAAGCGTAACAGTTTGCGGGCCGCAAATAGCGGGTTGACTTATGAATCGGATGCCAAAGCATCACAAGCGCGGCAATGCCAAGCGGTACGGTTGCGGCCAAGATTTTGTAACTGAACGGATAAGCTTTTGTTTCTGCGCAGTTTTGCCTGGTTAATTTCTGAAATATGCGGTTTTTTATTTTGTCTTTAGGATCAAAATCCGCATTTAGGAACAAAGAGACAATTCGCTCGTTGTGCCGTGTGTCGGAGGGATTGGAGTTTGCGGCTTCAGCCGCAAACTTTTTGAGTTCTTGGGATTCTTTACATGTTTTCATCAGTCCTCCCGAATGTCTGTCTTAGTTTCGCCATAGCCCGGCAAAGAGTTGTGCCGACGTTGCTTTCGCCCAATCCGGTCAGCTTTGCTATTTCCCTGTTGTTCAGTTCAGAATAAAATTTCAAAGTCACCAACTCACGCTCCCTTGTGTTAAGAACTTCCAGCGCAGATTTCAATTTTAAAATGTCCTCTTCCGCAACCAACGCGTCTAATACCGTTGTTTCCGTTGAGGCTATGTCGCTGTCAAAAATATCCAGTGGGAAAAAGGTGCGCAAAACCGCCATTCTCAGATGATAGTTTGTTTCATTGCGTGCAATTCCGAACAGCCACTGGGCTATATTCCCGCGTGCGGAATCGTATTGCGCGGATTTTTTGTACGCGTTTTTAAATACCTGCATCGCAATGTCTTCGGCTGCGCAGACGGAATTGACGCGGCAACGAATATACGCGTAAATTCGGTCAAAATACTCCTCATAAATTTGGGGAAAATCCATTGTCGCTCTCCACAATATACTATGCGACAAACAGTAAAAGTATCACAATCAATGCACTGATTTATTTTCGCGCAAGAATTTGCGTTTTCAACGCCGCATATTTTTGGTGAGCCATTTCGACTGGGATAATGCGGCAGGAGTCCCAGTCGCCGGAGTTTATATTGTCGCACAGTCCGGTTAAAGGCCGCCAGCAGCGCCAGCTGTAGCCGGAGTGAAAGCCCAGAAACGGCACGTCCATCGCCGCGGCGATATGCATGGTGGCGGTGGCGTTGACGATCATGATGTCAAAACGGGTCATAAGCGCGGCCCACACCGCAGGATTCATGGCTTTTATAAGGGTTATTCTGCCCGCCGGGAGGCTTTTCAGCATTTTTATTACATGCGCGTCTTCGCCCGGGCCGGAGAAATAGAAAACACGGACGTCCGGCTCAGCTAAAAGCAGTTTCGTCAGCGCGATGAAATTATCTTCAGGCCAGCGGTGTTCTCTTTTTCTGAAATTGCCGGGGTGCACGCAGACATTGAAAGATGTTGTCGTTATATCAAACTCGCGCGCTTTTTCGTCCGCTTTTGTTCGGGCCTGCGGGGCCGGCGCGAGCCGCATCTGGTTGCCGCAGTCAAAGCCGAAGTGACCGGCAAGCAGGCGGTAGCGGTCTGAAAAGTGGGCTTTATCGTCCGGT
>JBAYFS010000051.1:0-12740 GCA_041667045.1 Elusimicrobiaceae bacterium | reverse complement strand
TGATGTTGAAATATCTGCCGGAAAAATTAAGCGGATGCCCGTGCGACAAGTGCCCCCCGTGTGAAAGGTTAAGGCCCATAACGGTGTCGCCCGGTTTAATGAGCGAGAGGTAGGCGCAGATGTTTGCCTGCGTGCCGGAGTGGGGCTGCACGTTCGCGTGGTCGGCTCCGAAAAGTTCTTTGGCGCGGTCAATGGCGAGCTGTTCCACTATATCCACATATTCGCAGCCGCCGTAATAGCGTTTGCCGGGATAACCCTCGGCGTATTTGTTCGTCAAAAGCGAGCCCTGCGCTTCCAAAACGGCGGGCGAGGTGTAATTTTCCGAGGCGATAAGTTCCAGCTTGTCCTGCTGCCTTAAAACTTCCGAGTGTATAGCCGCATAAACCTGCGGATCCTGCTTTTTTATGGTTTCGTACATGGTAGTAATCTCCAAAATTCTGTTGCTACATTATGAGTATAGATATTTTTTCCCTAATTTCAAAGGACAGTTGCAGGGGGTCTTGACAAAACTGTAATGCTGTACTATACTTCTAGTACACTATGATTGAAATGGATTTCAATTCCACTGTTCCTTTATATGACCAGCTCAAAGCAGGAATAAAAGGGCTTGTGGCGAAGGGGCTTTTACTGCCCGGCGATCAGGCGCCCAGCGTGCGGAGTCTTGCGGTGAGCCTTAAAATCAATCCTAACACGGTTGCCCGGGCGTTGCGGGAGCTGGCTCAGGAAGGTTTTCTGGATTCCAGGCGCGGCGGAGGAAATTATGTTTCCGAAAGCGCGCCCGCTTTGGTGAAAGACGGTTTGGCTGGTGCGCGCGCCGATTTTCTGGAATCCGTGAAACTCGCACGGCGCGGCGGATTGCCGTGGGTAGAAATTGATGGCGCGGTTGCGCAGGCTAAAGGGGAGGAAAAATGACCGATATCTCTGTAGCGTTAGAAAACGTAACCCGCTCGTTCGGCGCGAAAAAAGTTCTGCGCGGCGTGACGGTGCGGCTTGAAAAAGGCAAAGTGGCCGGAATTTTGGGCCGCAACGGCGAAGGCAAAACCACGCTTTTTAAAACCATGCTGGATATTATTGATGCCGATTCTGGCCGGATAGAAATAAACGGCCTCAGCCCCGACGGGAGCGGCCTGCTGCGCCAGTTTACCGGTTATGTGCCGGAGCGGCCGGTTTTCCATAATTTCATGACAGTTGGCGACGTTTTCGCCCTGCGCGCCGGTTTCTTTAAAAACTGGAATCCGGCCCGCACCGGGGAAATAGCGAAAAAGCTTTCACTGGATTTAAACTGCAAAATTGAAGGCGCGAGCAAAGGCACGCTTGGCAAAATAGGCTGGGTGTGCGCGGTGGCGCACGAGCCGTCCGTTCTGCTTTTAGACGAGCCCACCTCCGGCCTGGACGCTTTGGTGCGCGACGAGCTTTTGTCGCATATGATAGAGGAATTGCAGAGTTCCGGCAAGACCATTCTTGTGGCTAACCACCGCATGGAGGAGCTGGCGGGCGTGCTGGATGAATTGTGGGTGCTTGCCGGCGGCGTTTTCGCCGCGCGCTACGATATGGCAAATTTAAAAACGGAAGCGCGCCAGATTACCGCCCGGCTGAAAGCCGGAGTTCAATTACCCGCCGGAACCGTGCTGATAAACCAGGAAGGCCCGCTTGTTGAAATAGCGGTGTTTACGAAGGGTGAGTTTGACAAAGCCGTCGGGTCCGGCGTTCTGGAAAACATAAACTCCGCGCCGCTGCCGGTGGATACCGCGATGAAAATGCTTCTTAAAATTACCGGGGAAAATAATGGATAATTTCGGACCTCGGCGCATGATAGGCCGTTATATTAAACTGGAAATGCGCAAGAACCGGCTGGTTTTCATCGCGCTGGTTTCCGCGTTTCTGGTTTCATTGCTGGCGCCGTATATTTATGGAAGCAACCGGCAGCTGTTTGAGCCCACTTTTGCCGCGTTTATCTTTTTTTGGGCTGTTGCCGGGCTTAGCGTTTGCGGCGCCGTTTTGGGCGGCAATGCCGGCGCGGGCCTGCGTGCGGAAGCGGCCGAAAACGCCGAAATAGTTCTGCCGATAAGCCACGGCGCGCGGCTTGCCGCCGCATTCGGGGCTGTGGCGGCGCATGCCGCTTTTCTGGTTTTGCTGATAAATGCAATCGCGGCGGTTATCGGTTTGAACGTTTTGGAAACGACTGGGGTTTTGTGGCTGATGTATGTCCCTGCGCTTTATGTGGCGGCGGTGGCTTTCATTTTCGCCTATGTTTCCCGAAACGGATTCCTGGGCGGGCTTATAGGCGTTGTGTTTGGCTGGTCGTTTGGTTTGGGTGCTTATTTGCCTTGGTATTTGAGTAAGTTGATAAACCCATTCATTCTTGCGCCCGGCGCGGCCGCGGCGGGAATAGCGGGCGCGGTAGTCGCTTTCATTCTGCTGACGAAAAATGCCGGCAGGGCGGAACGCGCCGGCCTGTTTTTCGTTACGACAATAACCGTTTGCCTCCTGCTCGGGCAGTTTTTCTCCGTCGGCTATGTTTTCTATGTGGCGGAGAAGGAAACGCACAGATTTTTTAAGGCTTTTTACGCGACCCGTTCCAGCATTTTCGTGGCTTCGCGCGCCGGAGATTTAAAACTGGTGTCAGGCCTAAAGGCTGTTCCAGTGCTGGAAGCCCAAACTTTTCAGTGGAGCTATTTTGACTGGGAGGGCGGCGATTATATTGCCGATGCGATTTGTGATAAAGATGTCGTGTGGATTTTGAGGGATGAAAAGTTAGGGCGCAGAATTATGCGCGGCGTGTCTGGCGGAAAATTTGAAACGGTGATGACCGGTTTGGACGACAAGTCCATTCATCTAATGGTTATTCACGGAAAGGTGAGCGTCGGAAGACGGGAAAATGGTTCATGGTATATTTCGCCGCTGGAGGCGGGCAAGGCGTTTGAGTGGACAAAAATGGAAATAAACGGGTGGCAGAAGAAATTCCTTGCCGCTTTTAACATCAAGCCTGATGATGACCTTATGGGAGTGTCGCGCATCCTGCCAAAAGGTAGAACAATCCATTGGAAACTGCCGGGCAAAATATCGACTGGTTATTATGGCGGGCTGGCGCTTGATTGGATTAGCGTGAATAATCAATTTCTGATCGTTGCTTCGGTGCAGCTGGAAAAAGGGAGAAAGGTTTTGGTTTTTTGCTATCCTGACGGGAAGGTAAAAACCATGCTGGAAAGCAGGGCCCTCTCCATCCCCTATTCCGTTTCGTTTGCCCGCGATTATGACGAGCACTGGAATCCCTTACCTGACGCGAAGGGTGACATTTCCATTAAATATGTTTTTTATGAAAGAGGGGTTATCCTTCATTTTATTATCGCAGACGGACAGTTCCTTCCGCCGGTGGACGTGGAAAAAGTTTTCAGCGGTAAAAAAATGGCCGGATATCAGCGGCTCAGTTACAACGGCGACGGCCCTTTGCTTCACGCGGAAGGTTCGCTGGTTTGGTTATATATGAACGGCGCGCTGGTGAAATACAATGCCGCCGCAGGAAAAACTGAAAAATACTGGGATTTGACGGCGATTTGCTCCGGCGAGAACGGGTATTTTGTCGTGAAAGACGGATTCTATCTGTTTGATTATGACAACGGCAGGCTGCATTTTGTGGATTGGAACGGTGCCGTAGCCAAGGTGGAACTGTATGATTGAAAATTATGTGACGCATGAAATCATTCTGGGTCGCTATATCAAACTGGAAATGCGGAAGAATCGGCTGGTTTTCGTCGCGCTGGTTTCCGCGTTTCTGGTTTCGTTGCCGCTGGCGTTTATGTATTCGGCGTTATGGCGCGCCGAACTTGCGGACGCGTTTAACGCGTTGTTTATGTTCTGGGCTTTGGCGGGGCTTGCGCTTAGCGGCTTGATTCTGGGTGGTAACGCGGGCGCGGGCCTGCGCGCGGAACTGGCCGAAAACGCCGAGAATCTTTTGCCCATAAGCCACGGCGGGCGAATATTTGCTTCCTATTGCGCCGTGGCGGCGCATATGGCTTTGCTTGCCTGCGTGATGAGCGCCGCCGCGCTTGTGACTGGCGCGAAGGAGTATTGGTTCCTGGGCATCTGGGTTCTTTATGTGCCCGTGCTTTACGCGGCGGCGGTGGCTTTCATTTTCGCCTATATTTCCCGAAACGGATTTTTTGGCGGACTTATGGGTCTGGTGTTCGCCGGTTTGTTTGTGGTGGGTGCCTTTTATCCGTATATATACCTTGTGCATGATACGGCAATAATTTACGGATTGACGGTGCTGTGCGCGGTGCTGGGCACGGTTGCTTCTTTCATTGTTTTTGTGAAAAAGGCTGGCCGTGCGCGGCATATGGGAGTTATTTCCCTTGCCTTGCTTACTCTTTGCCTGCTGGCCGGGCAGATTATGGGCGGCGGTTACGCATACGCCAGGCTTAAAACCGCATATCACAGGTTGTTCGTGTTTTGTGACAGCAAGGACTACTTGCGTAAGACCGACGGGGTTTTTCTTATGTCGCGAGGCGGAGATTTGTTGTGGGTAAACGGCGTCAAGGCGAAAGCGCTTCGCGCAGCCACGGGCGAGTTGTCTGATATTGTACTCAGACCTTCTGAAAAAAGTATTTTGGATCTCCACTGGGACACGGACGGTTCCATCTGGTTGCTGGTACAGGAGAAGTTCGACTGCAAAGTCCTGCATGGCGGGCTTGACGGAAAATTTGAAACAATAATGTCCGTGCCGTACGGTTATACACTGTTTTTTAGTCTCGTTGACGGGAAAATCGGCCTTAGGAAATGGGAAAACGGCGTTTATGTTGCCGCCCGCATAATTCCCGGCGAACCATTGCTCTGGAAAGTTATGGGAGAAAATCTTGCCCCGCAAAACGAAATTGAACGCGCCGATTCGGAAACCGCGCGCGACGCGGATTTCGCCGGTTTTGTCCGCAAACCCGCCGGCGGCAAAACAGTTCATTGGAAATTGCCCGGCAAAGACGTGCATCATTCCGCGATTAACTACATAAGCGCGGGCAATCAGACGACGCTGCTGGCCTGCGTGGTGGAAACCGGACCGAAGAGGGCTTCTTTAGTCATTGGATATCCGGACGGAAAGATAAGAGAGGTTTGGGCCGGAGAAGAACAGCTTTCCCGTCCGTATCCCGTTGCTTCCCGGGTGTTATTTGACTCGCAAGGCCGTCCTCTGCCCGACGCGAAAGGCGACGTTTCTGTAAAATATGCGGTTTACGGCGCGGATTCGGCCATGTATTTTATTACCGCGGACGGGCGCTTTCTTCCGCCCATTAACATTAGGGCGTTGTTTAAAGATACAAAAATAAAAACGCGTAATAATTTTGCTCCTATAGTCCTGCACAGCGAAAATTACATGGTGTGGGTTGAGTATGACGGAATTTTTCTTAAGTACGATTTGGCTGCCGGCAAAACCGTTCAGTTCTGGGATTTAACGGCATACTACGGAAAAAATACGTTCACGGTGCCAACCGATAACGGAGTTTATCTGTTTGACGATGTGTCCGGCTCAATGCGTTTCGTTGATTGGAATGGCGCGGTCAAGAACGTGGATTTAAAACGTTAAGGATTTCCTGTTCGGCGATGGCGCCGCGGCGGAGTATGCTAGGGGTGTCAGCCGTCATGTCCAGCACGGTGGATTCGGTTCCGGCGAGCGTGCCGCCGGTGATGATGATATCCGCCAGCCCGTCGAACTGCTCGATTATGGCGCGTTCGTCTTTCAGCGCGGGCGAGCCGGAGAGGTTCGCGCTCGTCTGCGCCAGCGGTTTTCCCATCACGCCAAGCCAGCCGGAAAGAAAAACGTGTTCCGGCACTCTTATGCCTATGCCGGTTGTTCCCAGCGCCAAGGCTTCGTTTCCGGGGAAAGGGGGAAGTATGAGGGTCAGCTGTCCCGGCCAGAATTTTTCGGCCAGCAGTTCGGCTTTCGGCGATATTTCCACCACGCTTTTCGCCGCGCGCAGCGAGGCGGAAAAAACCGGCAGCGGTTTTGACAGGTCGCGCTGTTTTATGCCGTAAATGCGGAGCACGCTTTTTCTTTCATACGCGCAGGTGCCTATGCCGTACACGGTGTCGGTCGGAAAAACCGCGACCGCGCCTTCGCGCACCGCCAGGGCGGCGTTAAAAAGTTCGCGCGGCCGGGCGGTTTTAAAATCAAGAATCAGGGTCTTCATTTTCGTCAGCGGGTTCTTCTCTGCGTGAGTCTGTCGCGCGCAGAATAAGCACGATTTCGCCTTTGACTTTCTGCCGCGCTTTTATATTTCCCGAAACTTCAGCCAGCGTGCCGCAGAGCCATTCCTCGTGGATTTTCGTTAGTTCGCGGGCCAGCACGGTTTCGGTTTCCGGCGGGAGGTTCGCGGATAAAAGCATCAGCAGTCCCGCTATGCGGAACGGCGACTCGTAAATAATGACCGGTTTTTCCAGCTCCAGCGCTTTTTTGACGGCGTTCACCGCGCGCGCCTTGCGTTTCGGCAGGAACCCCAGAAAAACAAACCCGCCGCCGCCCAGGCCCGACCCCGCCATGGCGGCAGCCGCCGCGCACGGGCCGGGAATGGACGAAATTTTTATTCCCTCTTTCCGCGCCGCGGCCACCAGTTTCCAGCCCGGATCGGAAACGCAGGGCGTGCCGGAATCGGACACTAAAACGGCGTTTTTTGCCTCACGCACGAAGTTTAAAGAGGAGTCCAGCGACTGGTCGTTGTGTTCGTTATAGCGGACCAGGCGGGCGGAGAGTCCGTAAGCGTCGGAAAGCCGGCGCGTCATGCGCGTGTCTTCGCACAAAATGACATCCGCCGAACGCAGGATGTCAAGCGCGCGGCGGGTGATGTCTTCCAAATTGCCTATGGGTGTTGCCAGAATGTAGAGCAGATTATTATTCCTCCGAATCCAGCCAGCTGTTCTGGGCGAGTTCAAGGAAAACGGCGACTATTTTCGGGTCGAACTGGGAACCTGAGCCTTTTTTAAGTTCGTCCATGGCGATATCGCGGTTAAGGGCTTTGCGGTAAGGCCTGTCCGACACCATGGCGTCCCACGCGTCTATGGTGGACACTATCCGCGCGCCGAGCGGGATTTGCTCGCCCGCAATACCGTATGGATAGCCTTTGCCGTTGTACCATTCCTGGTGGTAAAGCACCATTTTTGACACCTTGCTCAGAAACTGGACCGGCGAGATTATCTGATAGCCTATGATCGGGTGCTTCTTGATTTCCTCATATTCCTGCTCGGTCAGCCGGGTGGGTTTGAGCAGCACGGTTTCGCGCACGCCTATTTTGCCGATGTCATGCAGAAGAGCTGCGTATTCAATCTGCTCCACCTCTTCCGTAGTCATGTTCAGGGCTTTGGCTATCCGGCGCGCTTTAAGCCGCGCGCGGCCCGCGTGGTCGTGGGTATAGGAGTCTTTGGCGTCAATAACCCGGGTGAGCGTTTCCACCATTTCGATGTTAAAAGTTTTAAGGGTGCGGTAAAGGTTGATGTTTTCTATCGTCATCGCGGCCCTGCCGGTAAGAACGGCGAGCAGTTTGATGTTGTATTCGCAAAGGATATTGTCTTTATTCGCCGCGTGCAGGTTCAGCACACCGTAGGTTTTGGCGCGCGTTTTAAACGGAATGGCCGCGAACGGCTCCTGCTGTTCGGGCGCGCCTATGAACTGGGTGTAATCCGGATGGTTCTGCGGGTCGCTGATCACGATGCTTTCGCCCGTCTGGAAAACGCGGCCGGCTATGCCTTCGCCGGGCTTCAGTTTTATGTTTTCCAGCGGTTTTGATGCGATGCCCTTTGACGCCACTATTTCAAGCTCGCCCGTAGCGGTGTCGTAAATCATCACCGAACCGCGTTTGGAACCGGTTAAACTGCAGGCGTTTTCAAGAACGGATTCGCACAGCTGCTCCAGCGCGTTAGAGGAGGTGTAGCAGGTGCTTATATCATTTATAAGCATGAGGCTGTCGAGCAGGCTGTCGAGGTTGATCATGTTTGTCGGGCTGTTTGTGAGCATTATCAGTGTCCTGGCACGGTTGGAATGATATTACCACGGCGCTAGGAAAACTTTAGCATAATGAGGCGTTTTCAAACAATACTGCAATTTAGTGATTAACAATTACGCGCGCCATTTCGTATAATATGTGAACCAATATCATATCCTTAAGGAGGATACGCAAAATGGCGAAACCGCAAAAATCCGATTACCTCAAAGAACCCATCCAGCATATAGACATTAAAAAACATAATGTCGTGAAGCTTGTGGAGTCTATGAACGAGATGGCCTTCTCGGCCAGGGACCTTGCCCGCGCGGCTGAAATTTACGACATGATGCTTAAAGACAAAAAATCGTCCACGATACTGTGTCTGGCTGGTTCTTTGTTCTCGGCTGGCCTTAAGCAGGTTGTGGTTGATATGATAAACAACAACATGGTTGACGCCATCGTGTCCACCGGCGCCAATATCGTTGACCAGGATTTCTTCGAGGGCCTCGGCTTTAAGCATTACAAAGGCCGCTCCCGCAATATTGACGATCAGGTTTTGCGCTCTTTGGAAATTGACCGCATTTACGATACCTTTATTGACGAGGACGAACTGCGCGTCTGCGACGAGACCATGCATAAAATTTCCGACAGCCTCGAACCGCGCCCCTATTCCTCCCGCGAAATAATTTACGAAATGGGCAAATATCTGGACAAGCACGGCAAAAACAAAAACTCCGTGGTTTACGCGGCCTACAAAAAAGGCGTGCCGATTTTCGTGCCCGCGTTTTCGGACTGTTCCGCCGGTTTCGGCGTTGTCCTCCACCAGTGGGAGAACCCAGGCTGCCATATGTCCATAGATTCCGCCAAGGATTTCCTCGAGCTGACCAAAATCAAAATCAAAGCCGGTGAAACCGGCCTGTTCATGATCGGCGGCGGCGTGCCCAAAAACTTCACGCAGGACACCGTCGTCTGCGCCGACGTGCTGGGCAAGGAAGTGCCCATGCACAAATACGCCATCCAGGTCACCGTGGCCGACGAGCGCGACGGCGCGCTTTCCGGCTCCACGCTTAAGGAAGCCTGCTCCTGGGGCAAAGTGGACACCACTTACGAACAGATGGTTTATTCGGAAGCCACCATCGCGATTCCGCTTATCGTGGGTTACGCTTACCACAAGAAATCGTGGAAAAACCGCAAACCCTGCAACTACACCGCGTTTTTAAACGCCGATGACGCCAAACTGCGCGCCATGGGCAAATGCGATTGCGGCTGTTCCTCGAAAAAGTAACGGCTCTTAAAGGAGAGAAAATGAAAAAGATATTTTCCGTGGCGGCGCTGTTCGCCCTGTCGGTCTGTTCCTTCGCCTATTTCAACGGCGGAGTGAACGCGGTTTCCGGCAGTGACGAATACCAGAGCTATAGGTTCTTCGGTGAAATAGGCACGGAGAGCGGCTTTTCGCTCCGGCCCCAGGTTTACACCTTCAAAGACAAGTTCGTTTCCAGCACCATGATGGACTACCGCCTGCGCGCCGGGATGGACACGCAGTATTTCGGCGTCGGGCTTACGGGCCTGTGGGTTCCGGAACAGAACGGGTATTCGCGCAAAGGCGGGGTGGCGGATGTCACCTTCACCTTTTCGCCGACCGAAGGGAAAGTGGGCCGTCTTGCGGGGCCCAGCCGCGAGTCGGGCGCGAAGTCCTCGCGCGGCGTAACCCGCATTGACGTGGGCGGTTCCCTGCATTATTACCAGCACCGCTTCACTTCCGCCTATTACGCTCCGCTTACCGGCGACAGCCTCGACATTAACGAAACCGACATGTCGCTTTTTGCCGGCGTGGAAATAATGGGTACGGTGCTGAGCGGAACCTATATGAAAAATCTGAACTACAGCAAAACCGCGCCTGAATCGCCCCAGCCGTATATGAACGACCTGCCGGGGCTGATGACCTACCAGAGCGGTTATGTTAATCAGAGCTGGAACCTCCGGCTGGATTGGAACATGATACCGGCGGTGAGTCCGTTCCTGTCCTACACCTACACGCAATATAAGACGTTTTATCCCAACTCCAAGAATTACCTGATGGGTATAAGCGCGAATCTGAGCATGCTAAACGTTACGGCGGCATATCAGATCTATGATCCGGGCGAATCGCTGAAAACACGCAACGCGTTCACGCTCGGTGCCGGACTGCAGTTTTAACCGAAACCGAATTAAAGCGCCCCGCGGATGTTGCGCGGGGCGTTTTTGTCTGAGTTCTGAAACCGATTGGAAATAACCGTGCGATCCTTCATAAAAAAGCAGACGGAAAACCTTAGCGGCGGAGCCGCCGCTTCCTCCGCGCTTCTGGTCGGGCGCCTGATGGTGGGGCTGGCTTTCATGGCGCTGGCTTTGGGCCAGATAAAGTATTACAGCGAGTTCCGTGACGCCATGGTTTTCGTTTCCATCCCTTTTGCCGGAACGTATTGCGCGGTTTCGCTGGGGCTGAATTTCGCCGGCTCGGTTTTATTCGTGCTGGGCTTTTACGCCAGGGTTGGCGCGGCGCTGCTTTTCCTGAGCGTTCTGCCCATGCTGGCGGGGCTGGTTTTCAGTTCGGCCAACAGCCTCTGCCTGGCGGCGTGCCTCGCCGTAGCGGGCGGGCTCATCCCGTACGCCGTTTTCGGCGGCGGGGAATACGGGCTTAAAGATGTATCGTTTTTTCGCAAGAAATCCGCCGGACACGGCAGAAAAATCCATCCGGCTGAGCGCAGGCACAGGAGTTTATAATGGCTGAAGTTTCACACCTTAATCTGGCCCGTAAATACAGGCCGATGACTTTTGACGATTTGGTGGGCCAGGGCCCCATATCGCAGACGCTGTCTAATTCCCTGAAGCTCGGGCGCATCGCCCACGCTTATCTTTTCCACGGGCCGCGCGGCTGCGGCAAAACCACTTCCGCCAGAATTCTGGCGAAGGCCTTAAACTGCACCGGCAACGGCGCGACGGGTCCGGTGGTCAATCCATGCGGGAAATGCCCGCAGTGCCTCGAGATCGCCGCCGGCAGCGACATGGACGTGCTGGAAATAGACGCCGCCAGCAACACGCAGGTTGAAAAAGTGCGCGAGATAATAATAGACACCGTGGCTTTAAGCGCGGGCCGGGACCGTTACAAGGTTTTCATTTTAGACGAAGTGCACATGCTTTCCGACTCCTCGTTCAACGCGCTGTTAAAAACCATCGAGGAGCCGCCTCCGCACGTGGTTTTCATAATGGCCACCACGGAATACCATAAGGTGCCCGCCACGATCACGTCGCGCTGCCAGGGGTTCCGGTTCAAGGCCATTAACCACGCCGATATGCTGGCTAGGCTGAAGGAAATTTCGGCGAACGAAAAATTCGATATAGAGGACGCCGCGCTGGAAGTGATTGTGAAAGCGTCGGGCGGCGCCTTGCGCGACGCGCAGACTTTGCTGGACCGGGCCGTTTCCTACGCCACGGGCCGCATTAGCGGGGGCATGGTGTCCGAAATGCTCGGCTATATGCCGTCGGAACTGGTTAAAATGGCCTGCGGCGCGCTTATTAAAGGCGACGGAGCCCAGCTGCACCGCGCGGTTGAAACCGTGCGCGCGGAAGGTTATGACCCCATGGCTTTTCTGCGCGACATAAAAGGCGCGATGGCTGAACTTTTTTATTTCAAGCTCAGCTACGGGCGCGCCCCGTTCGACGGTGCGGATGATATGGTCCGGGACGTGACTCCTGTTTTTTTGGCCGGTTTTGTGCGCCGGATGGGCAAGGTTTCAGACGAGGTGCGTTTTTCCGATACGCCGCTCATCCAGGCCGAAGCGGGGCTGTTTACGCTCATGCAGGCCGTGCCTGATGTGGAGGGGTTTATAAGAAGGCTGGAGAGCCTTGAAGGGAAAATTTCTTCCGGAAATTTTAAGTCAGCTTCCGCGCATGATACGGACGCCATTGCAGCCAATGGCCGCGCGGAAGCTTTAAGTCCCGTATCTGCCGTAGCCATACCGGCCGCGCCGCAGGGCTTCACGCCCATAGCTGACGAACTTGAGGAAACAGACCGCCGGCTGGCCGACGGCGTGGTCTGGAAAAATCTGCTGGACCGGCTTTCCAAAAAGCATCCCCTGCTGCATGAAATAATGGTCAAATGTCGGGTTACGTTCACTCCTGAAATATGGACTTTCTGCTTCTCCAGCAAATTTCAGGCGGAGACCGCGGAGCGGAGCGCGGCGGTCATCTCGGATATTCTGAAATCAATAACGGGCCGCGACATAAGAATAAAGACCTCCGTTTCCGCCGCCGAGCAGAAAGAGCATATCGAAGAACTGGTTTCGGAAAGGGATGCGCCCGCCGAGCCCGTAACCGACGAAAAGCCTTTCGCCGAGGGGGAATACCACTGGGAGGAGATCACCGCCGGGGGCGCGCCGTCGGCGGAGGACGAAAGCCTGAAAAAACTCCTCAAAATAATTCCCGGACGGGTGGTGCGCATTGAGCAGGGCGGGGAAAAGTGAAAAGTTTTGACCGGCTGATAAAGGCTTTGCGCAGGCTGCCGGGCGTGGGTCCGCGGCAGGCGGAGCGGTTCGCCGCTTATTTCCTTAAATCGCCGGAGCCTGTGGCGGAAGAGTTCATTTCCGCCTTGCGCGAGCTTAAAGCCAGCGTGCGTATCTGCCGCCGCTGTTATTCCTACGCAGAAAACGATTTGTGCGAAATCTGCGCCGACGCCGGGCGCGACGCCGCGCTTTTATGCGTTGTCGAGGAGCCGCAGGATATCGAGGCGATTGAAAAAACCGG